>JAYTGQ010000036.1:0-2903 GCA_043733345.1 Schlesneria sp.
GGCAACGCCCCGCGCGGCGTGGGAAGCCATTTTTGCCGCATTCGCGCGGGGCGTTGCCCACGCGGTTAAACGAAGCAGTTTTGGCCGTGCAAGGTATAAAACCCGGATTATTCATGAGGAACCACGAAATACCGAAAGACACGAAATTGAAGAGAGTTGAGATCAGAGCAATTCAAGACATCGCGCGTCGTGCCATTGCGGTCACTTGGGATTAGAACTCTCGTCTCTTCTTCACTTTCGTGTCTTTCGTGTTTTTCGTGGTGAATAATCCGGCCAAAACAGACGTTGCGCAAGACTCGGCTCAGAGAGCCGTCTCGACGATGCTCGGGGGAACGAGGAGTTTGAGCGGACAACGAAATTCGGGAACGACATCCTCACCACTCAACTCCCCGCCGCTTCGCACGAAGGTCGTGGTTCCATCGAGACGATAGATTTGGGCCGCCCACTGCTTCGGATCGATCACCCAAATCAACCTCACACCGGCGCTCAAGTATTCGCCAACCTTGGCCAACACGTTCTCGTACAAGTCATTCGGCGAAACGACTTCGACCGCCAGATCGGGGGCGAGTTTCATGAAGCGGACGGGAATGGTGCCGTTGGGAAAACGAGGATGAGCCACAAACGAAACGTCCGGCCGACGAATCTTCTTGGGGCTGTCCGGAAAGCACTCGTAGCCCGCGTCAGCGGGAAAGACAAAGCCCAGTTGCCTCTGTTCGACGAAGTCACTCAAGTGTCGGAACAACTTGCCACCCACCCAGCTCGATTCCATGCCCATGTTGCGTTCCACCAATTGTCCGTCCACCAACTCGAAACCCACACCCTCGGACATCTCCAACAACTCTTCCGGCGTTGATTGTGGATCGGGATCGAATGGCAACGGCGGAACAGATGGCTCTAAGACGGCGATACTCATGGTTAGTCTCCTAAGGCGAGCGGCAAGAAATGATTTACCCGAACACACCAACCCGAAGTGTGAACGAGGGTGAAGTCTCTATCGACGCCCTCGTTCACACTTCGGGTTGGTGTGGGGCAGACAACTCTTTCCGCTCGCCTACTCGGAAATCGGGCGGTCGGATTCTGCGGTCATGCTGCGGAGCATTCAAGGTCGTTCAATGGCACTGTGCTACTAATTTCCCCCGTGTCCGCCCGTGTTCCCCGTGGTTTTTCTGTGTGCAGTCAGAAGAACCACGGGGAACACGGGCGGACACGGGGAAGAGGCAGTGCTGGCCGATTAAGGGACACACTCAATCCTGAGCGGAGTTTGGGTTGCGGCTGAATGAAGTAAAGCCGCACGGTGTGAATTCATCAGCCAATCCGATCTTTCCCGACCCACGGTCGCAGCGCTTCGGGAATCAGAATGCTGCCGTCCGCCTGCTGGTAGTTTTCCATGATCGCGATGATCGCGCGGGTGACGGCGATCGCGGTGCCGTTCAACGTGTGAACGTACTTCGTCCCTTTCCACTCGGGCGACTTGCAGCGGATGTTAAGGCGACGGGCTTGGAAGTCGGTGCAGTTCGAGGCCGACGTGATCTCGCCCCATTCGCCCGCCTCGCCACGACCGGGCATCCACGCTTCGAGATCGAACTTGCGATAGGCCGGACCACCGAGATCGCCCGACGCAATGTCGAGGACTCGATACGGGATGCCCAAGCCCTGAAAGATTTCCTCTTCGATGGCGACGATCTCGGCGTGAACGGCATCCGAAGCCGCGACATCCGGCGCGGTGAAGCCAAACATCTCAATCTTCGTGAACTGGTGAACGCGATAGATGCCGCGCGTCGCCTTGCCCGCCGCTCCCGCTTCCGTCCGGAAGCAATGCGAGATGCCCGCCACTTTGATCGGCAGCTTGTCGATATTCAGAACCTGATCCTTCAACGAACCGCCCAGCGTGATCTCAGCCGTCGCGACGAGGCACAGGTCCATTCCGGCGATCGAGTAAATCTGAGTCTCATTCCCGCGCGGCTGGTATCCGGTCCCTTCGAGAATTTCCATGCGTGCGAGATCCGGTGTCGTATGCAGGGTGAACCCGTGCTTTACCAGCTTCTGAACGGCGTACTGCGTCAGGGCCAACTCCAACAGCACCGCTTCATTTTTGAGGAAGTAGAAGCCGCTTCCCGTCACGCGCGCCCCGGCCTCCAAATCAATGAGATCGTGCTTCTCGGCGAGGGCCACGTGATCCAGCGGCTTGAAATCAAACTTCGGGATCGTCCCCCACGTCCGCGCGGTCTTCGAGTCCGCTTCCTCACCGAGCGGCGCGTCGGGATGAGTCAGATTCGGGATCGTCATCAACGCGGCACGGATTTCGGCCTCGACCTCTTTGAGCTTCGCGTCGATGGCGGGCACCGTTTGCTTGAGTGTTTTGCCTTGTTCAATCAGCGCCTGACGGACCTCGGGCGACTTATCTTTGGGGATCGCCTGAGCGATCTCATTCTGCCGTTGCCGGTCTCCGTCGAGAGTCGTGATCAACTCGCCCCGCAGTGCTCGCAGTTCCAGCAGCCGGTCAAGGTCCGCCTCCACATGCCGGTTCTGACAGTTGGTCCGAACCGCATTGAGGTTGTCGCAAACAAATTGAAGGTCAAGCATCGTGAGTCCAAGGAAAGTAAGTCTGTACGAGATTGGTTCGTGATGGTTCCGCTGGCACATCCCCCGAAGCGTAAGCGAGGATCGGCACACCAGCCATCGAGCAGCAATGAGTCTCTTCGAGCGCGTCCTCGCTCACGCTTCGGGTTGGTGTTGTTGAACCGTATCGGTTCACCACGAGGGCCGCATCTACTTCGCGCGGTCAGTGATGAGACATCTGAGCGGGGCGGCGCACCACCGAGACCTGGATGAGGTCACCGGTCGCTCCCATCGACACCTCGGCGCCTGACGGCGCCGCACGGCTGGTCACGAGTGTCACGGCC
>JAYTGQ010000037.1:0-2886 GCA_043733345.1 Schlesneria sp.
CGTCAGCCCCCCGGTTCTTGGGCGTAAGCCCGCTTTGGAAGAACCGGGGGGCTGACGCCGCCCCGCTCAGATGTCTCATCACTGATCGCGTGAGGGCTAGCAGCCAGCGACTTCCTCGCTCACGCTTCGGGTTGGTGTTGGGAGTGATTTTGGTTTTCAGCGAAGCCGCTCGGCTTCGCTCTCTCTCGCGGCGCGAGGCCGCATGTTTCAAGGAATTGCTGTGAACGATCAAGACAAGGCAGAGAACGATGCGAATCTGGTGGAGGCGGCTCGGGCAGCCAGTCTCCTCGCGCAAGAAGCGCAGGACAGTCAGGACGATGAGGATGGCGATGAACTCGAACAAGAGTTCGCCACGGATGAGGAAGAAGCGGGCGATGACCTCACCGATGAGGAATACGCCAACGAGATGAAGAACAAGATGGCCGCACTCTTCGAGATCGACCAAGACGAAGAAGATCCGATGAGCGAACTGGACGTGCTGTCGCTCGAAGAGGCCGCGGTTTACCTGAAGGTGAACTACAGCGACATTCGACAGATGTTGAAGGAACAAGGGTTGCCCGGTCGAAAGATTGGCAGCGAATGGCGGTTCCTGCGCGGTGCAATCGCCGATTGGTTGCGCAATCCCGCCGGGGTTACCGCGACTCCTGTTGTCCCACCTGCAGCGCGCGTCGAACGGCCTCGTGAAGAGCAGCGACCCGCTCGTGAAGAACAACGCCCTCAGCGTGAAGAACGTCCGCGTCGGCGATTCCCCGAAGAGATGGCGGAGAGTGGCCAAGGCTATCCAGAACAGAGTCGCCCGCCGCGCCCGCGTCCCGAGTTCCGCAGTCAGGGACAATTTGGAGCGGCACCCGCCGGTGGTCCTCCCGCTGGTGGCGGTCAGGGTGGATCTCCGCCTCCACGTCGAGGCCGCTATGCCGATCAACAACAACAGCCGCCGCAGGGTGAGTATCAACCGCCGCCACGTAAGCGCCCTTTCCAAGGACAGGCGGGCGGAAACGCCGGTGGTCCTCCCAGCGGCGGACGGCGGTTCGCAGGTGGCCAAGGCGGTGCAGGTCAAGGGGGCGCTGGCCAGGGTGGCACCCCACAAGGCGGCGCTGGCCGGTTCTCCAGTGGCCCGAAGGCACCGAAGCGCGAAGCACTCGGCAACCAACGCTTTAAGCGATTAGATCGTCGCCGATTCGGTGGCGATCAAGGCGAGTGATGACCGAAAAATGGTCGTGTGGCTGGGGGCGGCGTCTTCGCCGCCCCCAGCCGATCATGATCGGCGTATCGGGGCGGCGATGCCGCGTTAACAGCCTGTTGAAAAACGGCTGTCGGGAGCTCCTGCCGAGCCGCGAGAAACAAGCGACTTTCGTCACGCACACGGCTCGGCGGGAGCCTCGCCCTCCCTTTTTCATCAGGCTGCTAAGTTCGAGGACACAACATGAGTCACCATCATCCCTTGCATCGTCGCACGTTTTTGAAGGGCGTCGGCGCGACGCTCGGCCTGCCGTTGTTGGAGGCGATGCTGCCCAAGAGCGGCTTTGCGGCGCAGTCGGCGGGTGCGCCAAAGCGGATGGCGTTCGTCTTCGTCCCGAACGGCGTGATCGTTCCCGAGTGGACCGTGAAGGGCGAGGGCACCGACTGGCAACTGTCGCCCACGCTCGAACCGCTCGCGAAGGTGAAGGATCAGGTCTGCGTGATGACCGGTCTCATGCAAGACAACGCTCGACATAAAGGGGACGGCGCGGGAGATCACGCGCGTTCCTCGGCCGCGTTCCTGACGGGTGCTCATCCCGTAAAGACGAGCGGCGTCGATATCAAAGTCGGGCAGTCGGTCGATCAGGTCGCGGCCGACAAGATTGGGAAGCTGACCAAGTTGCCGTCGATTGAACTCGGCACAGAGGGGGGCCGCAACGCGGGACAGTGTGACTCGGGCTATAGCTGTGCCTACTCGAACAACATCTCATGGAAGACGGCCACCACACCGATGGCCAAAGAGATCAACCCGCGTTTGGTGTTCGAGCGACTGTTCGGATCGACCGATGATCGTGAAGCGGCGAAGGGCCGCGCGAAGCGGGACGAGTACCGCAAGAGCATCCTCGATCTCGTGACCGACGATGCGTCGAAGCTCAAGCAACAGCTCGGCCAGACCGACCGCCGCAAGGTGGACGAATACTTCTCCAGCGTGCGTGAGATCGAGCAGAGGATCGAGCGCGCGAAATCCGATTCCTCCAGTCAGAAGATCCCTGACCTGACGTTGCCGCGCGGCGTCCCCAAGGAACTCGACGAACACATCGGGCTGATGTTCGAGTTAATGGCCCTCGCCTTCCAGACCGACACGACCCGCGTGGCGACGTTCATGATGGCCAACGAGGGGAGCAACCGCAGCTACCCAATGGTTGGCGTGAACGACGGTCACCATCATCTCTCGCATCACCAGAACAAGCAGGACTGGATCAAGCATCTCGCGAAGATCGACAAGTACCTGATCGGTCACTACGCCAAGTTCCTCGAACGGCTGAACAGCATCCCCGAGGGGACCGGCACGCTGCTGGACAACTCGATGATCGTGTACGGCAGCGCGATCGCTGACGGCAATGCTCACAGCCACCACGACCTCCCGGTCCTACTGGCGGGCAAGGGAGGCGGCACGATCGCGTCCGGCCGACACATCGTCTCCCCGAAGGAAACGCCGCTCAACAACCTGTTCCTCTCGATGCTCGACCGCATGGACGCGGGCGTCGATGCGCTTGGCGACAGCTCGGGTCGGTTGAAGGGGCTGGAGAGATAAGTGGTGAAGTGTTTGATACCTCGCGCGGTCGGTAATGAGACATCTGAGCGGGGCGGCGTAAGCCCCCCGGTTCTTGGGCGTTAGCCCTTCGCTGGAAGAACCGGGGGGCTTAC
>JAYTGQ010000038.1:0-2885 GCA_043733345.1 Schlesneria sp.
GCCGCCGGTGAGTTGGAACTACCGGCGGCTAGCGCCTTGCCGCTCACAGAATCACTGCGTCAAACCGGGAAGTTATTGCGAGCCAGTTCCTTATCAGCAGCATCATTCTCGTCGCGGTGGTCGGATGGGGAGTTGGGTTAGATACCGCGATGGCTCAGGACGTGAGGAGCCTCAACGAGGGACTGGTCGGGCACTGGCCACTGGTGAAGGACGGGAAAGATGTCTCGACGAACGGGCGCGATGCGCAGGTGAACGGCGTCGTGTGGCGAGCGGCATCGGTGCAGAAGGGGGATCGCGCGGCGGCGGCGGTGTTCGATGGTCGCGGGGGCGCTGAGTCAGGCGGAAGTCGGTTCGCTCGTGCCGTAGGATGGGCACTCCTGCCCGTCCGCTCTTCTCCCCGTCCGCTCCTCAATGCCAAAGCCAGACGGGCAGGAGTGCCCGTCCTACAGGGGCGGATCCTAGCACGTACTCGGTGTCCTTCGCCCTCGCCCTCGTCCTCGCTCACGCTTCGGGTTGGTGTGCGGGACATTACGTCGCGGAGAGTTCGCTGACGATGTGGAGCTTGCCCGCGCAATAGCGGCAGGCGACTTTGACGCCGATGTACTTCTTGGCGAACCGCAGGTCTTGTTCGCAGTGGGCGCACTTGGAATAGACATCGGCTTCGCTGACGTTGGGGCGGGCGGGGTCGAGCTGGAAACCGGCCGCGCAGAATTTGCATTGCACGTTTTGGCCGAGGTACTTCCGATTGACCTTGAGTTCTTGCGAGCACTTCGGGCAGCTCGTGAAGAGACCCACCGGCATGATTTCGATCATCGCGCCGATCTCTTGCAACGGGACGAAGACGGGGACTTCCACGCTGTCACGCTCCAAGTCGGTGTTGAGCAACGTCCGGCAGGAGCGACAGTGAATCATGTTGAGCGGCATGTCATCGCCGCACTTCGGGCAGGGACCACCGGGCCAAGCTGGCATCTGAAGGGTTCCGAAAAGTAATTGGTCTATGAAAAAAAGAAGATGTGCGATGCGAACTGGCCTGACGGACACTCGGGGCTTCACCCACATCGTCTTTCCGTTCTCGACCAGAAGCAAACCAAGTTCGAGTTTGACGCGAACAGCTTCGTCTCTGCCCAGCTTGCCCCCGGCTGTCTTCGTGCGGCGAGACAAAGACTACTTTGATGGCTGGGCTGGCTTGCCGTTCAAACAGGCGATTCGATGAAACGAGCGCAGGTAGAGTCGGTCATTGGCGACAGCGGGCGTGGAGTAGCTGGGGTCGCCGAGGGGGCTTTGACCGAGCAGTTTGTAAGCGGGACCGGCTTCAACAACGACGACCTGTCCGGACTCTTCGATGCAGTAGAGCTTGCCGTCGATGCAGACCGGCGAGCCGCTGAAGTTGCCGCCGACCCGCTCTTGCCAGACGGTTTGACCGGTCTTGGAATCGAGGCAGTTGATGACGCCGTTGTCGTTCCAGAGGAAGAGCAACTCGCCGACCCCCGTCATCGCGGGGACGTAGGGTAGCTCCTTCTCGCGCCGAATCTTGATGTGAGTCTCACTGACATCGCCGTGACCGGAGGGATCGACACCGATCAGTCGCGTTCCTTTGCCGCCCTGTCCACAGGTGGCAAAGATCAGTCCGTTGGTGAAGGTCGGGGTCGCCACCGTTCGCTGTGGCAATTCGCCAGACGACCAATTGACGTGACCGGTCCACGGATCGAGGCTCGTCAAACCGGAAGCCCCCGCGAGACAGATGAGTTGTGGCTTTTGATTTTTGGACTCGATCAAAAGCGGAGTCGCATACGAGGCTTCGCGGGCGGTACGCAGACAACTCCAGACGACTCGGCCGGTGCGACGATCACAAGCGACAATGGCGCTCGGTCCATCCTGATCGTTGGCGACGATCACCAAGTCTTCAAAGACGAGCGGCGAGGCTCCTTGACCGTGCTGGCTCACAAACGGACCCAGCCACGTTCGCCACGCCAGCTTTCCTTCAAAGTCATACGCGGCAAGAGCGAAGCGTTCCTGATCGGAGAACGCCACATAGACGTGTTCTCCGTCCGTGGCAGGCGTGCCGGAAGCAAAGCTGTTTTTGGCGTGCTTGCGGTTGGTGTTGTAGCCCGCCGCGCGCGTCCACTTGATCTCACCCGTGATCGAGTCGAGGCAGCACAAGTACCGAACCAACCCGCCGTCCGTGGCCGTTGTCACAAACAAATGCTTGTTCCAAACGACGGGCGACGAATGTCCTTCACCGGGGAGGGGCGTGACCCACGCATAGTCTCCCTCGCTCCATTCGGTTGGAATGCCTACTTGAACGCTCACCCCCAATCCATCTGTCCCGCGATACCGAGGCCAATTCTCGGCATTGGCCGCTGAAATTGCCGTGAGCAAAATTGCCGAAACGATGAAGACGTGCATCCAAGCACAAGCAGCGGAACGGGGCAAACGATTCATGAAGGAGGTCTCGGCAACAAGAAATTTCGACAGACTTCACAACATTCTAAAAAACGGATAGGAATTTTCGTACGGCGGAGCATGACGCTCGGCAGCAAGGACCGCAAGAGTTTACTGCGGCGTCCTTGGACAGGCTTGGCAGTATGGATCGGATGCAAATCGAGGGAGTTGCAACGCTCGGTAAATTCATGCGCGGGCGTACACAGGTGGGGACCGAAGCAGAAATCGTGACGGAGCCAGCATTCCATAATCTCACACGATCCAGAGTGAGAGGTTTACACGATCTTTTGGGGAGCGTTTTGCTGGGCACAACCGCCGCCGAAACTCGCTCCTGAGAGGGGGCACCGTTATACCGCACGCGGTTGAAGCTGACACTAACCCGAAGCGTAAGCGAGGAGGCAACACCAGTCCTCGCTTACGCTTCGGGTTAGTGTGAAATGTGC
>JAYTGQ010000039.1:0-7955 GCA_043733345.1 Schlesneria sp.
TTCTTTGCGCGGCGCGCAGATTTTGAACAGAAGCAAACGAAGGGAACGAAGGGCGGAGCGATCCAGCAGAGTCAGACGGTATTGCCGAAGTCACGCGACTGCAGGACCTTTGTGATCTTCGTTTGCTTCTGTTCAAGTTTTGGTTACGGCCGAAGACCGCGTCGGGTTATCCAGCGTGTGATTGCCCTCGCTCACGCTGCGGGTTGGTGTTTCGCTCATTTTCTGCCGCTTCATTGACCGGCGGCTTTCACAAGCTCAGCCACGAGCGGGTCGATCTGCTTCTCGTACGAGATTCCTTCTTGGCCGCCACCGACCGGCGTTCGGTTGTCGAAGCGTTTCGAGAGTTTTCCCTCGCGATCAAACACGTAGACGGCCGGGATGGAATCGAGATCCATCTGCTGAAACAACTCATCAGCAGCAACGGTGGAGATCAGGTTGACGATCGTCTCGGCCTTCATTTCGATCAAGGCTTTGAGGACTCGCTCGCGGTAGTAATCGACCGGCTTGTTCTTCGCGCCGATGAAGTCGCAATCGAACGAGACGCAGACCGCGTCTTGCGGATACCGCTGCTGCAACGCGACCAAGTGCGGGAACTCGTCAAGACACGGCTGGCACGATGTGGACCAGACATCCACGACGACGACCTTTCCTTTGTGCTCGGCCACAAACGCTTGAGCCTCGCCCCAGTTCATGGCTCGCAACTCAAGCGGCTTCGCGGATGCAACCCGTTCAGGAGCGACCGGTGCCTTCATCGTCACCGCAGGAACGGGTGCGGCTGGCCTGACGGCAGGCGGCGGAGGCGCACAACCGAGACTGAACACAACGAGGACAGCCAACACGGGTCCGAGCTTTCGATACGAGTGACGTTTACAAGTCTGCTGCATGGTGAACTCGCAATTACGGGTGAGCTTGAGATTCGAGAGGAACGACCGGGGTCAGGTCGCGCGGGACGGGATTGTTCAGGCCATGCCGTCCCGTCGCAAGGCACGACACAGAAGTGGCCGAGCCATCGCCTTGTTGGGGCTGCGGAACTTGTAGGGTGAGACCAGCGGCGCTTTGCCGCGCCGGCCCACCCTGAAGTCTCGACTGTTCCCGATGGTGGACCGGCGCTCGACGCGAGCTTGGCCCACCCTACATCAAAAAGGAGATGGCCCTGTTGAAGTGGCTGCGATGTGGAACGGGTCTCCACTGAAGCCGCCATCGTCGGTTGCGGCATCAGGAACGCTGCGGCAGACTGTCGCCTGGACTGGTTCCCATTTCCGACTTCTTGACCGAGGACTTTTCCGATGGCGAGTCGCCCTGCATTTGTCGTTCGTTGTGCGATAGTGTTCGCATCGTTCGTCGCTTGTGAAGCGATCAACTCTCACCCCGCCCGCGCCGCCGAATCGCTGCAGTCGCTGCGGGCAGGAGCCTTCGCGCAGGACATCACGCCGACTGAGTTCCCGATCTCGGTGAACGGCAACATGGCGGACACGCTCGCTCAGTCGGCACATGATCCGCTGCATGCGCGGTGCCTGGTTCTTTCCAACTCCGAGACGACGCTCGCGATCGTCGTCTGCGACAGTTGCATGCTGCCGCGCGAGTTATTGGATGAAGCCAAGCGACTGGCCTGCGAGCAGACCGGCATCCCGACCTCGCACATTTTGATTTCGGCTACGCACTCGCATTCGTGTCCAACATCGACCGGCGTGTTTCAGAGTGATCCCGACGCGAAGTACGTGAAATTTCTGTCCATTCAAATTGCGAAGGGGATCGAGCAGGCTCATCGACAACTTGAACCGGCTCGGATCGGCTGGGGTGCGATCGACGAGCCGTCCCAAATTTTCAATCGACGCTGGTTGCTCAAGTCGGGCGAAATCAGTGAAGACCCGTTCGGCGGTCGTACGGACAAAGCGAAGATGAATCCCGGCTACAGCAATCCGCAAGTGGACCAGCAGGTGGGACCGATCGACCCACAGGTTTCACTGCTATCAGTGCAAGCTCGGGACGGGCGGCCGATCGCGCTGCTCGCGAACTACTCGTTGCACTACGTCGGTGGTGTGAGCGGTGGCCAGTTGTCGGCCGATTACTTTGGTGAGTTCTGCGTGCGGATCGGCCGTCACGTCGGCGCGTCCGTCAGCAAGACCGAAGATGGAAAGAGTCCGCCGCCATTCGTCGCGATCCTCTCCAATGGGACGAGTGCCGACGTGAACAACGTCAACTTCAGTCTCAAGACCGGCCCCCAGCGAGAGCCTTACGAGCAGATGGGGATCGTTGCGGAAATCGTCGCTCAAGCGGCCGCGAAGGCATACCAACAGATTCAATATCAGGATTCACTGCCGCTGAAAGTGCGCGAGGCGGAAGTCGAACTCGGCGTGCGAGTCCCCTCGCCCGAAGAAGTCGCCGCCGCTGAGAAACGCCTTGCGGAAGTGACCGACCGACCGCTGCGAGGCATGCCGCTGATCTATGCCAGAGAGACCGTTCTACTCGCGAAGTACCCCGCCACAATGAAAGCCAAGCTGCAAGCCTTCCGCATCGGGCAGCTTGGGATCGTGTCGAGTCCCTGCGAGACGTTCACCGAGACCGGCCTCGCGTTGAAGAAACACAGCCCGCTTCCCGCGACGTTCACAATTGAGCTGGCCAACGGCTACAACGGATATCTGCCGACTCCCGAGCAACATCGGCTCGGCGGTTACGAAACTTGGCGGGCACGCTCGAGTTATCTGGCTACCGACGCGGAACCAAAAATCCGCTCGACGCTGCTTTCGCTCTTGAAGGCGGTCGCCGAATGAGTTGAGTAGATCTGTAGAAGCGGTTTCAAAACTCAAACACCAACCCGCAGCGTGAGTTTTGAAGTTGCGCACTCGCATTTTGTAGCTGAGTTCGCAAGAACTCAGGGGCTTCGCAGGTGCCGAAAAGGCTGAATTCTTGCGAATTCAGCTACTTCGAATCGCAAATGCGCAACTTCAAAACTTACGCTTCGGGTGAGTGTCAGCCTCGACCGCGCGAGGGATAGCCCGATAGTGAACGATACGTTGTCCAAGGTCTATCGACCGTCACGCCCCTGATTCCCCAGCATTCGGGAATGCAACGAGCGGCGAGACTCTTCCGAATCTCGCCGCTCGAACGATTTATGAAACAGACACCGACTGGCAACTCAGACGTGGGCAGGTGCCGCTGCGCCGGTCTTGCGCTTCATCAGCGTGACTTGGTTGCCGGTTTCGTTGTACGAGACCTCGTCCATGAAAGTTCGCATGAGCAGCACGCCGCGACCGTGGGCGCGCGCGATATTTTCAGGATTAGTCGGATCGGGAAGTTGGCTGACATCGAAGCCGGGGCCTTCGTCGCGGATCACGAACTCAACTTGGTCTGCTGAAAACTGTGCCACCATTTCGACGCGGCGATCTTTGTAAGGCGACTTGCCGACGCGCAACGCGATCAGCTTCTCATACGAACCATCGTCGAGATCACGCAGCTTGGAACTGACTTCCAAGTTGCCGTGGATGATGGCGTTCAGTAGAGACTCTTCCAATGCGACACCGACGCGCGTCCGCTCCCGATCCGTGAAGACGCCGAAGCGCATTCCGAACTCTTGCAACGTGCTGACTGCCGAGCGAACCAATCGGCGGTCACTCGGAAACGAGAACCGCAATTCCTGCCGGACGAAAGCCGTCAACACGGCATCCGTTTGCCGACGGTCCTGACTGGCGGTCAGAACGGTATCGACGACACGGCCCAAATCGCGAGCCATCAGAATTTTGGGAACGTAGCTGGCGGCACCTTGCTGCAGGGCCGTGACCGCCAACTCTTCGCTTCCCGCAGACGTGGCGATGATGACCGGCACTCGCGGGAATTTGTGCTTGAGTCGGTTGAGCAACTGCATGCCATCCATCGAAGGCATGTTGAAGTCGGTGACGACGAGATCCGGCTCATGGGCCTGACATCGCTCCAGCGCTTCGGCGCCGTCACCCGCGTAGTCGATCGTCCAATCGGGATTCTCACCCAAGAGTCCGCCGATCATGCGGCGTTCGACAGCGGAATCATCAACCACCAAGATTCTCGACATATTCGTACCTTCAGTTGGAATGGACATCGTTCGAGCGTGTCATCAGGCAGCCCCTCACTGCCCGCACCGCTCTTGCCGTGTCGCGTGGCGGAAACCTAGGTCGTGATTCCGAGTTGTCAAAAGAAAACAGCCGAGAGCGGACACGTTGCCGAACGAAAACCTGTGGCGGATTGTCACAACCAGAGGCTCGCGATCGCATCGCCAACGCAACGAGTTCACGACTCTGTTTGTCACCGCGAATAATCATCACACCCCGTAACGTCCCTCCTTGTCGCGGTCAGCCCGCAAGAACTGGCTCTGACGGTTGCCCCTCCTCCGTGCTCTGTCAAAGTCTGACCTATCCTTGAGAAGGTCCGTCACACTGAGGGACGAACAGCCTGTTGAAAAACGTAGCTTGGACGCCTCGTCCGAGCGTGAACTGCTCGGAAACGGACGGACGAGGCGTCCATCTTACCTCGTTCAATAGGTTGCCAAGGACACGACCGTCCCTCTTGTCGAAGTCGATTACTATTCGAGATGAGTTGCAATGTTGCTCCAATCGCCTCCACCCGACGCCACGATTTTCCAGGGGTTCGACTTCACGACCGCACTGGATCAAATCCAACCGCAAGGCTCGCCCTGCGCGAGGGACCAAGCCTCGCTGAGAAGCACCACGATTTTGGATGCGGTGAGCCAAACCGCCGTCGTGCGTCCGATCGTCTTCAATCGTGAACTGGCTCTCGAACGATTGGGCGGTTTGCAGGATTTGCTGGTCGATGTGCTGCGGTTGATTCAGGTGGAAAGCCCGAAAGTGCATGCCACAATTCATCGGTCACTCGCCGAACGCGACGCGGTAGAACTCCAGCGAGCCGCGCACACACTCAAGGGAACCGTGAGCATCGTCGGGGCGGCCGACCTTGTGAAAAGGTTGGCGTCTGTGGAAAAACTCGCGGCGGCCTGCGACTTTCCGCGCGTGGCCCGCGAGTTGCCAGAAATTCGCCGCCAGTTTGACGACCTGCAAGCAGGCATTGCGAGTGAACTGCAAAAACAGTTCTGAGCCAAGCCGGCGAACAACTCGAATGGAATCGCCAAGTGGTCGCGGCACGACGTGACACATTATCCCTCACGCGGTCGTCGATGAGCGATTCTTGGTGAGCCGGGCGAGGTGCAACTCGCACGGCCGAACGCTCCACCGTTGTGTCCCCTGTGTTCTGGCCAGCACGACTGCTCATCAATTCTTCCTCAAGCGGCAATGGCTTCAACCTCGTTAGCCAGTCTGCTATCCTCCCGCCCCGTCATGCCCCGGCTTCGGTCGGCGTCGCGTGTGTCGTTCTGTCAGTTTGCCTGCCCGTGAGTCCGCCTCTTCGCTTTTCCCTCTCCCCGGTCGGTCTGTCAGTCTGTCCCCGTTTGTTTCCTGAGCAACTTTCCCGGTGTGGAAAGCTGTCTCGCCGAGTCTTTTCATCATGCGCCGGTTCGATATCCGCAACATTGCCATCATTGCCCACGTCGATCACGGGAAGACCACGCTCGTCGATTGCCTGCTCAAGTCGAGTGGCCAGTTCCGTGAGTCCCAACTTCAGGGCGATTGCATCCTCGACTCGAACGATCAAGAGCGAGAACGCGGCATCACGATTCTCGCCAAGAACATTGCGCTGATGTACGGCGACATCAAGATCAACATCATCGACACGCCGGGCCACTCGGATTTCGGCGGTGAAGTCGAGCGTGTGCTGCGCATGGCTGACGGCGTGCTGCTGCTCGTCGATGCGTTTGAAGGCCCCCGCCCACAAACCCGCTTCGTGTTGAAGAAGGCGCTGGAAATTGGGCTGCAGCCGATTGTCGTTGTGAACAAGATTGACCGGCACGACGCTCGGCCGCAGGAAGTGCTGACCGAGACCTTTGACCTGTTCGTGGAGCTGGGAGCCGACGACAAGACGCTGGACTTTCCCTACGTCTTCGCCAGCGGCCGCGCCGGTTATGCAACGCTCGACCCGACGATCCCGTCGGACAACATCAAACCGCTGCTCGACACGATCGTCCGCTGCATCCCCGGCCCGCTCACGAATCCGACGGGGCCGTTCCAAATGATGGTGACATCACTGGCCTACTCCGAATTCGTCGGGCGTATTGCTACGGGGCGGATCGTCAGCGGCACGATCAAGCCGGGCCAAAAAGTGGTGTTGATGAAGGCGGGCGGCGTCAAGTTTGCGCAGCAGGTCGTCGCGGTAGAAGTCTTCGACAAGCTCGGTCGAACCGCAGTTCCTGAAGGAACCGCCGGCGACATCGTCGCGCTGACCGGCCTTGATAAGCCCGAGATCGGCGACACCGTGGCCGATCCCTTGAACGCCGTCGCGTTGGAACGCATCAGCGTCGATGAGCCGACCATTTCGATGTCCTTCACGATCAATTCGTCTCCGTTCGCAGGCAACAAAGAAACCGGCGGCAAGTACCTGACAACGCGGCACATTCGCGACCGCCTCAATCGAGAACTCGAAGCCAATGTGGCTCTGCGCGTGGAAGAGTCCGGCGACAAGGAAGCCTTCAAGGTCTCGGGCCGTGGCGTGCTGCACTTGGCCGTGTTGATCGAGTCGATGCGTCGCGAAGGGTACGAACTGTCCGTCGGCAAGCCGACCGTCATTCGCAAGCTGATCGACGGCAAGATGTGCGAACCGTTCGAGTTGCTCGAAATCGATGTCCCGACGACCAGCCTCGGTCCCGTCATGGAAACGGTCGGCAATCGCCGCGGTGAGGTGATCGACTTGGTCGGCAATTCTCTCGGCTTCACGCACGTCGAATTCTCGATCCCGTCGCGCGGTCTGATCGGCATCCGCACACGGCTGCTGAACGCCACCAAGGGCGAAGCCGTCATTCATCATCGCTTTGACCAGTACAAACCGATCGAAGGGGAAGTCCCGCACCGCGCGAACGGTGTGCTGATCTCGCAGGAAACCGGCCGGGCGGTGCCGTTCGCTCTGTTCAAGTTGCAGGATGGAAAAGACTTCTTCGTCGCGCCCGGTGATGAGATTTACGAAGGCATGATCGTGGGTGAGAACGCTCGCGACAGCGACATGACCATCAATCCCATCAAGGAAAAGAAGCTGACCAACATGCGGTCGTCGGGAACGGATGAGAACGTCATCCTCAAGCCGCCACGCAAAATGTCGCTCGAAATGGCACTCGAGTACATCGAAGACGACGAGTACGTCGAGGTCACGCCGTCGATCATCCGCCTCCGCAAGATCTGGCTCACCGAGCAAGATCGCAAACGCAACTCGCGCCCCTCGGCTTCTCAGTAACCCGAGTCTGAATCGATCCTGGTCACGCCGCTGAGTTCGCGCGAACTCAGCGACGCACCGATCATCGGCCAGCCTCCAATCCAGGGCCATCGCCTTGATGGGTCTGCGAAACTTGTAGGGTGGGACCAGTGGCGTTTCGCCGCACCGGCCCACCATGATTTCTCGACGTTTCCAGATGGTGGGCCGGCGCTCGCAGCGAGCTTGTCCCACCCTACGTTGAACAAGGCGATGGCCCAGCCTCCAATCCGAAGCGTGTTGAAGCTCGGTTGGTAGGTCGATTGTACCGAAGACGGGTGAGGATGGCCCATTTCACACTAACCCGAAGCGTAAGCGAGGACGTGAGTTGCCCTCACGCTTCGGGTTCGCGTCAGCTTCTCCCGTGTGCGAGATACACGCTCTGGCTCATCCAATCTGCTGGCTGGCGTTCTATACCTCGCGCGGCCAAAAATGAGGCCCTTGCCTCGTTTCACCGCGTGGGCAACGCCCCGCGCGTCGAGCGATGTGGAACGCTGTTTTGCCATCGACGCGCGGGGCGTTGCCATGCGGAACTTCAAACGGAAACGCTCCTCCTCGAGCTCCGCGATCCGCGACTGAACCTCTTCTGATGACATTTCGCGAATATCGTTAGCTCGCAT
>JAYTGQ010000040.1:0-7953 GCA_043733345.1 Schlesneria sp.
CGCGCGAGCGGCTGTTCGCGGCGTGTCGCAGTTATGTCGCGCTGCTGGCTCGGGCGAATGTCGAGAAGTGGATGCAGGCCAAGGTCGATGCGTCGGACCTCGTGCAGCAGACGTTGCTCGACGCTCACCGCGACTTCGATCGGTTCGCCGGTCAGACTGAGGGCGAATGGCTGGCGTGGTTAAGGCAAATTCTGGCCCACAACACGGGCGATGCGATTCGCCATTTCGGCACGGCGGAAAAGAGAGCGGCCAAGCGTGAGGTCTCACTCGCCGGAGCAGGCCCCGACGATTCGGCGGGCTTCGCGTGGGAACCCGCCGCGCCGGGAGCGAGTCCCAGTCAACTGGCTCTGCATCACGAAAGCGAACTGCTGCTGGCCGAGGCGATCGACAAACTGCCCGAGGACTACCGCGACGTGATCGTGCTGCGCAACCTCCAACGGCTGCCGTTCGATGAAGTCGCCAGCCGTCTCAACCGCTCGCGTCCCGCCGCACAAATGTTGTGGGCACGCGCGGTCCAAAAACTGCGCGAGCTGTTGCCGGAATCCAGTGCGCCCGGTGAGGCGACTTCCTCTTGTTCCCTCGCCCCGGCTCTGCGGGGAGAGTGCTAACAGCCTGTTGAAAAAGGGAATAGAAGCCTGAAGCGCGAGCGAAGGATGTCGAAAATGCGGACGAATTAGGCTCAGAAATCCTTCGCTCGCGCTTCAGGCTTCTATTTTCGACAGGCCGCTAAGATGAGGGGTCTTCTTGAACACAAACAGGATATTCACCATGAAGGGAAGCGCGATGAAACTTATCACGTTGATCGCTGCGGGGGTCTTCAAGGCGGCACTGGCTCAGGCGGCTGACGTGCTGCCGGTGGAGTCGCATCAGGTGCTGTACCTTGCTGATGCGGGCGTCGTGGTGATGAAGCTGTCGATTGTGATCGACGGCGAAGGGCCGAAGCAGTGTCACGAGAAATTTGTGGACTCATTGCTGAAGGCTCTCGACAAGAATGGCGATGGCGTCGTGACGGTCGATGAGGCGCGGGGTCGCATCCCGACGCCGCGCGAAGCTCAACAATTGCAGCTGGGCACGGGGACGGAACCGGTCGCGTTGGATGCGTCGCCGGACAGCAATCCCAAAGATGGCAAGATCACGCGCGGCGAGTTGCTGGCGTACTTCAAGCGGCTCGGATTGTCTCCGTTCTCAGTGCAGTTCCAACCACGACAGGCTCAAGCCGATCCGAACACCGGCGCGATGGCCAACGCGGCGACCGACACGCCACTGTTCGATCGCCTCGATACGAACTCCGACAAGAAGCTGTCGAAGGAAGAGTTGGCCAAGGCACTCGATGTTCTTCGCAAGCTGGACCGCGACGATGACGAAACGATCAGCGCGGCCGAGTTGCAGGCGGGGCCGACTCAAGCCGTGCCACAGAACCCGCGTGCGGCGAACAACAATGCGGCAGCAGCAGCAGCAGCAGCAGTCAACCCGTTCGTGAGTCTTTCCGGCGGTGAGTCGATCCAGAAGTTGATCCGTCGTGTGATCGACAAGTACGACAGCGCCGATGCCGCCAAGTCGGGCGTGTCGGGAACGACCGTCAAAAATCAGAAGCTCAGTCCGCAGGAACTCGGCCTGCCCGAAGCGGCCTTCAAGAACTACGACGTGGATGGTGATGGACAGCTCGACTTCGATGAACTCCGTTCGTTCGTGACTTCAGCCGAACCCATGTTTGAACTGACAATCGATGTTTCAAAGGGAGCGGTCACGGCGACGGGATCGCGCGCGGGAGATGTTCTTACGACGCCGGACGGAGCCGCTCACCTCCACCTCGGAACCGTGCAGATCAGTCTCAGTGCGACACCCGAACCAGCCGCGTTCAATCCCGAGTTGATCGTGAAGCCGCTCTTCATGTTCAGCGATGCGAACGCGAACGGCTATCTCGAAAAGGAAGAGGCCGCGCAGCTCACACAACTCGGGACGACGTTTGAAGACCTCGACGCCGACAAGAATGGCAAGCTGTTTCTCGACGAAGTGACGGCCTATTTGAAGACCCGCATTGATGCCGCCCGCAGCCGCGCGGTGCTGACCATCAACGAGCAGGGTCGCACGCTGTTCGACATTCTCGACGCCGACCGCGACCGGCGGTTGGCTCATCGCGAGATCAGAACGGCCATCGACAAACTGGCTCTGTGGGACAAGGACCAGGACGGGCAATTGGCTGAGACCGAAGTGCCGCTGCAATTCCAAATGGTCGCCGCGCGAGGCTCACTTCCCGGCTTGTTCGGCGGTCCCGTCAATGCGGGCGCGATGGCAGCGCAGGGAAGTTTCGCCGAACGCACGGCCGGTCCGGTTTGGTTCCGCAAGATGGACAAGAACCGCGACGGAGAAGTCTCACGCCGCGAGTTCCTCGGTGAAGTGGAATCGTTCAACGCGCTGGACCTCAATCACGACGGAGCCGTCGAACTGAACGAGGCGATCCAAGCGCAGCCGTGATGAAGTCGTTGAGTAGTGCGAAGTGAAAAATGATCAGTGCAAAGTGCAAAATTGTGAAGTCGCTCCGGTTGAAGCCCCTTTTGCACTGATCACTTTTCACTTCGCACTGTCTTCATCGCGACTTCGAGATCGTTCACGCCGCCGCACGCTCGTCCACCTGCGGTGGTGGCTGCTGTTTGCCGGTGAGCATTCGTTCGGCCTGCTCGCTGAGTCGGTCCATCGCCTGTTGTGCGAGGACGATGTAGTCGTTGAGCTGTTCGCGCGAAAGGTCACTCGGAATCGGGATCGTCTCGCCCGTGATGACGTAGATCGTGCTGAACGGCTTCGGGATGAGCAGGTCGGTCCACTTCCCTTTCGGTCGCCACGCGCGTGTCGCCACAAAAGCTCCCGGCAACAAGCTGCGGCCTAGCTGAGAGGCCACAAAAACACAGCCTTGCTTGAGTTGTCGTCTCGGCCCACACGGCCCATCGGGCGTGAAGACGATGTGTTTACCAGCGGTGTCGTCCAGCAGTTGCCTCAGCGCATTCGCTCCGCCCCGCCGACTCGAACCGCGCACCGTGCTATAGCCCAGCAATGCCATCGTGTTCGCGAGGTACGAGCCATCCTGATGCTGACTGACGAGGCAACACGTTTGCTCGCGCACACCACGCGGCGCGGCGAACGTCGGAATGAGAAGTTCATCGTGCCAGACGCAGAGAACGTAGCGTTCAAGGTCGTTGGGAGTCGGCACGAAGTCGAGCCGACTTTGTTCATGAACGCTGACGTAAACCTTGCGGCAAGTGGCGAACAACAGCTTCGCCAAACCAACGACACTGGCGGCGGCAACCCATGTCAGCCAGCGACTCCGAATCTTCATGACACTGCGCTCCCTCGCACGGACCTTGAACGGGTCGGGACTTTAAGAGAAAGCCCCCACGCGGTTAAACGACGCATCAATAAAACGGCCCGGCTGCGTTGGCAGTCGGAGCGTTTTTTGAACTCGGTAGCAAGTCGTATCCCCGCGGATCACAGACCGGGTTCGAGTCGGATCAGACTGCCATTGGGCTTGTCGCCGGTGTCCTTACCACTGCCGAAGACGGTGATGAGCAAGCCACCGTCCTTGTCGAAGGCAAGCGACGTGGGGCGATCGAGACCGATGATCTTCTTCGTTTTGACTTCGTCGCCTTCAATCGTCAACTCAAACAAGCCACCGTTCATTTTGATCTCTTCGGCCCACGCGAAGTCGGTGGCGTAGAGCTTGCCGCTGGGGCTGTAGGCGAGGCCGGTGATGTCGTTCAGTCCGGTCTTATAGCTCTTCACGAGCTTGCCTTCTTTGTCGTACATCGTGAGCAGCGCGTCACCAGCGACGTTCACTTCGCCCATTTGACCGATCACGAGTTGCGACTTGTCCGGGCTGACCGTGATCGCCACGGGAGCATCGACTTGAGTCGCTTCCTTGGTGGCGATGGATCCCGTCAGTTCGCCCGGCTTGCCATCAGCGATCTTGGAGGCCACGACCCAGCCCTTGGTGTCATCGCCGTTCGACGTGACGTAGATCGCGTCGTTCCAGACGACGGCTTGATAGTAGTTGCCTTCGCCCTTGGCCCCTTCACCGGTCCCTTTGATCGGGCCGAGCGTGAATTCGGCTTCCGTCTCTTTGCGCGGCTTGCCGGGGACAGCGTCTTCAATCTTGTAGACGCGCACCACTTCTTCACCATCGGGGCGGCTGCCATCGGGCACGACGAGGCGATCCGTTCCCCACAGCGTGCAACCGAGTGGGCCGACGTTGTACTTCGGCCCCTTGCCATAGATGTCAGTCGGGAAACCTTCGACTTCGAGATAGATCTTTTTCGCCTTGCCTGGTTCAAGCACCAACCGGAAGACACCCTGCCGTGAGGTGATGAAGACGTGGCCCGTGGTGGGATGAACGCAGACACCCGACGGGTTGTCGAGGTGCTGGACCATCTCTGTCTGCTTTGGGCCAGCAGGTTGTTCGGCGGGCTTTTCTTCTTTCTTCTCCGCCGGTTTGTCAGCGGGCTTCTCTTCCGCCTTGGCGGCGGGCTTATCCGCAGGCTGGTCTTCCTTCTTCTCGGCATCCTGGGCAAAGCCGATCAGACCGAGGCTCAGCATCAACGAGGCGGCGGTCAGGCTGAAATACAAACGGCGCATGCTCACTCCAACTTTAGTCATGGGATCGGGATCACGGAGGCCACGGTCTACTGCGAACAGCGAACAAGAGAGAGCGTTCGGCTCGCATCGTGTGGGAGACACCTCAACAAAGTCGAGGAGATCTCTTTCAGAGCGGCGCGAGCAGTCCTTGGGCAGACCGGGCGGCGGGGATGGTACTGGAGCCTCCGCAGCGATGCAATTTACGCAGGCCACGTTGGCGGATCAGCCGCGTCGAGCGTTGGCGCAATCCCACATGCGAGCCAACGCCAAAAGTGCGAGCCGAGCCGACTGAACCGCCTCTACGGCTTTGGCTCGGGGGCACCCGGCGCATTGGCCGTGACCCATTTTTCCAATTCTGCGATTTGAGCGGCCGTCAGACGTTGGCTCTTCAGAATCGTGGCACAAACGGGGGTCACAGAGGCGCTCGCGGCTTTGGCTCCACCAGCGACAACCGGGTTGTTCAACAACCCCGCCTTGCTCGTTTTCGTGACATCCTTCTCGTTGACATCAACCGGCCAAAAGGCGAGATAGGTCTTCCAGAAAGCGGACTTCCACTGGGGATCGTTGGGTGTCTGTTGAGCCGCTTTGGCGAGTTGCAGAGTCATCTCCGCCACAGCAAACACCACTGAGGCCGGATTGGAAGCGGGCGGAAGCGGGACACGTCCCAATCCCTTCGCAGCCTCAGTCCGAGCCGACCACGATCGCTTGGGATCGCTGACCACGGTCTTCAAGGCCGTGACGACGATCGGCTGCTTCAGTTGATCCAGCGCAGCAGAACCCAATGTTCCCACCAGCCTCAACTCGTACCAACCGCCTGCGGCGAGATCAGCGTCCTTAAAATTATTCAGTTCTGAGATCACCGCTTCGACAATCCGAGTTCGTTCATTCACATTGGGCGTCCCGATCTTCAGGATGCGCGTCAGTCCACTCGCCGCGAGCAGCTTCACCGACACGTCCTGCTTGGGATCGAGGATCACTTTGACCAGTGTGTCGAAGGCAGGCGTAAACGCTTCGGTCGCGATCGCTTTTGAGGGGTCAGGATTAGGAACACCCACCACCAATTCCAGTTCATTCATCAGAATGACGACCTGAACCCGCACGAGGAGGTTGTTTTCCAAGAGCGGCGTGGCTTGCTTGACGAACTCCAGCATCAGATTCCGCCGGAATTCAATCAGTGCGGCGGGCTTCAAATCCCTCGCAGCAGAACCGGATCCATTGAGATCCCGCCGCAGATTGTTCCTGAGCGTGGTGATGTAGTACGGCTGCTTTTTCGAGTTCTCAGCTTGGAGGTTATCCTTCAACGTCATCTGTGCGAGGCGATACCGAATACCCGCCCTCATCACGGCTTTACTGGCGTCGTCCGAGAGAGCTTTGTTGAGGACTTGCTGAAACTTGCCGTCCTCTTTCTTCAGTTTCTCCAGCTCATCCGGCAACGCGATCGGCATGTCGAGTTCAAGGAGCGGACTCCGATCCTTGGGAGGCGTGTAGTTGGGTGGCAACGCTTCCGAGTCGATGACGAGCGGCGCAGCGGAGCCTTTCGGCACGGCCGGTTTCGCACCGGGACCACCGGTCGATTTGCCCTTCGGCTTGGCGGGTTGGCTCCACGCGACATCCGTCGCGACGAGGCCGCAAACCATGGCCAGCAATATGCCGTACAGCCAACTCGAATACGCAGTTCGACGCCGCGGCATCCGCATCACAATCACGCTCGTGTCTTGCACGGGGCCATCCCTTTTTGTCACGAATCCGTGTTGTAGTTGAGGTTCCGCAGGCATGGGACAGATGTGTGTTCCGGCAGTTCTCATTGAGATCAATGATCTGGCTCAAGATTGGCGTGCGGCAACAAGGTCGCAAACACTACACGCCGATTCCGGGTTTTGCCACCCGACAAACAGGTTTCCCAACACTTCATTGAGACGCGGCTGGCCCACTCCAGAACGTTCGGAACGTTCGACCGGCTGCTGATGGATCGCCAACCACTTCAATTCGTTTGCCTAGGTGTTCCGCTCGTCACGCGGAGTGACCGCGATGTAGGAACGGGACCAGTCAATGGGGTGTCGCAGACGGGGCATTCAAAACACAAATTTGTCCGACCACTTCCCTTCGACGCCACCACAGGTCAAAACGGCGACACGCACCGGTTCCCGGAGTTACTCGGTCCCGAAAGTCCCCGCGAATGAGAAGTTTTGTCGCCGTGCTGCACGCTCTGTTTATCGGGCCGCTGCTGAATGCAACGATCCCCCGCATCGTGCTGGCTGTTAAGAGACATATCCCTCGCACGGTGGAAATGGACGCAAGGTTGTTTCACCGCGTGGGCAACGCCCCGCGCGTCGATCTCGCGTACAGCCTCAAACGCGCGGGGCGTTGCCCACGCGGTTAAACGAGAGAGTATCTGGCTTTTCACTGCGCATGGCACAGACCACAGACGGCAAGCCACAATCGGAACTGCTCATGACCAAGACTTTTCTCAACCGAACGTTCCTCCTGCTCAGCCTCCTCGCGCCCGTCAGCCTCAACGCGACCGAGCCAGCCGCCGCACCGGAGCCTCCCGCGTGGATCAAGCCCGTGTTTGATCGCGGTCTGACGAAGCTCGAGTTCTACGATCCGGTCACGAAGCCGCAGAAGTTTCCCGGCTGGACGAACTACAAGTTTGAACTCAACCACCGCTTCACTTACGAGTACGACTTTCGCGAGACCACTAAGAAAGAGTCGTCGAAGAAAAGAATCGTTGTCACGATCATCCCCACGTTCACAATGGTCGAGTTACCCGTGCGACATCAAATTCTGTTGCCCGAGCGGTACGACACGCCGCGCGTTTGGGACGCGCCCCTGGCGCAGCATGAACTCGAACACGTTGCCATCTCGGCACATCATCGAGTCGCGCTGCTGGCCAAACATCTCGTGAAGCAGATTCAGAAGATCGAGCGGACCATCGACAAGCCGAGTCAGATCACCGACGACTGGGTTAAGAAGTTGGTTGATGAGTTGATCACGCCTCGCCGCGAAGCCCTCGACGCGCTGCTGACCGCCAACAATCGGCAGCTCGACAAGCTGACCGGCCACGGCGCGAGGCCACTGCCCGACCGTGACGCCTTCTTTTCTCAGATGTATCTCAAGGAGAACCTGGACGAGATGAAATTCCCGTTCCTGCCCGATGTTCTCGATCTCTTGAAAGAACGCCGCTACCAAGAGGCCCTTTGGGAATCGCCGCCGCCGTAGTGGAAGCCTGGCGCGGAAGTCCGGCTTAGCTTTGTTAGCCGGACTTCCCTTGGGGATGACGCACTGAATCGCAGTCGGGTGTGAAGAGAAGTCCGGCTTTCGGAAAAGCCG
>JAYTGQ010000041.1:0-7936 GCA_043733345.1 Schlesneria sp.
CCAACGCGGCATCGACTGGCAAATGAAAATCGACGACGCCCGCGGCAAGCTGACCTCCGTCTACCCGAAGATTAAGCTGTGACGCGGCACTAGTGCCCATCCCACAAAGCAGGGGGTAAGTGATCGCGAAGAGCGTCGCGATCACTGCCTGCATCTTTGTCAGATGCAGGCAACCGTTGGCATGGCCGTCACCAGCAAAGAAGTGATGCTGGCCAGAAAAACGCACAAATAACAAGGAGCCACAAGAAACCGAAATGAGGATGTAGTGAGCGACGTGGTTGTTGCCGGGAAGTCTTCCCAAAAACAACTGGCATGAGAGCAGGACTAGCTCGGCCATCCACGAATAGATGCTGACGAGGACACTCAGCACGACGATGGTTGGAAACGTTTTACGTGAGTCGTGGTTCATATGGTCCTGGCCATCCAGTCAGACAAGCTCGCCATCACAAAACGTCTAACCATTGTGGTGTGCTGGCGCGTCGAAACGCCGCTGGTCCCACTCTACTTCCCTTCAATCCCATTCGCGGCGAAGTTCGGTGAGAGCGGGCAGGTCATGGCGTTCGCTCCAGATACCTCGCGCCGAGCGGAGCGCCACCAAACGAGGACCGGTCTCATGGTGGCCCAAATAGGACTCGACCGCTTCGTGCAGCAGAACTTCAGGAGTGACTCCCTTGATCCGGCTGAGCGTCTGGAGAGCATCACTTTCTTCGTCGGACAATGTGACTTGTGCGGTGGTCATGACCGTCCCTTCATTTTGGGATTAGCAATCCCTCAATGGACCAGCGCGAACTCGTTCGAGTTCAGCAGTGCCCAGAAGAGGTCTTGGTAGCCTTCGGTTCCGGAGGCGGGCTTGCTCGCGTTCTTTGGACCGCGCGAGGGCGAGTCGTCTCGCACCAACTTGCGCATCGCGGCGAGTTCACTCGGGCTGGGCTGACGCGACAGGGCGGCGAGGCACAGTTGGCGAATCTTCTCCTTTTCGTCGGACTTTCGTCGCACGACCTCATCGAGAAACGTGCCGGGGGAAATTTCCAGAGCCTTCTCAACGAGCGAGCCATTCATCAACGTGAGAGCGAGGCTCATCGTGCCACCGAACTCCATCGCCTCATCGTTCTCATCCGTTTCGTAGTTCACGACGAACTGCGACAGCCACTGCTGCCGCTGCGATTCGGCCTGCGTCCAATCGACTCCGCCCGCGCGGTTGGCCTTCGTCGCGACCAGGAACGAATCGTACATCTGCTCGGCCGTCATCGACTTCACGTACATGTGGCTGAACTGTGGCGACTGACCTTCGGTCGGTTCGTCCGTTCCATTCCGTTCGCCGATCCGACTGCTGAGCTGATACGGCTCGGAGTTGCAGATCCAGCGGACAAGCTGTTTCGTGTCATAGCCGCTCCGCACGAACTGGCGCGTCAGCAGCGCGAGCAACTCGGGATGACTGGCCGGGCTGTGCGGCCCGAGGTCATCGACCGACGGTGTAAAGCCCTCGCCGAAGAAATGGCTCCACAAACGATTGACGAACGTGGCTGCCAATTGCGGCTGATCGCCTTCCGTCATGAGTCGAGCGAGCACCGTACGGCGATTCGTCTCCGGCCCGGCATCGACATCGTGGCCATTGAAACGCGGATAGGCCACGCGCATCAGGCCGGTCTGAGTCTCGAAGTAGATCGGTCCACCCGCATCGCGCGTGACGAGGTCCGTGTGAGTGACGCGGTCTTTCCCTGTGCGCGGGTCGCGCTCGTGACGAGGGACGCTGGCGGTTTGACTGAAGAAGCTGTGCAGTTCCCAAAACGCCGTCTGCTGAGTTTTGCTGAATGGGTTGTTGTGGCATTGATTGCACTGCACTTGCTGGCCGAGGAACACCCGCGCGGTGACGGCCGTCGCGGGCAGGGCATCGTTGTTCAGATGGGCGATCAGAAAGTTGGTCGCTCCATTTTCGGAACTGCTTCCCTCGGCCGACACCAAGTCGTAGACGATTTGATTCCAAGGCCGGTTCGCGGCGAACGCCATCCGCAGGAATTTTTGTAATGCGCCACGATCAACGCGCGGCTCCGATCGCCGACCGACGAGCAGGTTCGTCCAGATCGTCGTGAAGTTGCGGGCATACGCGCTCTCGTCGAGCAGACGATCGACCAACTCCTCTCGCTTTTCGAGGCGACGATTTGCTAGGAACGACTCCACTTCCCCTACGGTCGGGATGCGACCGATCAGATCGAGGGACACGCGCCGCAACCACTCGGAATCATCGGCCACTGCGGACGGGGCGACCTCACCGATCTCCCAGCCTCGCCGCACTTCGGTGTTGATCGCCGCGACAACTTGGTGCGAATCCAACTCTTCACGCGGTGACATCGGCGGGGCGGGAATGCTCACCGCGACCATTGCCGTTGGCTGATCCAAAACGGCGGTCTCGACAGGCGTGTCAGCGATCACAACCGCCGGGCCGTGATGTCGCACAGCGGCGGGGACGCCCTCCTGCCGTGGAGCGTTACCGGGATTCGCATCAAGCGCGTCTGGCAAGTCCTGCTGCTGCGGAGCAAGCGCAAGTTGATCTTGGTTTCGGAGTCCATTCACAGAGACCCAAACGACGGCACCGACGCAGATGCAAGCTGCAGCAGCGATCAATGCAGCCCTTCGTCCAACGTAATTCGCTCGTCGTGGAAGAGCAGCTGCGGCCGAAACAACAAGCGGTAGATCACGCGCGGGAACATCGCTGTGGATGGGGATCTCATCCGTGGACAATGCCGTCGCAGAACCAACTCCCGCGGCATTCCAGTACAGCGAACCATGCAGATCGAGATAGCTCAGATAGAACCAGCGTGCATCGGCGGAGTCGAGTACCAGCCGTTCGAGCCGCGCAGCTTCCTCGCCCGTCATGCGATCTTCGCACAACGCTTCAAGCAGCGGCGTCAGTTCGGTGGTCAGAGCTGAATAGGACATCGCTTCGCGGGCCTTAACTTTCCAGTAGTTACTTTGTGGTCTCTTCGGTCATGCGCCGTTGAATACACTCCATCAGGACTCGTCGAATTCGCCCCAGTGTTTGATAAACCGAGTTGGCAGGACGGCCGAGTTGCTCGGCGAGTCGCTTCCCACGTTCACCGGGTGCGTAGCGCTGTTCGATCAAATCGCGGTCCTTGGGACGAAGTTTGGCCAAGCACTCGACCAACGCGACTCGTCGTTGTTCAAACTCATCG
The DNA here is from genome assembly GCA_043733345.1 of Schlesneria sp. Classification (GTDB taxonomy): domain Bacteria; phylum Planctomycetota; class Planctomycetia; order Planctomycetales; family Planctomycetaceae; genus Schlesneria. The sequence continues at coordinate 3,192 of JAYTGQ010000041.1, forward strand.
GATCGTTCGAGTGCTTCCTTTGAAACCGTCTCCAAGAATTCATCGCTGAAATAGAGGCGGTTTCGTTTTCGACGTGCCCGGTACTTCATTACTTCAAAATTGGCGATCTGACTGATCCACGCGAGGAAGTTGGTCCCTTCACGAAAATGAGAGGACTTGCTCCAGATGACAACATTCGCTTCCTGCAAGACTTCTTCCGCGTCGATCGTATTCGCCACCTGAGACAAGATGTACAGGAAGAGCCGTCGCTGATGCTGCGTGAATAGTTGCACGAACCCGGTGCTAGGCGCGACCGTTGGCGATTCGTCTTTCGATTCGGGTGCAGCGTCATTCACGACGAAGTGCCACTTCTATCCAAACGCAACTCGAACAAAAGTTTTCAACACCAACCCGAAGCGTGAGCGAGGAAAGTCCTCTCGCAAGCGTCTCACCGTTCTCGCTCACGCTTCGGGTTGGTATTGCACCATCAGCAAAAACGGGAGGCTGTGTTGAGCAGCCCCCCGTGTATTCAAACTCAGTTGTCGAACCGGCCCACTCAGCCGATCAATTCCTTGATCGCCGTGCCGCCGTTCGCGAGCTTCATCGGACGGCCACGCTTCGACGTGTGGACCGTATCCAGCGGGATGCCGAGCGCGTGCGAAGCGGTTGCCCAGATGTCGCCGGGTTGGTAGCTCTGACCGCTGGCAACCGACACGCCATCCTTGTCGGTTTCCCCAACTGCCACACCACCCTTGAGGCCACCACCGCCGATCATGGTTGACCAGCTTGCTGCCCAGTGATCGCGGCCAACATCTTGGTTGATGCGTGGAGTACGAGCGAACTCGCCCATCCATACCAGCACCACGTCATCCAACATGCCACGTTGCTTGAGGTCCATCGTCAATGCGGCGATTCCGGCGTCGAGAGCAGGGAGACGTTGATTTTTTAGTGTCTCGAAAACGTTCGCGTGCAAATCCCAGCCGCCGAAATCGACTTCGACGAACGGCACGCCCGCTTCGACCAATCGACGAGCCATCAACAGGCTGCGACCGAACTGACCGCCAGCCCCCATCATCGCACCACCTTGCGCTGGAGCGCCGGTGTACATGTCGAGGGTCTCTTTCTTCTCTTCGCTGACCTTGAAGGCGGCCATTTGCTTGGAGGTCATCAGGTTGACGGCCTTCTTGTAGATCTCCTTGTGAGCTTGGCCCGAATCACCGCGCTGCGAGTTGATGAAGTTGTCTTCCACGACTCCCAGCATGTTCAGACGCTGTTCGAGCCGACCGGGGCCGAGATCGCCCATGTCGGCATTGCGAATGTTGCCGCTGTTATCGACAAGGAACGGAGCGTGAGCCGCGCCCATGAAGCCGGGGCTGGTGCCGCCGCCGCCAATGGAGACGAACGACGGAATTTCAAGGTCTTTGCGCTTCGTTCCCAGCTCGTAGCTGACGACTGATCCGAAGGCCGGATGCACAACCGTGGGGTTCGGCACATAGCCGGTGTGCATGTAGTAGCGACCACGACCGTGGTCGGCTTCGCGAGTACTCATGGCACGAACCACGGAGAGGTTGTCCATCACCGCCGCCGTCTTGGGCATGTGCTCGCTGATTTGCAGGTTGCCCTTGGTGTCGATCGGCTTGAATTCGCCACCGTTCTTGGAACCGGGCTTCAAGTCCCAGATGTCGATGGTCGGGGGGCCGCCGCTCATCCACATCAGGATGCACGCCTTTTGCTTCTTCTTCAGTTCGGCCGCATTGGCCTGAACGTGCGAAATGAAATTCATTGCGGGAAGCGTTGCCGCGCTGGCTGCCAAGTGCCGCATAAAGTGTCGTCGGGACATACCGTCGGGTGTTGTCATCTGCATGATCGTCTCCAAGATTTAAAGGACAGTTAATTTTCGTAGCGTTTGAGTTTGAGATTCGTTTCGGCGGATCGCTCCGCATTCGTCAGTGGTCAGTGGTTGAAGATGAACTCATTCGAGTTCAACAGCGCCCAGAACAAGTCTTGATAGACCGCCAGTTGGTCGCGATTCCCCTTCAAATACTGCTGGGACTTCGATAATTCCGCCTTCGTGGGTTGGCGTCCGAGAGCAGTCAGATACAGCCGCTGGATCTTCTGCACATCGTTTCCTTTGCCGGAGAGCAAGTCGCCGAGATGGCTTCCCGACTTCACGCTCACAGCATCCTTGACTAGTTCGCCATTCATCATCATTAGAGCTTGAGGGATCGTGCCGTCGAATGAATTCGACTCCTCGCCATCGTCTGTTCCGAAGGTCCGCACGAACTGCTGTAGCCATTCTTGCCGTTGTTTCTCCGATTGTTCCCAGCCGGAGCGGCCCGACTTGTGAGCGTTCGTGGCGACAATCAGCGAATCATATAACTGTTCAGCGTTCATCGACTTCACATAGACGTGAGTGAACAGAGCGGTCTCCCCCGCCGCCGGGTTATCGCGTTCGTTCTTTTTCGTGCTGCGGCTGGTCAGATTGTATGCCTCGCAATTGGCAATCCACCGCATCAACTGCTTGCAGTCGTAGCCGCTCTTAACGAATTCGACTGCCAAGCGATCCAGTAGATCAGGGTGAGTTGCAGGGTTGTGAGGCCCAATATCATCAACAGGACGAGTGAACCCTTGGCCGAAGAAGTGACTCCATGTCCGGTTCACCATTGCCATCGCGATCATCGGTTTCTCACCAGCGGACATCAGCTTCGCCAACTCTTTGCGACGATCGGTCGATCCTGCAGGATCGATCTCGGAGCCGAAGTAGATTGGATAGGCAACCTGCATCAGGCCGCTTCGCTTCTCGAAGTAGACTGGCCCGGCGAAGTCCTTCTCGATGATCTCCGAATAATCGTCGTCCATCCGACCCGTCTTCGGGTTGTACTTCCGATGATCAACCTTGCCAGTCTGACGGAAGAAACTATTGAACTGCCAGAACTGATCCTGCTTCCAATCATTGAACGGGTGGTTGTGACACTGCGTACATTGAACCTGCATGCCGAGAAGCAGGCGCGTCGCCTTTGCAGTCATCTGCACACCATCGTCCTGATCCTGCATTTGAGCCAGCAGGAAGTTGACGGCTCCATTCTGTTCGTAATGACCTTCGGCCGTGATCAGATCGGAGACCACATCCTTCCAAGGGCGGTTCTTGCCGAAGGCTTCTCGAAAAAACTTCTGCATTCCGTCGCGACTGACTCGTCGCGGCGTCTGCTGTCCGATGCAAAGGTTCGTCCAAACGGTCGTCCAGTTGCGTGTGTAAGCAGGGGCGTCGAGAAGTCGATCAATCAGCTTCGTCCGCTTGGCCTTGTCCTTGTCGGCAATGAACGCTTCGACATCTTCGACCGACGGGATATGGCCATTGATGTCGAGGCTGACTCGGCGCATCCACTCGGAATCGTCAGCCACTGGCGACGACTCGACTTCGTTGTCCTTATAGGCGTCGCGAATCTGCTTGTTGATTTCCTGAATGATCACGTCGGACGAACCGGTCGTGAACGCAGCAGTCTCTGCTGCCGAAACGGTTCCGGCCGATGCCAACACCAAGCTCGCGGCCGTCACCAGCCAAGCTCCCATTGAGCAAGTCCGCACCGGAGAAGCCAAGATGAATTCCTGCCGACGCCCAAAACCTCGTCGTCCCTGAAGACTGACTTGTGCCATATAACCTGCCACCCTTTCCGATTGACTCTTCTTGCTTCTTGCGGCCGCTCTCGACAATCACTGCGGCATTCGCTGCCGCAAGGCCAGTCCGACAGACTAACCACTTCAGCGGCGTAAGTGTTCGTGCAAATGTTATCGAAATCTGGCTGTTCATCCAACACATTGGCGTAAGTCTATTTGCAGCAATGTCTCTGCGGCCGATCACGACCATCTGACATGCTAACTCCAGTTATGCCGGTTGCGCCGTCCCTGCAACGTTTCAAGATCGGACTATCGGGCTTCTGTGAAATGGTCAGGACTGTCCCGCGACCATTCTCTCCAGCGAAAACTTCCTGACCCTACCGTTTTGTATGGATGGAAAACCGGGCTGGCCGGTGGGAGCGGAATCCTGGAACCTACCTCTGATTCAAGGAGGGGGGACGAGAAGGATGCTCGCCAGCGAACCCGGTCGTGTACTCGGACTCCAGCCGGTGCTGGGGCGGGGCGACCGCGTGGATCGCGACCGATTTGTGTGCCCATGACCCGAGAGCTTGACGATCAACTGTGGGATGATCCGAAGCAACTCCGGCCGTTTCGGGAGCGGCTGATCGCCGACAGGCCGGAGTTATTTTCGGCGGGGATCGAGCGGGGTTTCACGCTGACGGGGCGGTTGCGGGCCTCGGTGAAGCTGGGCGTGCGTTTGCGACAACTGCGGCTGCGCGACAAGCAGGTGTTCACGCTGCGTCCCCGTTTCGTGTTCGGGTCCATGACGGGGACGGTGGACGAATGGGAGCAGCCGCGGCTGTTGGAACGGCTCGGCCGCAACAGTCTGGTCGGGACGACGGTGCGCGCTCCCGAACAGATGCCGTTACTTCTGGCGGCCGACGAACATCACGCCGATTGGTCACATCGACTGGTCACGTCGATTGGTGCCGCGAGAAGGATACGTGGCGCTCACGGCGGGCGGCGGCTGTGTGTTGAGGTTGGCGTTGACCGAGGTGGCCGACGACGCGCATCTCGCCGCAGTCTACGGGACGTTCCAGCAGGAGGCGCTCGACGCGGCACCCGAGTACGTCCCGCAGACAGTCAACACGGACGGCTGGAACTCGACCCGCAATGCCTTTCGCGCCCTG
>JAYTGQ010000042.1:0-2873 GCA_043733345.1 Schlesneria sp.
GTGTCATCCAAACCGGGGCTAGCGCCCTGCGGCTAATCGGGAAGTTATTGCGGCCCCGTTCCTAAACAAACAGACTCGACTCAGTCCGACACACCTCAACAGGAGACCGCTTTGTGATGAAAACGCTGGTGATGGGACTGGCCTGCTTAATGATGACACTCGGTTTTGTTGCCGCTGGAGAACGCATGACTTATTCGCCGACGAAGAAGATCGACCATGTGGACGAACTGCATGGCGTGCAGGTACCGGACCCGTACCGCTGGCTCGAAGATGACGTTCGCGTTTCGACGGACGTGGCCGACTGGGTGGCCGCGAAGAACAAGGAGACGTTCGCGTACCTCGGCGCGATCCCGCAGCGTGAGGCGATCAAGTCGCGGCTCACCGAACTGTGGAACTACGAGAAATACGGTGCGCCGTTCAAGGCCGGTCGCCGCTATTGCTACTTTAAAAACGACGGACTTCAGAATCAGTCGGTCCTCTATAAGCTGGACTCGTTGAATGGTGAGCCATCTGTGCTGATCGACCCCAATGCGTGGTCGAAGGACGGGACGGTGGCGCTCGGCGCGACCTCGTTCAGTGACGACGGGCGCTATGTCGCGTACAGCGTGGCTGATGCCGGATCCGACTGGAACACCTGGCGGATCATCGAGGTCGAGACCGGCCGTTTGCTGGCCGATGAACTGCGCTGGGTCAAGTTCAGCGGAGCCAACTGGACGCCCGACAACAAAGGCTTCTTCTACTGTCGCTATGACGAACCGCCCGCAGGCGCGGCCTTCCAGAAAACGAACCTCAATCAAAAGGTCTTCTATCACCGGGTGGGGACGGCTCAGTCGGAAGATGTCCTCGTTTACAAGCGGCCCGACGAGCCGACTTGGGGCTTCGGCTTGAAGGTCTCGGAAGACGGTCGGTATCTCGTTATCAATATCTGGAAGGGGACCGACGACAAATATCGCGTCCTCTATAAAGACCTGACCGAACCCTACGGAATGCCGATCGACCTCATCGAGAATTTTGATCACGAGTACTCGTTCATCGGCAACGACGGCACGACGTTCTACTTCGTGACCGACCTTGATGCCCCGCGCAAGCGGGTCGTGGCAATTGATGTGTTGGAGCCTCGCCTTGTCCCCTCGCCCCCGTCTTCGGGGGAGAGGGTTAGGGTGAGGGGGCCGAACGGTGACGGGACTCCCGATGCAAACAGTCGCTCTGATAACTCGGGTTCGGGGAAGCAAACCTCAGCCATTCCAGCGGTTGCTGGGGATCGCCCCCCTCACCCTAGCCCTCTCCCCCCAAAGTCGGGAGGAGAGGGAACAGGAGTCTCGCGACCACGAGTCCGCGAAGTGATCGCGCAGTCCACCGAGACGCTCGTCAACGCGGACATCGTGGGCAACCAGTTCGTTTTGACGTATCTGAAGGACGCCAAGACGCAGGTCAAGCTGCACGCCCTCGACGGCAAGTTCGTGCGCGAAGTCGCGTTCCCCGGCATCGGCACGGCAGCCGGCTTCGGCGGCAAGCGAACCGACACCGAGACTTTCTATTCCTTCAGTAGCTTCGCCACGCCGCCCTCGACGTTTCGCTTCGACCTGCTCACTGGTGAAAGTTCTTTGTTGAGACAGGCCAAGGTGAAGTTCAATCCCGACGACTATCTCGTCGAACAGGTCTTCTATCCCAGCAAGGATGGGACGAAGGTGCCGATGTTCATCACGCGGAAGAAGACCACGAAACTTGATGGCACGAATCCGACGCTGCTCTACGCCTACGGTGGCTTCGCGATTTCACTCACGCCGAGTTTCTCAATCGGTCGCGTCGCGTGGCTGGAGATGGGCGGCATCCTCGCGATCCCCAATCTGCGCGGCGGGGGCGAATACGGCGAGGAATGGCACCAGGCCGGAACGAAGCTCAACAAGCAAAATGTCTTCGACGATTTTATTGCCTCGGCCGAATGGCTGATCGCCAACAAGTACACCAGCTCGAAGAAGCTGGCTATTCAAGGAGGCAGTAACGGTGGGCTGCTGGTCGGTGCCTGCATGACTCAGCGTCCCGACCTCTACGCCGCGTGTCTCCCCGCTGTCGGCGTGATGGACATGCTCCGCTTCCACAAATTCACGGCGGGCCGCTTCTGGGTCGATGACTTTGGCAGCGCCGACAACCCCGACGAGTTCAAGGCTCTCCTCGCGTACTCGCCGTATCACAATCTCAAACCCAACACGAAGTACCCCGCGACACTCATCACCACCGCCGACACCGACGACCGCGTCGTCCCCGGCCACAGCTTCAAGTTCGCCGCGCGTCTGCAAGAACATCACACCGGAGACGCTCCCACCCTGATCCGCATCGAAACCAGAGCCGGTCACGGCGCAGGCAAGCCCACAACAAAACTCATCGAAGAAGCAGCCGACCTCTGGGCCTTCCTCGTGAAAAACTTGGGCATGGACGTGAAGTAGTCGCCGTAGGATGGGCACTCCTGCCCGTCCCTTTCCAAGCGGGACGGATTATCCTGTCTGTCCGCATGCGATTGGCAGCAATGCGAGGGCGATGCTCCCGTCGAGCCATCGACTTGGGAGGGTGAGGTTCCCACCGCCCGGATTCCACAACCTTCAATTCTGACAACAATTACGTCAAGTGCCAGGGAAACCAGCATCAAACTGTGTTTGTGGATGGTGTCGGTCATTTGTGGTTGTTTGTCATCGTTGGGCGTTGTCTATAGCACACTTTTAGCACAGTCCCCCGACGATGTCCCGCGCTCGCCATCTCGAACGAACAGTCGGCACGGTGCCGAAGTCACGACTCAGTCGGGAAGAACTGAGCGCCCAGTCAATGAGGACCATCGTCCTTTTGCAGCCTATTACGGTCGGTACAGTTCCAACCACCAG
>JAYTGQ010000043.1:0-2870 GCA_043733345.1 Schlesneria sp.
AGGCTCCCGCCGAGCCGTGTGCGTGAGGAAAGTCGCTTGTTTCTCGCGGCTCGGCAGGAGCTCGCCCTCCCGACAGCCGTTTTTCAACAGGCTGTTAGCTCTGTTAGCCGGACTTCCCTCTGGGCGGACGTGCCCACAGCGAAGTTCCTCAACAGCGAAGTCCGGCTTTAGGAAAAGCCGGACTTCGAGCCGCCCCCCGCATTTGAGGAGGATGACCAAACGAAATCGCCCTGGAGCTATCAGGCAACCAGGGCGAGGTGGACACGATCGCAGTTGTGACCACAATCAAATCAGTTCGGTGATGAGCTTGCGGTCATCGACCAAGTATTGCGGGCGACCGTTCGGATCGTTGAGTGTCACCGCGTTCGCGTCGATCCCGAGTTGGTGATAGACCGTGTGGAAGACGTTCTGAATGTGAACCGGTCGTTCGATCGGCTCCTCGCCGTTGCGGTTGGTCGCGCCGATCATCTGTCCGTGACGCATGCCGCCTCCCGCGAGGAAGAAGAACGACGCGCGGGACCAGTGATCGCGACCGGCCGTTCCGTTGACGCGCGGCGTCCGTCCAAACTCGCCCGACATCATGATGATCGTTTGGTCGAGCAGCCCGTGTGCGTCGAGGTCTTCAATCAGCCCGGTCAACGCTTGGTCGAGCGGCGGCAACTGACGACGCATCTGGTTGAAGTTGTCTCCGTGCGTGTCCCAGCCACCGACCGACAGCGAGACGCAGCGAACGCCCGCTTGAATGAGTCGTCTCGCCAAGACAAACCGTTCGTTGCCGAAGCCCTGATCGTTACCGACACCGTAGCGAGCCAAGATTCGCGGGTCTTCGTTCCGCAGGTCGAGCGATTTGGCCAACTCACCCGACGTGACGATCCCGACGGCGCGTTCGGTGAAGCTGTCGATCGCATTCAACATCCCGTGCGAATCGACATCGCGCCGCAGGCGATCCAATCCGGTGAGCAACCCACGACGATCATCCAGCCGGTTCAAATTGACCTGTCCGTTGAGCGACAAGTTCTGGCGGCCTTCGCCGTCGGGTCGAAAGCCCGCATTGATCTGCCCGACGAAGCCGGTCTTCGTCCAACCGGTCAGATCGACGAAGGTCGGTGCCGTGCCGTGCGGTGTCGTTTGAGACGGTCCCCACAGCTTCGACATCACCGAACCAATGCCCGGCCGACCGCCCATCGTTCGCAGCGACGATTCACTCCAACCCGAGTCACTCTGCTGGGGAGCATGTTCGTCACGCAGACCAGTGATCGAACGCACGACCGAAAATTTGTCGCCCATGCGAGCCAGCTTCGGCATCAACTCGCAAATCTCCATGCCGGGCACGTTGGTCGCGACCGGCAGCAACTCGCCACGAAACTCCTTCGCGGCTGTCGGCTTCATGTCGAACGTGTCCATGTGAGTCGGACCGCCCGGCAGATAGATATTGATGATCGACTTGCCCGTGGCTCGTCCCCCGGCAGCGTGTTCGGCTCGCAACAAGGACGGCAGCGTCAGGCCACCCATCGCGAGGCCCCCGATCCGCAAGAAATCTCGCCGAGCGATGCGATCACAAAACGGCTGTCGTTGACCGAGGATGTTGAGCATGACGAGAAGCTCCAGCAGGTGGGCGGCTGCATCAGCGAAGCAGCCAGTTTGAGCGGGGCGTCCGAGCCAAGTCTCGGAAGCAGGTGGGTGAGGCGGGTCGAGTCTAACCTCACACGGCGACACAAATCAATACATTCTGATCTCGACGGGAGAAGCCCGGCGCGCACAGTTTGGTTTGGAGAAACCGTTCTGCCACGAACGATTCATTGAAGCCTGACATGCCAGCGATTCATGGAAGCCTGACGCGCAAGCGAAGGAAGCTCTCACACACGGGCAGCGCCGCTCCGCTTCGCCTGCTGCTCTTCCGCAGCGCTGGGGCGGAAGTAGAACGGGACGGCCTTCCAAAAATTGGTGTCATCCTCAAGATCACTTTCGACGGGAGGGATCGCCGCTGAGAACAACCGTTGCTCGCCAAGCCGCGCGACGGAACTGGCCCGTGGCTTGGCGATCGCTTCGTCCGTCAGCAGTCTCGCCGATGAAAGCGAACCCACGTGGTCGGTCAGCCCCGGCCCCGTGATCGTGTCGGAGGCTGTTCGGCTGGCCAGCCATTCGTCCGCCGAGACGATCTGAACCGGAGCTTGAAGTCGCCAAGAACGGGCTTCAAGCGGAGCCCCGCTGTCGCGCGCATAGCGTCCGGCAAAGAAGTCTCCGCGCTGAGCATTCTCAACAATCCAAACGTCGGTCACGTCACTCGGGCAGTTCTCGGCAATCGCTTCAAACGTATTGACCGCAACAAAGCGGCAACCGGTCGCATATGCAAACGTCTTCGCGCAAACGAGGCCGACACGCAAGCCGGTGAAGCTGCCGGGGCCTTTGCTCACCGCGATGGCTTGAACGTCGCACGGTGTCACTCCGTGGGTGTGCAGCAGTTCTCGCAACTCCAGCACCAACGATTGAGCGTGTCGGCGACCTGCCTGCCCGAGCAACCGTTCTTCGAGAAGCTGCCCATCGCGCCGCAACGCGACACTTCCCACAAATCCGCTCGTTTCCAGACCGATCATCAGCATGAAGTCGCCACAGAAAGAAACACGATAAACGGGAGGGCCGCATGGGCGAGGTGGAGCATAGCGGGGAACTCCATTCCATCCGAGCCTGCCAGCGAAGAAGCCTCAAGAACGTTTTTTTGACTGAATGATGACGTGACCGACAGAAGTCGGATCCGCCATCAAAGTAGGGTGGGACAAGCTCGCTTCGAGCGCCGGCCCACCAGAATGTGTAGGCGTTTTACAGGGTGTCAAATCTCAGGAGTAGTACCTTCACCACAAGGAAGCATTAAA
>JAYTGQ010000044.1:0-7923 GCA_043733345.1 Schlesneria sp.
ACTTCCCGGTTTGACGCAGTGATTCTGTGAGCGGCAAGGCGCTAGCCGCCGGTAGTTCCAACTCACCGGCGGCTAGCGCCTTGCCGCTCACGGGAAGTGATTGCGTGCCCGTTCCTAAGACCCTTCATTTCGCAAACTCCCAAGACATTTCTGTGATGGCTCTTCAACCACTCCCTCATCTGCACTTCTCTGTGTCTCTGTGGTTAATACGTCGATTGCAGAAGTTCCCCTTCGCCGTACTTGATTCCATTCGGCGTGAGCAGCTTCGCGTAGATATGCGGCGACATCTGTGCGTTCAGGAACTTGCCCGAGCCATCGACCATGATGACGTTGACGCCGCGCTCGTGGTTGGAACTCGGGCGAGGCCGCGTGCCGGTGGCCGCTTTGAGTTCGCTGTTGATCCGCCAGCCAAGCGGCGACACGGTGGAGAGCGTCCCGCCGTCGAACTGCGTGTTCAGCGGTCGCTCGACCGACTCGAAGAACGTCCCTTTTCCAAACGGAACTCGACCGTTGACCGTCTCAATCGGGAGGCCAAATGCCAGCCGAGTCGTGTCCGTGTCCCACCAACTCCCGGCCTGAAGGTTCTCGGACAGCATGAGTGTGTTCGTCGTCCCGTCGCCCGTTCCCACGTAATCGAGTGACGGTTGAAACACCTCGCTCTTCCGCCAGAAGACGCCGGTGGCCGCGGCCACTTCGATGTCGGTCTCTTCGCCCACGACATCGTTGCCATCCCAACTCAACTGATCGACTCGATGCCGCCCATCAGGGTCGCCGTGATACAGGCTCCTCGCCATGAAACCGGCATTCACGACGTAACTCAACCCGCCCGGCTTCATGTGAGAATCTGTGTCCTGTGGACAGGTGAAGCCTTTGAAGTACACCCGCTCAGCTTCACCCATTCTCAGCACAGCATCCGCACCTTTCCCCGATACAACAACGGCATTGCTCTTGATCGCCTTCACCAACTTCGAGCCATCCATCGCAGGCATGATTTGGATCGGCCAACCGACCGTGAGAGTCCCGGCTGGCGTCTCTGCGTGGTTGCGTTGGACGACGTAGTTATCGACCAACCACGGAAGCTCACCATTGTTAGCCGACGCAAAGTTCTGCATCGCAATGCCGACTTGGCTAATGTTGTTCAGACACTCAAGCCTTTTTGCCATTGGACCTGATGTCCGAAAAGCCGGAGCAAAGAACGCCGCCATCAGCGCCAGTATTCCCAACACCACGGCCACCTCAACGCGAGTCAGCCCGCCGCGCCGCCCATCATCGTCGATCCGAGTCTGAAACATGACATCACCTCAATTGGAACACGCCGGTCTTTTGTAGTGCCCGTCTTCTGTGGTGCATTCGCTCCGCGAATGCCCAGCCGCTCCGTCAGCCGTCGCCAAGCAGTGTCAACCGAACCCGTCACCCCAGGCATTCGCGGAGCGAATGCACCACAGAAGACGATGCGCCCTACCGTTCACTTCCCATTGGAGAGTTGGTACTCGCAGACTCAGCCACGAAAAGCGGGACGAGACGCTCTGCGACCTCGCTGAGATAATCGTCAAGCCCCGTCACCTGCCCCCGTTGGCGAAGGATGTTCAAGCTGGCCTCGTTCCAACAGGCGGTCTCATGGTTACGGTCACTGTTCGTGAGCCTGGCGAGAACTCGCTTGGCACTCAACTTGTCCTGATCGTGCTTCGCAGTCAGCCGGTCGGCATGGTCTCTGGGGTCGAAGCCCAATGTCTGCCGTTCTGCTTCGAGTCGTTCTTGTTCGGACTCGTTCGTCGGATCAAAACCGGCGAGCACCCAGCACTCGCGCTTGGTATGGGCGATGCCGACAACGATGAGTTCGGGCCGCTTGGCGTGGCTTCGAGCCTGCTCAAAGCCGAGCCGCCTTGGTCGTTGGTCGTCGTCATCGCGAATTAGCACCATCAGAGTGTCGTCACCAACCACGAACCGGACCAGACGAATGGCTCGTCGGACCATCTTGGCTTCGAGTTCCGCCGGACCATCGGGAAACGCGCCGTGAACTCGAATGTTTCTCGCTCGCGCCTCATTGTCCGCGCGATCCCAACGCAGGAATGGCTCCGATTCCGACAGGCCGCGATACGCGCGGAGATGTGGAAGCAGGTCCGCCTCGATCCATTCGACTCGCTCGCAAAGCACCCGATCCGCCAGCGTCGAGGCCAATTGAAAATCAGCGTTCGCTTCGCACACGACCACGATCGAGATCATGTCGCCACCTCGACAGCAGGGACCGACTCCCTCGACGCGGTGAGCCACTTCTCACCGAACATGCTCCACATCTCACCGGGCGTCATCTCGTCTTTCCATCGTTCGAAGTCGGGATGATCCATCAACGTTCCACAGACGACGCGGCCGTGGTCATCGAGCGTCGTCAGGCGAATCTCGTCATGAGTTAGCGAGTCCAAGAGATACGGCGAGTGTGAGGTCGCGATGACCTGCAGCTTGGGACGCATTTCCAGCAGCGTGCGAATGGCTTCGATCAGAGATTTTTGGGCGGACGGGTGGAGCGAAGCATCCAAATCATCGACGAGTACGACGTTCTCAAACTCACTGTCACGCATCACAATCGCGGTGATGATTCCAAGACTCCGTAATGTCCCTTCGCTCGCCGAATCCGCAGGGATTCCCGCGACGAGAGCTGTGTCGAACAGCAATCGAAAACCGGAAGCCAGGTTCGGTGCGGTTGGCAGTTCTTGGTATCCGGATCGCGAACTGTCTGTCGAGACAAGCTGGAGTCCCCGCATTGGAACTTGATCAAAACGAATCCGAACAATTTGCGGGATGATCCGACACAGAGTCTCTTCAATGAGGCTGAACTTTTCGGGATCGTTCAGCTTGAGTCCGGCGAGTACCGCAGAAAGGTTTGAGGCGTCTGACTGAAGCGACGAACCGTGCATTGAGGGCTGCGACATCTGGTCGAAGTCACAATGCAACAAAACCGTTCCGGGGATATCAGCAGCGGTGACGTCGCCGAGAAATGATCTCTCGCGCGGGCTTTCCGAGTTGTCCGCGTTGAATTCGACGCCCCCAAGTGGTGTCAGGATCTTCACCCATGGACTGACCGTGGCTCCGATGCGACGAAACAACGTGGCATTCGCGGTTCTCGACACTTTGCCAAAGGAATTCGCCGCTTGCAAAATCGAGGTCTTGCCCGATCCATTCGGCCCGACGATGACCGTCAGTCGGCTGGTGAAGTCCATCGAGAGTTTTTCGATGGCTTTGAAGTTCTCGATTTCGACGCGGGTAATCATCTTGAAGAATCCTCGGTGAGAGGTTTGGTCATCACAGTTGCGGGAAGCTGATCATGCCTTCTCCAGCCACACGGAAACCTTGGCGTCTCCCACGTTCACTGCTTTCGCGTCGGCAGGGGCTTCGGAGGATGAGGTCAGGCTGTCGGCGAGGGTTTCGCCTTGAATCAGGTCGCTCCATTCGGTGAGCATCGTGAGGACTTCCGGTGACGCGCTGGCTGTCTGATTCGATTGCGTGACGGACGCCGAAATGGATGTCGCCGCCGACATTGTTCCAGCGACGGTCTGGTCCGCCTGAACAATCGAGCCGCTCACGGCAATGCCAACGGCAACCGAGCCACTTGCAATCTGATCTGCCTGAGTGATCGCAGCCGATGCGAACACCGTTGAGTAGCCCACGCGGATGCGGTTTTCGATTTCGAGGTCGGCGTCTTTGCGGAGTTGTTGGATTTGGCGGATGAAGTCGCGGGCCATCCCTTCTCGCAGGAGGGCAGGTGTGAGCGACGTGGAGAGCGCGAGTTGAATCCCCCGGTCGTCGCCGCTGACCCAGCCGGGGGCTTGTTCGGTGCCGACCTGCACGTCGTCGGGGGCGAGCGTGATCTCGTGGCCGTCGAGTGTGATCGTGACCGATCCGCCGGACCTCAGCGGGGCGAGTGTCTTTGTATCGACGGACGGCAGCTTTTCGCGCAGCACGTTCAGCAGCTTGCCGTATTTCGGGCCGAGCGTTTTGAGGTTCGCCTTGTACGTGTACTTCACGATGTCGGCGAGGCTCTCGACGACGGTGAGTTGTTTGACGTTGAGTTCCTCGCGGATGACATCGGCCAGCCGCCTGATAGCGTCCCGCGCGGCGGGGTCGCTCGATGAGACCCGCAATTCGGCCAAAGGCTGCCTCACCCGCTGATCGGCCATGTCGCGCAGCTTGTGGCCCAACGCCACGACCACCTGCGCCGAGGCCATCCGTGCGTTGAGGTCCGTGTCGAGCAGAGCGGCATCAGCCTCGGGGTAGTCGCAGAGGTGAACGGATTCGGGATTCCCGTAGGGTGTGACAAGGCTTTGCGCCGGCACACCAGTCGGTGATGTTGGCCCTGATAGCGGGCGGGGTGATGCCGAAGAATGGTGTGCCGTCGAAGACTCGTCACACCCTACGGTTCGATCCGTGCTTCTCACCAAGTTCTGGTACATCCGCTCGCTCAAGAACGGCACCATCGGCGCGAGCAACTTGGTCAGCGTGACGAGTACCTCGTACAGCGTCTGATAGGCGGCGAGCTTGTCGGTATCGCTCGCGTCTTTCGAGCGCCAGAAGCGGCGGCGGTTGCGGCGGATGTACCAGTTCGACAGATCATCAATGAAGGCAGCGGCGAGGCGGCAGGCTTCCGGCGTGTTGTAGTCGTCGAGCGCGGCACGCATCCCATTCGTGAGGGCTTGGAGGTTCGAGAGAATCCAGCGGTCGATCTCGGGGCGGTCGGCAGCTTCAATGTAGCCGTCGCTGACGTAGCCCTCACGCTCCGCGTGAGGAGAGCCGAGTGAGGGGACGGCTGGGTTGCTCGAACGGTTCTCGACGGTGGTGGTGGTTGCCCTTGATCGGCTTACTTCACGCGGAGCGTGAAGGCTACGTTGCAGCACCGGCGTCGGATCGAACTCGTCGAGCCGGGCGTAGTTCACGAAGAAGGCGTAGCTGTTCCAGAGCGGGATCAGGACCATGCGGCGCGTTTCGTCGGCGGGAGTGCTCGTGACGACATGCGTCGGCAAGCCGTCGATCGTCCGGTCGGTCGGGCCGTTCGGGGTTTGCAGCGTCACCGGTTGATCGGGGTGTCGCGTGCCGAAGCGCAGGTCGCTGGCCGGGTTCTGCTGGAGGTACATCCAGCGCATGGTGTCCACGCCGAGTTGCTCGGCGGCTTCCTCAAACCAGATCGCCGAGCCGTCCGACTTGTGCATCGGCTTGCCCGCTTCGTTCATGACGAGCCGATGGCCAAGCAGCGTCTTGAACGGGCGCTTTTGCTCGGCCGTGAGCGGCACGGCGCTAGCCGCCGGTGTCGTGGACAGTGGCTGTAATGATGGTTCGGACGATCCACCGGCGGCTAGCGCCGTGCCGCTCAATTCCTCGGACCCCATCATCGTGGCCATCGACAAGAGGGAATAAAACCAGTTGCGGAACTGGCCGGGGAAGCATTCGGTGACGAGATCGGCGGGGAACCATTTGCGCCAATAGTCGGGGTGCGTGTTGAAGCCGAGTGTGCTGAACGGCACGATCCCCGCGTCGAGCCACGGGTTGCCGACATCCTGCACGCGCGTCATCAGGTTGCCGGTCTTCGGGCTGCGAATCTTGACCTTGTCGATCCACGGTTTGTGAGGGGTGTGACCCTCGAACTCGTCCCAACCTGCACCGCCGTCGAGTGCTCGTTGTTTGAGTTCGGCCAACGAACCGATCACTTCAAACTTGGCGGGGTCGGACCACGGAACGTCTTCGGATTCATCGACCCAGATCGGCAGGGCGAGGCCCCAGTAACGCTTCTTCGAGATCATCCAGTCGCGCATGTTGGTCAGCCATTCGCGCTC
Source organism: Schlesneria sp. (assembly GCA_043733345.1). Lineage (GTDB taxonomy): Bacteria > Planctomycetota > Planctomycetia > Planctomycetales > Planctomycetaceae > Schlesneria. The sequence goes on from JAYTGQ010000044.1 coordinate 5,820, forward strand.
CCGCTCGCCCCCTTGGATGCTCTCGGGCAACCAGCGGATGGCGTCGGTGACGCCCATGATCTCGTCCCGCCAGTCCATGTTGATGAACCATTCATCGACGAGACGGAAGACGAGTTCATCGCCCGTGCGCCAGCAATGCGGATAGATGTGCGGGTACTGCTCGACGTTCAGCAGCAGTCCCTTCTCCTTGAGCTTCGCAAACACGAGGTCCGCCGTGGCCGGGTCGGTCGCCGAGCGGCCCGTGAATTCGCCAAAGCCCTCCATAAAGCAACCGTCTTCACCGAGCGGCGCGATCCCCACGAGGCCAGCCGCCGCGCCAAGTTGATGATCGACATCTCCGCAACCCGGCGCGATGTGAACGATGCCGGTGCCTTCACCCGCGACGACGTTCGCGCTCCCTTTGAAGTCACGACCGCCGTCGATCACGCGGTGGCAAGCGACGCCCGTTTTGTCGGCCACACGCGCTTCAAACGGCACGCCGCCGGGAGTCGATTGCGCGGCAAGGTCATCGAACGGCCCGGCGTATCCCCAGCCGATCATCTCGGCTCCCTTGAACGTCATCTCGATGTCGAAGCCGCCGTTCTCTTTGAAGATCTGCGAGAGCGTCTTCAGCTTGGGGACCGACTTCGGCCACGCCCACTCTTCGCGACCAAAGCCGTCTTTGAACTCGGTCGCCAGCCGCTGGAAGTCGAGGTTGTCTTTCGCGAAGTAATAGATCGCGCCATCGCGTTTCGCGCGGATCCTCACATAGTCCAGATCGGGGTTGATGGCTGCCGCGACGTTGCTCGTCAGCGTCCACGGGGTCGTGGTCCAGATGAGGAGATACTCTTTGTCGGCAACGGCTTGAATGTCGCTGGCATGTTCTCTGACGTACTTCGCGGCTTGGTCGATGGTCTGAAAACTCTCGAAGTCATCTACCGGGATCTCGAAATCAAACGTGTCTTCCAACTCGACGACGAAATCAACAACGTCAGAGGAGTTCTTCAAATGCTTCGCGACCAAGCGCGCAATCACTTGGTCGCAGTTGTTGAAACGCATGATCGGAAACCGCACGAACGCCGAGCGATGCACCGTCAGCTTGCGACCGTCGGCGACTTCCATTTGCGAATAGGCACTGCCGCCGCGACCACTCCACGGCATCACGTCGTGGCCGCGGTAGACCTTGCTCCGCTGATGGCACTTCTTGAGGAACGTCCAGATCGTTTCGTTGTTTTCGGTCGAGAACGTGAAGTAGCTGCCGCCCCAGTCGGGGTTGCCGAGCCGCGCGACGATCGCTTCGGCCTTGTCCTGCAAGACCTCGTCCGGACGCTTCGGTGGCGTGAATGAAACGACCTCATCGGTGCCGATGGCATCAGCCAGCTTGCGGAGCTGCGCGGGATCGTCCCACTCCATCCAGTAGCCGAGTCGGATCGACTGCTCGGTCTGGATGGCGGCGTACTTCAAGACCCGCTTCTTGCACTCGTTCGCAAACTTGTCGATGCCGTACGCCTCGACCTGCGACTTCGCGCCCAGCCCAAGCTGCTTCTCGACCTCGACCTCGACCCACAGGCCCTGACAATCGAAGCCGTTCTGGTAGCGCAGGTCATGCCCGGTCATCGCCCGGTAGCGCTGAAAGACATCCTTGTACGAACGTCCCCAAGCGTGATGCACGCCCATCGGGTTATTGGCCGTGATGGGGCCATCAATGAAACTCCACGGCTTCCGCCCGGCGATCTGCTGTTGCAGGCGGGCGAAGATGGAACGCTCGGTCCAGAACTTCAGGACTTCATGCTCACCCTTGATGAACTCGGCGTCGGCGACTTTCTGAAACATCGGCACACAATCTCGGAAGAGCGAATGAGTAAGAATGAAGTGGCTCGTTTACCACACGGATTCAGCGGAAGAACGCCTGGCAACTGAGATGACTTCGTGAATGGCAACGACCAAGCAACAACGGGAAATCTCCTTTGGGGAGGTGCCGCGTTTCAACGAGGTTCGGCATTCTAAGAACGCTCTTCGACGTTGGGAATGAAGCGTGCTGGAAGGCCAGGGCCAATGCCTTTTTCAATGTAGGGTGGGTCGAGTCTTCGAGGCCCACCGACTACCAAACGACTTACGGTGGGCC
>JAYTGQ010000045.1:0-2864 GCA_043733345.1 Schlesneria sp.
GGTCTCTATACAACTCAGAGCCGACATCCTCTGGTGATGTACTCGGTTCTGGCTTCTGCTCTTCATCCGTGCCCCGGCTTTGCCATCCGTGCTAAAGACCTGGTCTTGAAAAACTCGAACTAGCACGGATGGCAAAGCCGGGGCACGGATGAAGAGCAGAAGCCAGAACCGAGTACATCACCAGAGGATGTCGGCTCTGAGTTGTATAGAGACCAATGCAGTGGGGCGGTAATAAATGACGTAGTTGCCGACCGAGTGACACCGCATTTCGTCACCGAGATGAAAGCACGGTTCACCGATGAGCGGCTGACGGGAAAACATCTCAAACCGCGCTTCAATCTTGCGCAGGAGACGGGATGCAGCGGCAGGTTGATGTTCCGCGATGCGCAACCAGATCGAGCGGAGATCAATCCGAGCATGGGGCGAGATGTCAATTCGCATGCGGCACCACGCGTTGGCTTCGTCTTGCCAGCTCTTGTTCCCCTTCAGCAATGATGCCGTCGAAGAACGAGTGGAGTTGCGCGACATTCTTGATCGAGATCGCTTCGCCGCGCGAGATGGCGTCATCGGCTTCAGCCAGCAGAATTCGCAGCGTAACTTCGTCCGTCTGTTGCAGCAGTCTCAATCCGGCGGCAACGGCGTCGCTGGCCGAGGCGTATCGGCCGCTGGTCACACTCTGTTCGACGAAGCCCGTCAGTTCGTCGGGGATGGTGGCGATCATGGTCTTGCTCCCAATGTCGGTTCGATTTCTTACGGCACATGCTTGTCAACAAGCACCGACTTGAACAGTCAAATTTCACCGCGTGCCTGTAGGCAAAGCCGTACATTCTCGGCGAGTTCGGCTCCGTAGTTCATCTCGATGAATTTCAGATCGACCTCGCGGGAAGTCATCCCGGGATGAGCTTGCTCGATTTCGCGGCGGCACTGATTGATCGCCTTGTCTGTGAGTTGGCTACTCAAGGCAAACTTTTCAGCCCCCGTCATGCGCTTCAGCACCTCGAACGGGTAGACCGATGGATCGGGATCGAGGTAGGTCATCATGGTTTGTTGCTTCGCTTGTACTTTGGTGAGCGGGAGCGGTTTGGTTATCCAAGAATCTTGGCGGGACGGTCGCCCAGCGGATCAGTAGCAGAAGAGTGAATGAAGGATGATATCGGGCATCAAGGCTGTGAGTGTCAGACGACGGCGACTGGCAATTTCGTGGCGAATTGTAATCATCTTGCCCTTCGCGTCGGCAGCAGGTCTGACGAAATTTCTGCGTGTGAGATTCTCTGTGGCATCGACTGAACCCTCGTCCTCGCTGGCTGATCGCGTGCAGTCGCTCAGGCTGCCGCCGCAGGGGAGCGGTTCGTCGGGATCGGCCACGCTGCCGTGGTTGCTCACGGTGATCTTGGCGGGGGCCGTGGTCTATCTGCTGTGGATCGGCAACCCGTTCCAGCCGAAGCCACTCAAACCGAATGCGGACGCGGTCGCGACGAATGAAGACGCGAAGTCGGTTGGATCGAGAGATGCCTCGCTGGACGGAACGGCGACGAACGGAGCGACGGCGAGTGGAACGGGCTTCGGACAGACGGTCGCTGCCGGTGAGATCGCGCTCGAGTCCAAAGGCTACATCATTCCCGAGCAGCAAATTCTCGTCAGTCCGCAGGTCAGCGGCCGAGTCCTTGAACTGAACTTTGAAGCAGGGCAGCGGGTCGAGAAGGGCTTCGTGCTCGCGGTCCTCGACAACACCGAGTATCAGGCGGAGTTTGAACGGGTGCAGGCCCAGCTTGATTCCTCCAACGAGTCATTGGCCGAGTTGCGCGAGGGGAGCCGCCCCGATGAGATCAAGCAGTCGAAGGCCGATCTCGCGGAGGCTCAGACGAATCTCGATCAGGCTGAAAAAGACTTGACCCGCAAGAAAGATTTGGCGGCGAAAGGGATCGCCACCACGCAGGAAGTCGAGACGGCCCAGTCGCAATACCAAGCGTTGCGTCAGCGGGTCGAGAAGCTAACGGCGACGAGCCAACTCATGGTGGACGGGCCGCGGCGCGAGCGGAAGCGGGGGGCCGAGGCACAAGTCCGTCAGATCGAGGCGGAGTTGCGACGCGCCAAATGGCGACTCGACAACTGCATCATCACGTCGCCCATCAGCGGCATCATCCTCAAGAAGAACGCCGAGCTGGGGAACCTCGTCAACCCGATCGCCTTCAACGGTTCGTTCAGTCTGTGCGACGTGGCCGACCTGTCGAAGCTCGAAGTCGAACTGACGATCCAAGAACGCGACATCTCGAAGGTCTTCAAAGGTCAGGTCTGCAAGGTCAGGGCCGAAGCGTTTCCAAAGCGGAGCTACGACGGAGTCGTCTCGCGTCTGATGCCGATCGCCGACCGAGCCAAAGGAGCGATCCCGGTGCGAGTCCGGCTGAGCGTTCCCACAGGTGAAGAGGGAACGTTCCTCAAGCCCGAGATGGGTGCGATCGTCACGTTCTACAATGAGATGACGGTCGCTGAACCGTTACGACAATCGGTTCCGCCAAGGGAGAGTCAACCGTAGCAATCGGGTTGACTCTCAAGTTTGAAACATTGCTTTGCGTCGTTTTTGGAAGGGCGATTGCAAAGTGATCATTGGTAAATGCAAATTGTTAAATGAAAGAAAGAACAGGGTCGGCGGCGAGTTTGATGCCTGCCAATTTGCATTTAGAAATTACCAATTAAGACGTTTCCGACAAAAGTCGAAATCAGGTGAGCCGGGCGGCGTAAGCCCAATGGCACTCACTTTGTCAAAAACGCCAAGTAACCCGCAGCGTCAGCGAGGGAGTTCCTCTTGTTTCACGGCGTGTTTGACTCCCTCGCTGACGCTGCGGGTTACAAAGTGAGTGCCATTG
>JAYTGQ010000046.1:0-2856 GCA_043733345.1 Schlesneria sp.
TTCCCGTCCGCCAGTGGCGCCAGGGCCAGCGCCTTTTTCACTGTAGGGTGGGACCAGCTCGCTTCGAGCGCCGGCCCACCATCGGGAAACGTCGAGAAATCATGGTGGGCCGGCGCGACGAAGCGCCGCTGGTCCCACCCTACAAGTGACGCAGCCCCAACAAGGCGATGGCCCCTCAGTGGCGTGGAGCCGTCTTTTCACGTTTGGCACCTTCTGTTATCAAGCGGCCGATTCTGCCGGTCGAATGTCGAGCGGCAGTTCGTTTCGTCGCGCGAAGGATCGCGCAGGAAGGTTGCCATGACACGGACGTTGCTCTACGGCGCAATCGGTTTGTCGCTGGTTTTGCTGGCCGGATGCACCAGCGGTCCAATCGGACCTCGCAACGCATACACACCTGTTCCGCCCAATCGAACCGGACAGCCGGTCAGCCATCCGCCCATCGCCACTCAACCGGTGATAACCCCGACGGGACTGACTGGTCCGGGAACCGCTTCATCGGTGCGAGTCGTTCCCTTTGCCGCCCTGCCACGTCACGCGATGGTTCAGGTCCAGCAGGGCCTATATTTTGGTAGCCAAGCCGCGATGCAGACGGGGGTTCGGCCGTTGGCGATGCTCGCGTCCAACGGCCCAATGATTGACGGCCGCCCGATGCCCGTGATCGACCGCGCGGCGCAAATGCCTCAAAGTGGAGGTGCCCGACGACGTCAAGAAGCTGTCGGTGCGGCGAGCATCGGCCTCCCTTCGTCCAGCGCCCGTGTGTCCGATCTTCCCGCCACGCCGCAGGAAGACTTGAAATATCGCGGTGGCCGGATCATTCGTGATCTGAGCTATGTCAACCTCTATGTCGGCGGTCAGGATGCTTGGGATCCGACGGACTGGAGGAGCATCGATAAATACCTCGCCGCCGCGATGTCCGACCCCCATTTGAACAACATTATCGTGCAGTACTTCGGCAACAAGCCAATCAGTTCGACTTTCAAGAAGTCGTTCTTTTTATCGGGCTGGCGACCGCAGTTCGTCGCGAAGGGAGACCTCGAACGGCAACTCAAGAGCCTTCACGCGGGTGGAGCATTCACTGGCTACGACCTGCCGAACACGATTATCAACTTCATGCTGCCACGCGGAACGGTTCTCGGCGATCCCAACGGCGGCGAACAACTGGCCCTGCAAAGCAAAGCGATCCCACAAGAAGAGGCCGAAGATTCGACAGGTGGTCTCGGCGGATATCACGGCTCGGTGCATCTCGGTGCGACGACGATTTATTATTCGACCGCCGTTTATTCCGAGCGACTGCCCAATGGCGGATCGAATGGCATCCCGGTCTATAACCAGAACTGGAAGAACGTCGTCGCGACCATGTATCACGAGTTACAAGAAGCTCGCACCGATCCCGATGTCGATGACGCGATCCGCGATGGTACGTCGAACGGCACTCGGTATCTCGGCTGGACCTCCGACAGTGGCCTCGAAATCGGCGACTATCCGATCGCAGAGGCTCGCCAACTCACACAAGTCTTCGTCGAAGTACCACTCGCCGACGGTAGCGGCTTGGTCCCCGTCCAACTTCAATACTCGAATTTTGTCCACGGTCCAGAAGGTCCAATCCCCTACCCTCACGGCATGGAACCGCCTCCCGGCACGCAGCCTCCCAACAACAGCCCCCCGTCCAATCCCAAACCCCCTGTTCCGGGACCGGGGCCAACCCCGACTCAGCCTCCCGCTCCAATCACGAACGATCCCGAGCTGGCCAAAGTGATCGCCCAATGGAACCAACTCGAAGACTTCGTGAAGAAGGCGATCGTGCGGTTGGCAGGATCACGATGAGTGCTAGACAACCCGACGAAAGGTGAGCCGACGCGCATGAAGACGATTCGTGGAAAAAAGGCTCTCGTTACAGGAGCGGCAGCGGGAATAGGACGCGGGATCGCGCTGGCCCTCGCGCGTGAGGGGGCCGATCTTTATCTCCTCGATATCGACGCGGCGGGACTCGCCGTCGTCGCTATCGAGGCGACGACACTCGGCGTCTCAGCACAGACGGATCGTTGCGACTTGTCTCAGCCCGCCGAGATCACGCGCGCGGTCCACACGCTGTGGGAACGTCAATTCACGCCCGACATCCTCGTCAACAACGCCGGGCTGGCGTACTACGGGCCGACGCATTTGATGACCGCCGCGCAGTGGGACCGCTTGATGAGTGTGAACCTGCTCGCCCCGATCCAACTCACGCAGGAGTTGCTGCCCACGCTGAAGAGCCGCCCCGAGGCTCACATTCTGAACGTGTGCAGCATCAGCGGCCTCGTCGCCGGCGGGCGGTTCGCCGCCTATCACACGAGTAAGTTCGGTCTCATCGGCTACACCGCCGCGTTGCGGGCCGAGTATGGTAGACAAGGACTCGGCGTCTCGGCCCTCTGCCCCGGCCCGGTCCTGACGAACCTCTATCGCAACGCCGATTCCTCTCGCCCCGACAAGCCGATCCCCGAACCGCCGCGCTGGCTGTGTAGTTCGATCGACACCGTCGCCGCCGGAGCGATCAAGGCCATCCGCCGCAACAAACGCCAACTCCTGATCGGCCCGCTGGCGCATCTGTTGTCGTGGCTGAGCTGGCTCGCACCGGGAGTGATTGACTTCCTCAATCACTTCTCGCGGGGAAAGAAGAGGCGGTTGCCTGTCACTCCCGCAGCAACCAACAGCGTTCCTGACGAGTCGCGTCGAGCTGCGTGACTGATGCTGTGTGCGATCACGATTGGCTCGTACTACTAGTGGTCGGACAACTTGAGATTGCGGGGTTGTTCAACAACTAGCCCGACGCGCAAGCGAGGGCAAACCGTTGTCGAAAGTGAAGCCCTCGCTTGCGCG
>JAYTGQ010000047.1:0-7885 GCA_043733345.1 Schlesneria sp.
GTAAGCCCCCGGATTCTTACCTGCAATCATCGAGTCCGGGGGCTTACGCCGCCCGGCTCACCACTTCGATCGAAAACATCATCTCTATATCTTCTTGTCACCCATTTTCTTGTTCGCTTTGTCACGACGGCGAATGGGAGCATCAGACCGGAAGTGGTTCCCACATTCGCGCGCGCTCCGTCAGGGCTTGAACGTGTTCCTGCCAATCATGCAGCGTCGCGGGATCAAAGTCTGCACCGTTGGGCCAAACCAACGTGTGAACCTCCGCGTCAATCGAGACCTGATTGAACAGGTTCAGATCGCGCAGAGGCCCAAACAATTCGCCGGCGAGTACAGGCTGGAAATCGATGACCCGTTCGGTTCCGTCATCAAATTTCACCCGGAGCGTGTACGGATCGAGGAGGCGGAAGTCGCTAACGCGAAAAATGGCATGGTTCATCATGATTTACTCCAAGGGCGCGATCGGCAGCGGTGCTTGGCCGCCCTGCAATCGCTCCCAATCGGCAATCAGTTCTTCTTGATGCAGCTCAGCCCACGCTTCCACAAGTCGATGTTGCCTGCGCGTCAGGGTGCCAGCAATTAGCTAGGCCCATGTTACTGTCGTCGATGGACGAATAATTCTGATTGTGCGGGCAAATCTAATCGGTCGCCCTCGAATGCTTCCGGGTTGGGACACGGAAAAGCAAGGCCCTTCAAACTCGAAGCCGCATCGGGCGCTAGGCTACACAATTTGCATTTCCACAGTAATTCGGGATACGTCAATTGCAAATAGTAATTCGCGTCACGCCGCGCACACGTTGCTGTGCCGCCACCGTAGGGAGCTTCATACGAAAAATATGCGAGCCGGTTGGAAGTTGGTCCGAATTGGCTCGACTGATTCAGTTCAGTCGTAATTGTTTGAACTTCGACATGATTTGCATGGTGTCCATACTCTCCATGTTCGGCGCGACTATGTGTGAAGACATAATCGAATTGTTGACCACCGACCGCATCGAGCAGTCGAGATCGCATTTCATCGCGGTTGTTTCGAGAGAAGGGCTCGCCACCTTGATAATCCTGAAACTCCATCGCGATTGGTACGGCACCAAAGACAGAGCAGCAATGAAAGAAGTAGTCGCGTCTATCCTTCGCGGACACGCACATCGCGATCAGCGTCCAATGCCAACCAGACTCAGCGAGGCGCTGGATAGCGCCAGCCATCCAAAGGGCGTGGTCGTCATGATGCGCGACAATAGCAACAGCCTTCGGCATAATAGTACTCCTTTTGCAATCGCGGGACTAACACGAAGATGAAGGACAAAAAAATGAAGACCTACGATGCTGGTGAGCCACTCGTCATCCGATGTCACTTTCGATTTCGGGCTGATCGATGGACAAGGGAATCCGCTGAGACTGCGGCGGACGGGGCATTACTGCAAAGAAAGCTTCGCTTCGATCAATGAAACCTTGGACATCGCCATCGAACACTTCTGACCCATCTCCGCCAATCCGCTGACAACCCTCTCGCGTGATACTCGACTTGGCGGCTTCCTCCCAAGTTCGTTTGCATGGCCAAGATTTCAAAAGCTTTAGCGTCGGCGCGTTGGTCAGATTGCCTCACATCGAGGTTATCTGTGTAGCCAATCTTCAGCCGGGTCGGGAGGTCTTCTGGGTGTAGCTGAATGATGTAGAAGTACCCGAATCCATTGAGCCTCACCACATCATTGACAGGCACGGCGAGCGAAGCGCGAGGTTCGTAATTGCTAATCAGACGATCTGCGTCTTCCCTCGACAGGGACAATGCGTTGCGTTTGCCGTGGTGAACTGTGATGCCGAGTTCTGTAGCCCATTTCTTTACGAGCCGCAGGGCGTAGTCCTTGTGGATCCCGAGTTCGTTGGCAACCGTCTTGATGGAGACCATTCCCATTAGCGCTGGCTCCTCATCCGTAAACCTGCATTAGTGGATGAACAAGCAGATGGAAGACAAGAAAATGAAGAGCTACGGTGCTGGCGAGGTGCCATCACTCGATGGCTCTTTCGATTTCGGGCTGTTCGACGGGCGAGAGTCATCGAGTCCACGGGCCTCATCGTACACCGAAAACACCTCGTGCCCCTGGTCGCGCAACCATTGGGCCACCTTGGGGCCGGTACATTCATCAACCAAGAATCGCATTCACGCCGTCTCCGCCAGCGGCATGAACGTCGTGCCTCCCAGGGACTGTGACGCAAACAGCAAACAGGCCTGAAAGTCTTCGCGTGTCAGGCCGTCGTATTCGTCGAGTATCTCTTGAACCGTGGAATCGTGTGCCAAGAGATTCAAAACGTACTCGACAGTCAGCCTAGTCCCCTTGATCACGGGTTTGCCTACGACCACCCGAGAATCACAGGCAATCCGGTGCAAAAGACCTTGTTCGTTCATGGCGATTCACCTCCGAAAGGACAAACATGACCAAAGCATCGTATCCGATACGGGGTGGCGTCAGCCCACGGGTTCTTTGAAAACGGGCTAACTCCCAAGAATCGGGGGGCTGACGCCACCCCGCTCAGAGGTCTCATTCACTACCGCGTGCGATACCGCCGTTGTGCGACTCGACTCACTTCTTCATTTTGAGCAGTTCTTCAAACTTGGCGATCCAGCGGTCGGGTTCTTCTTCAAACGCGGCTTTGCAGCCGGAGCAGCAGACCCAGTAGGTCTTCCCCTTGTGGCTGACCGACATCGTGCCGAGGCCCTGCGAGATGATGCACGTTTTTTCGCCGTAGTCGGTGTCGCTCAACGCGAATGAAGTCCCTTCGCGTTGGATGTTGATCGTATCGACGCGGTTGAACATTCCCGTGCCGCGTTTGCGATCGACCTCCAAGATGTAGCGGTTGTTCTCCTGCTGGTTGATGACCAGCCGCCATTGCTCGCCCTCGGCGTCAGCGGTCGTTTCGGTCAGTTGCAGTTTGTAAGTCCGCTGCATTTTCTTGTCGTCGCCGGAGACATCCTGCACCGGTTCGCTGAAGTTGCCACGAAAGACGTGCTGCTTGCTGTCGCCATCGGTCGCGGTGAACTCGAACTCTTGCGAGGCGGGGAGAAACGTCAGCCGCCCTTCGCGAATGTATTTTCCTTTGTCCGACTTCAACCTGAGCGCGGGTTGCTTGCGATCAGTCTTCAAATCCCACGCCCAGCCGGGTTGATCGAGGGCCGCGTTGCGTGAGGTTCCATTCCAACTGCCGATCAGAATTTGAAGCGGCTTCAACGCGGCACGCACGCTGGCGAACTTCTCACCCGTGTCCGCCGATTCCGCGCTCGATGGGGCCACTCCGCCACTCAGCTCGAACGCTTTTCGTTTCGGCTTGGGTGAGTCGCTCGTCGTAGTCGCGGCGGCTGCGTTACTCGTCGGTGGTAAGTCTTTCTCAGACGAGGCGACCGCCGTGACTTTCGGCTTTGAGACGGGAGGGGGAGCTTGGTCGCAGCCGACCAGAATCGATCCCAACCAACAGACACACACGAAACGCGAGAACGATCGAATCATCCGCCAAGCTCCTCAATAAAGCGTACTCAAGCCAGCCGCTTGAATTGCGGGCCGAGTATAGCCCAGCGCGGTGGAGCCGCAACCAAACGGTAGCGACGGCCTTTCCAGGCCGTCGCGCGTGCCGACGGCCTAGAAAGGCCGTCGCTACAAATTCTTCGCGCCTCGCGAAGAAACGCAGCGTGAGTAGTACGGGGTTGGAATGGATCGCCAAGCTGGTGGCGTTGCTCGCTAAGGGGCTGTGCATTTTTAAGTTCCGAGAGTTTTTGGGAGCCATCACAGAGGTTAGAAACGCAGAGAGCGCAGAGGCGCGGAGATTGGAAGTTCATCGGGACGGTGTTCCTCGATTTCTCTGCGATCTCCGCGTCCTCTGCGTTTCTGAAGTCTTGCGCATTTTTTACTCCCGAGAGTCTGTGAGAGTGATCGTGTGGTCCAACGTAGAAATCTCGGAATTCAATTCTGCACAGCCCCTAAGATCGCAGCTTGGGCGATGCGATGTTGACACGAGGACACTCACGCGGCGGCCCGCCGTCTTTGTGGTGCCGCATAGAGCATCGAGTTCTTCGCCTTCCCCACCACGTCGATCGCTCCCACCTTGCGCAAAAAGTACGCCATCTTCTGCGCGAGCCAACGTGGAATCTTGGCCTCCTGCGCGAGATCGGCTGACGAAAACGGCGACGCCAATGTCCGTGGCAGCAGCGCCGCGAAATCTTTCACCGTTCGGAACGTGTGCTTGGACAGGACTGTTTTCAACGCGCGGTCTTCGACCGAAAAATCCGGCCCGTTGAAACGCTTTTTCCCCCGCGCGATACGCGACTCTTCTTGCTCGATCATCACGATCTCAAACGTGAGCTTCGGATGCGGGAAGACATCTCCGAAATGAACCAGCTCGTCAAACACGTTCAGGACCGAACGCCGCAGCGGGCTGTAGCGAGCACTGACGATCTCGCCGCCCGATTTATCGCGTCGCACAATGTACGTCCGCGCTGCCAGCGGCTTGACGATCGTCACGCGATGCGACTCCAGCAGCGTGGCCACCTTCGCGCGAATGCCCGAGAGCGAAGCACGCTGGATTTCGATCAGTCGGCCACGCACGACCGCGTCAATCCAAAAGTCGCCGACGCGCACTTCCTGTTTGCCCGACGCGCCGCCGTATAACGCTTTCAACTGGCGATGAAGAGTCGATTCCATGAGCAGCAACATCCGCGCGGAGTAGAAACGAGACAACCGCCCCGAGGGCACGAACTCGGGACGGCTGACTGCGTTGTTGGGCGGATGCTAGAAGCGAATCGAGATTGGGTCGAGACCACTCAGTCGTCGTTGTCCGATTCGTCCTTGTCCCGCTTCTGGGGAGACTTCTTGTCTGGCTTTGGCTTTCTGTCCGACTTCACATCGTCTGACTTGGCCTTGTCGCCGCTCAGGGTTGGAACACCGATCTGGTTCGGAGCGACCGGGACAGGCTGATGGGCGTCATCTTGCGGATGAGGCGCTGCTGGCAAGCGAGTCTTCTTTTGTGCTTCGACATGCTGCTGAATCACCTTCGATTCCAGAGCACCATTGGCACACAGATCGTTCAGCGAGACCTGCACATCCTGCTGCTGGAACGACGATCCTGCCGACCACGCTTTACAGGATTGCCGACCGGCAAATCCAAAACTTTGGTCGAGGCTGCGGATCGCATAAGCGAAGTCCTTCAGCTCATCGTCCACCGCCGTCGAAGCCATGTTCAGGCCGACGACCGCTCCCAAAACCCCCAACGTCCCGACCGTGACGGCTTCCGCCGACAAGATCAATCCACATTCATCCTGCCACAATTCCTTCACTGCTTGCATGTTGTGCCTCGCTTTCTGGACAGAACTCGTCAAGCACCGACCTCCGGTGCTCAATACCGCCGATCAACTGCCAAGTAGCGGTTGTAGCGATTATGCGGATTGTAGCGATTATGAGGCGACTGGTGAAGGTGTGGTGTATGGGATGGTGGTGTTGGTTGTGTTGGCGTAACCGAACTCGACTTCTTCGCCTCGCACAGAGCGGCGCAAGCAAGTTGGAGGCTGTGAAAGACGCCGACACCGGTGACACGAGTGTGAACTCAGAAAAAGTCGTTCATCCGATGTTTTGGGGGGGACGCACGAATTGGAGCGAAACGGATGTCGGCTCGTGTCTTCATCCCTTCAGGATGAAAACAAACGACTTCATCCGTTTCACTTGAATCGACAATCCCCCCCAAAACTCCGGATGAACCGAAAAAGTGCGAGCCACTGGACTCGTGCCGCTCACGCGAACTCGAAGCGTGAGCGAGGAGCCTGCCACAGACCGTCTTCACTCAGCGCTCGTTCTCGCGCACGCTTCGAGTTCGTGAGTCCGTTGCTTGCCCGAGGCCGGTCTCCAAGGCATCATCTCGCCCCGCCAGTCTTTTCCCCCAACGTTCGACATCTTCAGACGAGAGGCCCACTCCATGCAGCCGTCCGTGCGACTCAAGCTTTACGCCATGATGTTTTTGGAGTTCTTCATTTGGGGAGCATGGCTACCGCCGAGCTTCGGGTTCTTCGGAGCCGGCGGGTTGGGATTCAATGAATGGCAGCAGTTCGGTCTGAACATTGCCTTTCCGGTCTCGGCCATCTTGGCGATGTTCTTCGCCAACCAGTTTGTGGACCGAAACTTCGCCGCAGAGAAGTATCTGGCGTTCAGCCACCTGCTCGGCGGGCTGTCGATGCTAGGCTTTGGAGGTCTGGCGCTGATGGCCTTCAACGGCCCACCCGGCTCCGCAAACTACTGGCTGTTCTTCGCCTGCATGGCAGTTCACTGCCTGTTCTACGTGCCAACGATTTCAGTCACGAATACGATCGCGTTCGCCAACATGACCGATCCTCAAAAGGAATTCGGGCCAGTTCGGTTATGGGGCACGATCGGTTGGATCGCCGCCAGTTGGCCGTTCATCTTCATCCTGGCCGACTGGGCCAAGATCCCGACGATGGAAGCGGCGGGAGGTTTCGTGAACTGGCTTGGAGCGGCGCTCGGCACCAGCTTGTCCGGCAACGATCTGAACAAGGGAAAGTGCGCCGCGTTCTTCACTGCGGGAGCTGCGTCACTCGTGCTAGCCGTGTTGAGCCTCTCACTGCCACACACGCCGCCGAAGCCCGCCAAGAACAACGACCAATCGCTGGCGTGGCTCGAAGCCATGAAGCTGCTCAAGCACCCGTTTCTGTTTGTTCTGTTCATCGTCACGTTCATCGACGCAACCGTTCACGATGGCTTCTTCTTTTTCGCGTTCACATACCTCGAAAAAGTCGGCGTCCCGTCCAACTGGATTCAGCCCGCCATGAGTGTTGGCCAGATTGCCGAAATCGGAACAATGGCCTTCCTCGGCTACGTTCTCAAAAACTTGGGCTGGCGCTACACGATGATCCTCGGCATCCTCGGACATACCGTGCGGTTCGCGGTCTTCGCCTTCGTGCCCGATCCATACTGTGCCGTCGCGGTGAATGTGCTGCACGGCGTCTGCTACGCCTTCTTCTTCGCGACGCTCTACATCCTCGTGGATGAGGTCTTCCCGAAGGATGCTCGGACGAGTGCCCAGGGTCTGTTCAACTTTTTGATCTTGGGACTCGGCCCGATCGCGGCCCGGTTCATCTGGCCCGCGCTGCAGAAGCACCACACCACGGGTGACGTGGTCGATTACAGCAAGGTGTTGCTCTACCCCTCGGGCGCGGCTCTCGTCGCAGCCGTGCTGCTGTTGCTGTTCTTCCATCCGCCGAAAGGCAACTTGGAACAAACCGGTCACGCGGCGGCGTGAGGCTGGGGCGAACCACAATCAGCGTCCAATACGGACGGCTGAACGACGTTTGGCTGCCAGCCAAGAGGAGGAGTCTGGAACCACGGATTTCACGGAAGGCACGGATGAGACGAAGACCAAAAAACTCTTCTCACTTCATCCGTGTTTCTCTGTGAAATCCGTGGTCAATCTTTTGCCCCGGCTTCGAGCATGGAATTGCATGCGGAACGCACCCCCATCGCGAACACACAATTCGCTTGCTCCTCGCGCGGTCAAGTCGAGACACATGCGAGCCGCATACCGTTAGGCAGCGAGTTCAGGAGCGAGATAGGAAACCCGTGGTCTGACGCCGTCCCACTCGTGTTTTGGCCAGAAACCTCATCGCCCTTCGCGGCGGCGCTCATCACGGGGCCGTCTTGGCGAAGTGGGCCTCAACCAAGCCGAGCAACGGGTTGAGCGTGTACTTTTGAATCTTGTGAGGCGGACTCCATGGTCGCCATTCGTGGCCTTGATGTTCGGTCACGCGAATCGGTTCCGAGCCTTCGACCCAGCCAAGAAAGATGACGAGCGTCTTTTCGACGCGCTCGGTGCCGAAGCGAGGCTCAACGGGAAAATACGTTTC
>JAYTGQ010000048.1:0-7881 GCA_043733345.1 Schlesneria sp.
GTGTGACGGAGTTGTGTTTCCAAGCAAAGAACCGGCGGCTAGCGCCTTGCCGCTCAGTCGGCGAATGACAAAGTGAGTGCCATTGGGCTGACGCCGCCCCGCTCAGAGGTCTCATCACTGACCGCGCGAGGTATCAGTCAGAACCACATCAAGAAGGACATGGAATACCCCGGCCGCTTCGCTGTCTGGATGCCGGCGAAGAGAAAGAAGGCCGACCTGATGTTCGTGCAGCACATGGTCGCGGTGCTGAAGGCGGACGGGAAGATGGCCACCGTCATGCCGCACGGCGTGCTGTTCCGAGGGGGCGAAGAGAAGGAAGCTCGCAAGCACTTCATCGAGCGGAGCTGGCTGGACGCGGTGATCGGTCTGCCGGCTGGACTCTTCTATGGCACGGGCATTCCGGCCTGCGTGCTGGTGATGAACAAGAAGCTCGCCGAACGAAGTCGATAAGGTGCTGCCTCACTACCGTGAACGAAAGGAATGGCTTCGAATACACGGTGCCGGGTTGGATGTCTAACAACGACGGATGACATCAGACTGTGGCCCTGCGGGGCCACCCCCGTGTTGGACCTGCGAATCCTGTAGGGTGGAACCAGCGGCACTTCGCCGCGCCGGCTCACCCTAAATTTTGGACGTTTTCCGCCGGTGGGCCGGTACTCGAAGCGAGCTGGTCCCACCCTACCGTGAAAAAGGCGATGACCCTAGTGGCACTGGACTCAACCTTGCATCGTCGATGGGATGTGCCAAGAATCTGGCTCGCTGTTACCACCGTATTCGACATCGTCGTGCTTGATCCCCACTTCACAGAGAACGTCACATGACAACCAAACCTTCCATCATTCTGTCCGCCTTCGCCGATGAGTCCGCCAATTCCAAGACGGCTGTTGAGCAGTTTGCGGCTTTGGCGGCGATTGGGCTTCAGTATTACTCGCCCCGGTTTGTGGATGTCACCGGCGCGGGGAAGGTCAAGCATGTCACCGAGCTGGAGGGCGATGAGCTGGCTCGGTTGGCGAAGTTGCAGGCTGACTATGGGATGAAGGTGACGAGCATCGGGGCGCGGTTGGGGAAGGTGAAATTGCTTGATGTGGAGGACGGGTCGCACAACAAGTTTGTGCCCGATGCGGCGTACCATGCGGGGGACGTGGCGGCGACGATTCGGGCGGCGCAGGCTCTGGGAGCGAAGCTGATTCGCGGGTTCTCGTTCTATCACCCGAAGGGGGAAGACCCGGCGAAGTACGTGCAGCAGGCGGCCGACCGACTGGGGCCGATCGTCGATCTGTGCGGCCAGGCAGGGCTGGTCTACGGGTTGGAGGTCGAGGCGAATCTCGTCGGGCAGAACGGACGGATGCTCGCCGCGCTGGCGAAGGCGATCAGGCGAGCGAACCTCGTGTGCATCTTCGATGGCGGGAACATCTCGTCGCAGAACCTGTCGCCGCTCGAATGTCTGGCCGAGTACCGCGCGATGCGTGAATCGTTCGGCTGGATGCACATCAAGGACTATCGCGTCGATCCGAATCTCGTCTGGACCGGCGTGGTCAACGAGGAGATGCTCAAGAACTTCGTGCCCTGTGACGTGGGCGATTCGGGTCACGAACTGATCCTGCGCGATTTGAAAGAGCATCTCCCCGCGATCGACGCCAAGATGAAAAAGCTCGGAGCGCCGGGAGTGTTTCTGGAACTCGAACCGCATCTCAAGGGGGGCGGCCAGTTCGGCGGCTTCAGCGGCCCGGACGGAATGGGTGTCGCGGTGAGGTCGCTCTGCCGGCTGCTCGATTACGTCGAGATCGACTACAAGCTGCGCGACTTCGACGACATCAAAGCCGCTCGCGGGTTCTGAAGAAGTTGAACCACGAAATACGCGAAAGGCACGAAAAGAAAAAGGAAGAAGAGGTGGCGGGATGACTGCGAGACGTTCGTCGGTTCGGTTGTGTTGTGTCTTCTGTGCGCTGATCAGCGGGTTGCTGTGGCTGCTCATCACGGGGGGCGTCTTCACGAGGGAGGCGGTTGCTCAGGAGAAGGTGGGTGCGGCGAAGGCTGAGGCGGGCAAGTCGCCTGATGCCGCGAAGCCTGATGTCACTCAGTCTGAAGACGGACGCTATGAGTTTCGGAAGGAGCACGATCCGAACGGGCAGGGCAAGTTTTACATGGGGCGTGAGTTGGCGATGGTCATGTCGTTTCATGGTGCCCCGTGGTTGGAGCGGCCCGAGCGGGAAGAGGAAGAGCGGCTGAGTACGCTCGTCGCGCAGCTCGGTCTGAAGCCGGGGATGGTCGTGGCGGATGTGGGTGCCGGGTCGGGCGTCCTCTCGCTGATGATGGCTCACGAAGTGGGCGACAAGGGCAAGGTGCTGGCCATCGACATCCAGCAAGAGATGCTCGACCTGCTCGGCGACAAGATCGAGAACCACAAGATCAAGAACGTCGAACTGGTTCTTGGCACGGACAAGTCACCGAAGTTGAAAGAGGCGTCGATCGACCTCGCTCTGATGGTCGATGTCTATCACGAGTTCGAGTACCCGTATGAGATGACGCTGGAACTGGCGAAGGCTCTCAAGCCGGGAGGCCGCATCGCGTTTGTCGAGTACCGGCGCGAAGACCCACAGGTTCCGATCAAGCTCGTCCACAAGATGACCGAGGCGCAGGTGAAGAAGGAGATTTCACAACCCGAGTTCGGCCTGAAGTGGAAGGAGACGATCGACAAGCTGCCGCGTCAGCACATCGTCGTATTCGAGCGACCGGTCAAGAAGCCGTGATGGTGAGTGGTCGAAGTCCGGCTTGTCTTCTAGCCGGACTTCTTCTTTTCCCAACCGTCGCCGTGGCGCAAGGAAGTCCGGCTAGAAGACAAGCCGGACTTCAAACGGGGGCGTCGGCCTCGGCGAAGAGAAGCCCCCTCACCCTAACCCTCTCCCCCGAAGACGGGGGCGAGGGGACAAGGCGGCCCGCTTCCCGCACTCGTCATGGCCCACAAAGAAAACAATCGCCGTCGCCAGGCCGAGGGGGTGGCCTGACGACGGCGGTCGCGGGTTGCCGTTCCCACGGCTTCGAGTTGGCCCGTGCAGACCGAAGTCCAATCACGGATGCTTGTCGTCGATTACGGATGAAAGGTGATGACCAATCCGCACGGAGTGTTCGTGGTGTGTTGTTCCGTGTTGCGTCTGGTGCGGGATCATCCCCTTCGCCTCAGTCGTGAATCCTCGTGGTGACACAAGGCTCAGACCTCAGCCCGGGCAACCTGCTTTCTTCTCTCCCCGCGTGAAGCGGTTCGATCCGGTAGGTGTGTTATCGGGTCGTTCTTCGACGCACTGCAACGGTTTCGTCCGATGTCCCGAGACGCGGCTTTTGCCCGTTTCACCTGTCAGACTCGGCAAGCCGGTTGTGCCGGGTTTCCGGCTCACCTCTACGTTTCGCGGCTTTGAAAGAGAGATTCTGCAGGGTTCACTTACGGGCCACAACAACCCGTTTCATCCGCAACAACGGTGAGAGACACATGTCCTCCGACAACACCACAACGCCCCCTCCCTCTGCCGAAATGCCACGGCCTGAGCAGTGGCTCGCGCGAGGCGAGTTCTTGCGGATCGCCTGCGTCGTTCAGGGTGGTTTGCTGGTCGTGACGGTCGGGCTGGCTTGGCTGGCAGGAATCAATTTGCTCGCCCAACTTCACTTCACAACCACTGCCGTGTTGTGGGGAGTGAGTGCCACGCTGCCGATGCTGCTCCTGTTTGCAGTGACGCACCGTTTTCCTGTTGGCCCGTTTCGCGACGTGAAGGATTTTCTATCAGACACACTCGGCCCGACCCTGACGCGCTGCAACTGGCTCGACCTCGCGTTCCTGTCGCTGCTGGCCGGCGTCTCAGAAGAAATGTTCTTTCGCGGCGTGGTACAGACCTGGCTGACGGCGACGTGCGGCGTGGTGATGGCACTGCTCGTGAGCAATCTCCTGTTCGGTTTGGCGCACTCGGTGTCGGTGTTCTATGTCGTGCTGGCGGGGTTGCTCGGCCTGTATCTCGCCATGGTGTTCACGATCACCGGTGAAGCCAATCTCGTCCCGCCGATTCTCTGCCATGCGCTGTACGACTTCATCGCCCTGTCGGTCTATCGTTTGGAAGCAATCAGGGGACAGCAGGATGGCGTGAATACTTCCAACGTTCAGGGGTGAGTCGCTTCACCGCAGACGGTTGAGGATGGCACATTTCACACTAACCCGAAGCGTAAGCGAGGACGTAAGCGAGGACTGGTGTTGCCTCCTCGCTCACGCTTCGGGTTAGTGTCAGCTTCTCCCGTGTGCGGTTAAACGATGAAGGCACTGCGATCCTCACCTGATCGCGATCAGCCTCACGACGGCCTCACCGACTTCGTGCGTCTTCGCGGTTCCGCCGAGGTCCGGTGTGCGGGGGCCTCGCGTGCGGAGGAGTTCGGCCACCGCAGTGTGAATCGCTTGCGAGGCAACGGTCTCACCCAGATGGTCGAGCATCATCGCGGCCGACAGGATTGCCGCGAGCGGGTTCGCAACTCCCTTTCCCATGATGTCCGGCGCGGAGCCATGCACCGGCTCGAACAGGCTCGGGTGACGCCGCGTCGGGTCGATGTTGCCGCTCGCCGCGAGGCCCATGCTGCCGACGATGATCGCCGAGAGATCAGTGAGGATATCGCCGAAGAGGTTGCTGGCGACGACGACATCGAAACTCTCGGGCCGCCGCACAAACTCCATCACCGCGCGGTCGATGAGCAGTGATTCGGTTTCAATCTGCGGGTAATCGAGCGCGACGGCGGCGAAGACTTCGTCCCACAAGACCATGCCGTAGCCTTGAGCGTTGCTTTTCGTGATCGAAGCCACGCGATGACGCGGGCGAGTGACAGCTTGCTCGAATGCCGCTCGAAGGATTCGCTCGCAACCGCGCCGCGTGAAGACCGAAGTTTGAATCGCGACATCGTGGCTCGAACCTTGGTAGACGCGACCGCCGACATTGGCGTACTCGCCCTCGGTGTTCTCGCGGAACACGAGCATGTCGATCGAACCGGGAGTCTTGCTATGGAGCGGGCTGTCCACGCCGTCGTACAGGTATGCGGGTCTCAAGCAGACGCACTGATCGAAGCGGCGGCGAATCGGCAGTAGCAAACCATTCAGCGTGATGTGGTCCTGCACGCGCGGGTGCCCCACCGCACCCAGTAGCATCGCGTCGAACTGCGCTAACTCATCAAGAAATTCGGGCGGAGCCATCCGGCCGTGAGCGAAGTAGTAGTCGGTCCCCCACGGGAATTCCGTCCAAGCGATGAGTGAGCCAGCACGCATCACTGCGGCATCTGCGGCGCGCATCGCCTCACGAGTCACCTCGGGACCAATGCCGTCTCCGGCGATGACGGCGATGCGATGCGTGGTCATAAGCTGCCTGTTGAAAAAGGGAGGGCGAAGCTCCTGCCGAGCCGTGTGCGTGAGGGAAGTCGCTTGTTTCTCGCGGCTCGGCGGGAGCCTCGCCCTCCCGATCACCGTCTTTCAACAGGCTGATAAGCTGCCTGCAGTCGGGACGAGAAGAAGTAAAGAACTTCATGTAGGGTGGGCACTGCCACCATTCCACCATCGTTTGTGGTGGGCAGTGCCCACCCTACAGGAGTTGGGCAAAGCTCCTGACGGCACACGACGCGCCTAGAAAATCTCACTCCAGCGCCGCGTCGGATGTCTCGACCAGAACACAACCAGCCGAGTGACACGAAGGCCACCCGGCTCACCAAAACGGACGGAAGGGACCCGCGTTCAACCTCAGTTGAATTGATCGAACGAACCCTTCACCTTGCCTCCCGCCGAACGAAACATCGCAGCGGTCTTTGTCCCAAAGTTACGCGTCCTTGATGCCGAGGAAGGACTTGGAGACGGCGGCAGTGATGCGGGTGGTGGCAGCGTCTCGTACTCGGCTGGAATCCCTTGCTGGATCGGCATCAGTCCCGAGCCGGACTGCGATTCACACGGGCCTGAGCGCTGTTTGCGAATCTTCATCGACGTGACGCAGCAGCCAGACACGAAGACCGCAAGACAAACAGCAGCGATCAAAGCGCGAGTCAATCGGGAGGTCAGCATGGTGGAACTCGAATGGGAAAGGAGTGGCGAGGACGATCCGGCTTGCGAGCGAGGAAGGTTCCTCACGCCGCGATGAAAACAGAGATCGTCCGGCGCGCGCCACTTCGCACACGTAATTCCTGCCGATTCTCCACGCGAACGCGAAGCAGTTCAGGCCGTTCCTGCCAATCTAATCGCACATCGTGGCGAAGCGGGGCCTGTTCTGAGCAACGTGGCAGTCGAAGCGACTCGTCCGGTCAATCGCATCGAATCGGTCGCGATACCTGGCACGACTTGTGGCACCCTCGTAACTCATGGCGATCACCTCATCCGACGAGCCACCGTCGCAACCGCGAAGAGCGCGACCACCGGAGTAAGCGGCGCTCGCATCCGCGCGTTCGTCCAGTAGACGAGATGCACCGCTTGGACGGTGATGACCAGCGCGTAAAGCAACCACCAGCGACGCCGATCAGAAGAGTGTGCCGCGACGACGAGCATCCCGATGACGAACGCCAACAGGACGATCGAGTAGAACCAGCCCACCGCTGCAATCACGATGCGAGCCGATCCCTCATCAGTCTCTCCCTGCGGAACAGGACTCCACAGGCTGCGGGTACGATGCACGACGGCTCGCGCGAATCGATTGGGTTCCGCAAGGATAAACTCGCGGCCCAACTCGCTTTGCCGGCGATCGCGCTCCAACTCGGAAGTATCCGCGCCCAGTTCATGTGCCAGCCGCGCATCGAGTTCCGCCTGCCAGCGCGCGAGACTCTCACCGTTCCAAACGGTCCCCCACTTTTGATCGACAACCTCGTCATAGAAGACCGAGTTGTTCGCGAGCAGCAGCGTGTAACCGCCATGAGTCGTCGTGAGCAGCGGTGCCCCAATGACGAGTTGATTCCGGACCACCCACGGCGCGACGACGAGCAACATGCCGGCGATCACTCGCCACGGCAGCCTCTTCAGAGGGCGATGGTGCTTGGCGTCTGTCACGAAACTCCCACACCAACCCGCCGCCATCACACCGGCGAGCGGCCAGAACGTCGGGCGGCATAACACGAGCAACCCGAACAACACTCCCACGCGGAACCGATCGTCACCTGAACTCGACCACACCAACCCGAAGCGTGAGCGAGGACTTTCGTGCTGAGCCTCCTGCTTCTGCACCTCAGACCAACCGACCGCAGCCAACACCAGCAGCGAGACCAGTCCCGCGCAAATGGACTCCGTCATCGGCTGTGTTCCGTACAGCAGCAGCAACGGGTCGATGGCAACCAGCGCAGCGGCAAGCAGAGAGGCGCGGCCAAGCTGCAAGGCTTGTCCCGCACGAAACGTCGCCCAAACGGTGACGCCGCCAAACGCCAAGTTCACCGCCGCGACGGCCACACCCGTCGGCAAGGCGACCATCAAGAGGCCCAACAGCAATGGATAGAGTGGTGGACGAAAGGCCGTCGGCGTCAAGCTGTCCGGGCTGCACAACCCCCGTCCAGCGGCGACTCCCCGAGCGATCCCTAGGTACGCGTCTCGATCGTGAGTCAGTTCGTCCGCACGCACACTCATCGCCAAACAGCGCACCGCCAGCGCGAGCAGCAGGCACGCCACTAATCCCCAACGATCGCTCCAAGAGTCAGAGGCTTCCCGCACCGTTCGGCCTTCTCGTGTGAAACTCAATAATTCCCGGACACTGCGCGCGGCGTGTTGTAGGCTGGGGCTGGCCACAGTGACAAGCCGCGCGCCGATCTATACCTCGCGCGGGGAGAAGTGACACATTTTCAAATGTGCATCAGCCTGTCTTCTGTGGTGCATTCGCTCCGCGAATGCTTGGCATTCGCGGA
>JAYTGQ010000049.1:0-7877 GCA_043733345.1 Schlesneria sp.
TCCCCATCGGCTTCCTTCACGCGGAGCGATGAAGGCTACTTTGGCTGCGGCTACGCCGCGTCGTTGCTCACGCGGTTCAACGACAACGCGCCAATTCCGGCCGCGCGAGGTATTGACCTCACTCGACGACCAACACTCGCTTGCGGCTGAGATGATCCGCTTTGAGCGTGAGTTCGGAGACTCGACCTGATGGCCAGTAGACCTTGAGGCGGCGTGGAACCATCTCACGAGCATAGCCGAAGTGCGGTGAACGCGCACTTGCCGAGAGATAGCTGCCGCCACCGAAGGCGTGCCGGATCAGCTTGCCCTGCGATGTCTCGAGCACGACCTTCGCGCCGGTCCCGTCACGCGGCGAAACGGTGCCGACCAGATCAACCACCAGCCAACGGCCGTGGTTCTCTGCTTGGTTCATCAGTATTGATGATGGCTCGTTGCTGTTGGCAAACACCAAGTCGAGGTCGCCGTCACCATCCAAGTCACCGTGTGCCAAGCCACGACCGAGGTGAGGTCGCGAGAAATACTGGTCAGGCGGAATCGTGGCCCGTTCAAAACGAGACCGACCGTTATTGAGCAGAAACAGTGGCTCCTGTCTCAGCGGTGCGTTGATCGGGTGGTGAATCACGTGGCCGTTGGAGACCACGAGGTCTTCGTCGCCATCGCCATCGAAGTCGCCCGTCACCGTGCCGAACCCAACTTGAAGCCGTCCGATGGCTTCGATCCCCGTCTTCGAGCTGACGTGAGAGAACAGCCCCCCGCCGTTGTTCTGATACAGCGCGAAGGCTTCGTCTTCGTAGTTCGCCACACAGAGATCGACGCGACCATCGATGTTGTAGTCGATGACGCCGACTCCCATGCTGCCGTTCGGCTGAGCTTTGTCATCGACGGCGGTTCCGCTGAGCATCCCCAGCTCATCGAAGTGGCCCGCACCATCGTTGATGTACAGTCGGTTGTCATCGGTGTCGTTCGCCACGTAGATGTCGAGGTCCGTGTCGTCATCGAGATCAACGAGGACGACTCCCAACCCCTTGCCTTTCGGCTTGAGTCCCGCCGCCGCAGTGCCATCGATAAATGAACCTGCTCCGTCCGAGACGAACAACGCATCATCCAAGCCTTGGAATCTTCGCGGCGGACAGACATCGGGCCGAGTCTCCGTTCCGCATCGGGGATGTTTCTCGAACGACCAGTCGGCGTAATGAGCGAGGTAAACATCGAGTGCCCCATCACCGTTCACGTCTCCCCATCCGGCACTACTGCTCCAAGCGAGATCGATGAGTCCTCTGGCTTGGGAGACATCGAGAAAGGTGCCGTCACCGCAGTTGTGCCACACCGTGACAGCGCCATAACCGGTGACCAGTACGTCGGCAAAACCATCGTTGTCAAAATCGCCAACCGCCACGCCGTGAGTGTATTGCCCGATGATCGATACACCGGCTGGCACGCTCTGTTCCAAAAACCGGCCTTGATCGACTTGCCTGAACAGCGTGGAAGCCGCCCCTTGTACGGACGGCCCCTCACGAAACCCGCCGCCCCCCGGCAGGAATAGATCGAGTCGATCATCACGATCGTAGTCCAGCATTCCCACGCCACCTCCCAACGACTCAAGGATCGCGTTGTGATGAGCCTCTTCGCCGTTGTGATATGTGGACGAGAATCCCGACTCCACTCCCACCTCTTGGAACGCGGGAGCGACTGCGACCGCCGCCGCTGTCGATCGTTCAGACGGTTTTGTGTTCGACGGATTGCTGGACGAAAAACATCCGCTGAGTGCCACCAGCCAGACCAGCAGGCATCGGGACCAGTCACGAGTCCGCAGTGGCTTCGTCATGAATGGCCTCATTCAGCTTTGGAGGCAGGGGAAGCGGCCTCGTGCTGAGTTGGTGTCGATGTCAATGCCGCACGACGATGATGCTCCGCGAGGTCGGCATAGGCGGGGTTTCGGTTCGTCAGCTCTTGATAATACTCGGCCAGCAGCCGATGTGCGGGAGCGTAGTTGGGGTCGCGATTCAGTGCATCACGCAACCAGAACTCGCCCCGTTTGCGACTCTCATGCTTCAGATACAACTCACCGATCCGGCAGCGTTCCGCGACGCAGGGGGCGGTCTTTCCCACGACCTCATCGACCAAGCGATCGGCTTCCGCAATCGACTCGCGCGCCTGTTGGACTCTGGCAAACTCGCGCTGTGCGTCGTCACGGCGACCGAGCGATCTCAAGGTCGTTGCGAGTGCGTATCGGGCCTCGATCAGTTGGGGATCGTCATGCAAGACCCGTTCGAGCCAAGGCAGGGCCGCATTCCAATTTTGCAGGCTCGACTCCAACAGACCCAACTCCAATTCGACCGGCAGCCCCGACTCCGGTTCACCGACACGCGCAAAGCTCTTTTCAAGTTCAACTGGCGGAGACTTGCGCAGATCGAGCAGCATCGTTCTCGCTTCGTCATTTTTGCCCAAAGCACGCAGACACTTCGCTGTCTGCAACCGGGGAGCCGCGTTGTCTCGCATGCGGCTGGAGGACTGAAACTGAACGAGCGCTTCCGAGGCTTTCTTCTGCGACAGCAACAGCCGTCCCAATGAGTACCGCGCTGGCCAATGGTCGCCGTCCCGCTCGATTGCTGAACGGTATTCACGCTCGGCGGCAGTGGTATCGAGGTTGTGTTCCAACACCCGTCCTCGCGCGTAGTAAGGCTGCGGATCAGCAGGCAGCTCGAGTTGCCACGCGGGAAGAATGGCCAGCGCCAAGTCGGTCTGTCCGTCGATCAACGCCCCGTTGACGAACGCTTCGCAAATCTCAGCCGCATCTCGGCCGGGGTTGGCCAGCATCGCTTCAAACTCCCGGCGCACGGGACTCAAATTCCCTGACTGAGCGTGCAAGAGGATCAGCTCGCGCCGCACTCGCTCCTTGTCATAGCCCGCCGCCTGAGCTACTTCGAGCTGCTTCAATGCCTCCGCACCGCGAGACTGTTTGCGCAGCAGTCGGCCTTCCCAGAATGACAACTCGGCTCGTGTGGAGCCGGTCCATCGCAACCAGGCGATCAGCGGCTCAGCCTCTTCGTAATGCCGCGCCGCCACCAGTAATTCGATGCGACGGCAGAGTATCCAATCCAAGGTGCCAAACGCCCACAGAGCGGCCAACCCGAAAAAACAGACCACCACGACGTGCCAAAATCGGGACGACCATCGAAGGCGAATTGATGGTGGTTTGGAAACCGATGATGTTTTTTCTGACATGGCGAATCCGCGCGGACATTCTCGCGGGAAGATCAAAATGATCGTGAAGACGCCCGTTCGTGAAACTAGCTCGGCATCAGAACAATCGGATGTTGGCGCGGGAAGGTCGTCTTCCCGCGCCAACACCCATGAAAACGGGCGGCGTGTTCAATCACTGCCGAGTTAACGGCGCGCCATCAGAGTTTAGCGGCCATCTGCTGTGCGAGGGCTTTGATTTGCTCCGCGTCTTCCGCCTGCTCCAATTGCCCGAAGTCTTTGATCAACTGGTCAGCAAGCGCGGCATCGCTACCCCGGAGTGCCTCAATGGCTTCTCTCATTCCAGCCAGACCACTACCGCCATTTCCGCTTTCGCCCACAGATGTCAGGCGTTTCTTGAGTTCTTCTTTACCAGACACCTTGAGTGACTGCTCGGTCGAGGGAGTCGGACTGGAGCTTGGCCCGCAGCCAGAAACAGCCGAAACCCCGGCAATAGACAACAACGTGAGCGACAAGATAGAGGGGAGTTCTAACAAGGTCTTCACGGAAGTGACTCCATTGAAACGGGGGAGAGTTTCAGGCGGCAGACGCAAGCCACCGCCCAGAAAACAAAAATACGGCGGGAGAGAATTGTGATCTCTCCCGCCGCGAGAACGGAAGTCATGCAACAAAGGCGCGGTCAGTACTCGCCAACTGTGCCGCCATCGGCGCGGGCACCGAGCCGGTTCCACGTTGTCCAATCGATGTTTTCACCGACAAACCTGATGGCACCGTCACCTAGCCATTCCCCACGGCTCACGCCGTGGGCTACAACCTGCCGCCCTCCGGGCTAAGAACAAATTCGCTCCGAGCATTTTCGGAGAGCGATCTGATCTCTCTGGCAGAAGACACTCGAAAACAGCGACCTCCTTGAAACACCGGATGAGCCAGTCAGAATTCGTAGTGAAGGTCGCCAGACCTTGGATTTGACTCGCGCGTCCCAATCCCTGGCGAGGTCGGCTACGGCTGAAATGTTCCACTTCCCTGCCACGCGAGGCATAGCAGCTCGAAACGAGTGGCCGGGGACGGCGTAGTAGCCTGGTGAAAAACGTAGGGTAAGCCTCTGGCTTGCCCCTTTTTCAACTGCATTTACGGGCAAGCGAGACGCTTACCCTACGTTTTTCAACAGGCAGATGGCCCTCGCGATCACGGTGTGTTGCTGGCGTTTGCGGGCTGAGTGGCGTCGGGGGTTTCGTTCGGCTGGACCGTTGCCTCGCGGAGCGACTGGCCGAGTTCGAGGCGCATCAATTCGTCGTCTGCGGCGAAGATCAAGTACTTGCTCGCGATGAGTGCGATCGTTCCCTTTACGTCGGCGACAGTGAACGTGTCGCCGACTCGGAGTCGGCTCTCTTTGCCGCGCGACTGGTCGGTGAAGATCACCTGTCGATCATCGTCCTTGGCGAAGAAGCCGGTGAATTTTGTGAACAGTGCGAGGTCGTCCTGCACGTTGAGCCGCAGTTCGAGTGATGTCGATTGTGGCGGCATTCCATCGTCGGTCACGGTGAGTTTGGCCAGTGCTTCGCCGACGGGGATCGAGTCTTCCGGGGTCCAACTCAATTCGCCCGTGGACGCATCAACGGTCAGTCCGGCTGGCCCGGCGTCTTCCAGCTTCCAAGTCAGCTTGGTCATCGGCGACTCCGCGTCGGAGACTTCGGGTGCAAATTTCCAAGCACGGCCGATGATGACGGGCGGCAGCTCTAACTTGGCAAACTTTGGTGGCGTGTTCGGATCGCGCAGGGCGATGATCAGCGTCTCGGTCAATTTGCCGCCGGACGCGGAGGGATGCTTCACTTCAAATTTCACGGGGTACTTGCTGGTCAGTTGCGATTCATCCGGCTTCCAGGTCAATTTGCCGGTTGTCTTGTCGAGTTGCAGGCCGGAGAGCGGTACTCCGACAAGTGTGAAGTCGGGCTTCCCCTTGTTGGCGTCATAGTTCGACGCCGCGATTGTGAACTCGAACGGCCGACTGCCGCGTGTGTAGGTCTTCTCACCCAGCGGCCCCAGCTTGAGCCGGTACTCTTTGGGCGGCGCGGGCTTCACGAAGATGTTTGCCTCAAGCAGTTTCTCAAATTCTTCGGTCGTTCGCGACGGAACGGCTGCGTTAAGCGGCGTCAGTTCGACGAGTGTCTCTTTGCTGTAGTCCGAGGCCGTCGTGCGATCGACTCCCCGTTCGATCGTCCATTCGGTGACGCCATCCACCGGCGCGGCGATCTTCGTCACGGTCAGGTATTCATTCTTAAGTCGCAGGCGAAAGCCCGGTTCTTTCGGGAAGCCATCGCCTCTACGAACCTTCATGGTCTGGGCGTCGTCGGACAAGTCTTCCGCGAGCTTCGTTTGAGCGAAGAGCGTGCGGCGTTGAGGAGCCGCGAGCAGCGCGAGGCCCTCCGCTTCAAGCGTCACTTGGAAGAAGGGGTCTCCTTCGGATTCTTTGCTGACCACGCGCAGCGAGGTCACGCGGTGGAGCAAGTCGGCCTGATAGAAGCGGTCAAGAAAACTGACGAGTTGCTCGAAACGGGCATCGGCTTCGATCTTCACGAGGAACGCGACGTAGACGTTCCCTTTGGCAGTCCTTCGGTCGGGTGAGACCTTCAAATCCTCGAACCCACTCAGATGAGCCAAATCGATCAGCCATTCTGAATAGAGCCGCTGCGCGTTCAAGGCATCCGGCTTCTGCCGGGTCTTGACCAAATCCGGCGGGAAGCTGCGCGCTTGCCAACCTCGGAGCAGCTTCTTCGACCGCTGGAGGTTGAGCTGCTGATCTTCCTTGTCGCTCACCGACTTCGTCAGTTTGGCGAGTTGGTCTCGCTTGTCTTGGATCGGCCTCAAGACGGCGCTGCTCACCCAACTGTAGCCCAGCCAAAGGACGACAGCGGCGATGAGTCCACCGATCAAATACTGTTCGCGCCGTTGCATGTTTGCGTCACTCGCCCTTCGTGCTGGACGGCTTCACCGTGACGTTGGACTTGGATGGTGTCGCCGTTGCCCCCGCAGTCGGGCTTGGGGCGACCTTGCCTGCCACAGGAGTGGACTTCGGCGGCGGGATCAGTTCGGCGTCCAACTCAAACTTGTTCGGGTAGTCGGGATCGCGGTTCGATTGAGTCTGTTCTTTCGCCTTCAATCGGTAGGTCTCCGCATCGACCAGTCCCTGCGCCATTTGTGGCCAGTCGGCTCGGTCCTTCGCCAGCCCCTTGGCGTTGATTTTGGCGAGGGCATCGCCGGAAGCAGGACCAAAGTTGTAGTCCGTCACGTACAACTGATCCGTCCCGTCCATGATCTTGTCGAGATCGGCAATTTGTTGAAGCTGATTGATGTCGCGCACCACCCAGTCTTCGACCGTCTTCGCCGCATCGAGTGAAGGAAGCCCCGCCTTGAGCAGCAGTGCCAGATCACCGTCGTCCGACAGCTTCTTGTCGATCTGGCTTTGCAACCCAGACAGCGTCATCTGGACGTAGGCCGTTCCCATTGCGGCAATCAGCAGCGCGGCGGCCGTGCCGACGGCCAGTAGCAGTTTGCGTGGATCACGCTTCGGCTTGGGTTGATGCGGATGGAGCAGATCGAACGCTGGTGTCTGCCGATCGCAGTGACTGAGCGCGAGACCAATCGCATGCGCATAGCGCGCGGCCTCGGGCAGCTTCGAGGAATCGAGTCCCGACAACACGGACGCGACGTGAGGATCGAAGCGCTCGACCGAGCAGTTCCATTTCGACTTCAAGAACTCGGGCAAGCCGCTCCATTCAGCACCCTCGCCGAGGAGCCAGATGCGGTCGATCCGTCCGTCGCGCAACCACGGCTGGGTGGGGACCAGCACGCGCGAGACATCGGCCACCGCTTTCGCGACAACGGGATGCCCAGATTCGTCGAGTGGCGGTCTCACGACATGCGTCGCCAGCAGTTGGCCGTTGCCAATCAGAGCGACTTCCAAACGGTTGACATCTTGAACGACAAGCAGGCTGCGCTGGTCCGCAGGTTGTCGCAAAGCGGCCTCACCGCGCACCAACAATTCCGCGAGCGCAAACCCGCCGATTGTCAGCGAAGTAAGCTCAACGTCCGCTTCCTTGAGTGCAACTCGAATGGGGTCGGTCGTCGCACGCGGGACGCTGGCCAGCAACACATCTTTTTGAGATGAGCCGCTTCGCCGGGGCAGCGTCACGTAGTCGAGAACCAACTGATCGAGCGGCGTGGTTGAGCGAGTCGAGGCTTGAAACGAGACGAGCAATGGCAGGTCGTCATCGGGAGCGTCTGGCAATTCCAACTGGCGCAGGATCGCATCCTCGCGCGGCAGGCAGACGAGAGCCTGCCGCGCGGAAACGCCTCGCTTGCGAAAGGCGTCTCCCAGCCAGCCCGGTCCCGCGACTTCAGGAACATCGACCGTGAAGCCCTGCGTGACGCGCAGTATCGGGCCAACCGACGCCTCGACCACGCGCAGCCGCTTCCGTTCCCAGTAAATCGCCAACACATCAGGCATCAATCGTCTCTCGTAGGAGTCTGTTCGCTTGCTCGTCTGTCATTTGCTTAGGCGACCGGCAGGAAATGATTTACCCGTAGGATGGACGCCTCGTCCGTCCGAGCTTGCCCCGGTGGGCCGGACGGACGAGGCGTCCATCCTACGTTGCGGTATGACAGCACTTGCCGCTCGC
>JAYTGQ010000050.1:0-2846 GCA_043733345.1 Schlesneria sp.
GACTTGTCCCGTTCGTTTCTGGCAGGTCGCACGCCCTTTCTTCGTTCGCAGGGTACGGGCCAGACGCGGCTTCGGGGTGAGCGATCGCGGGATGCGACCACGCGGGACGGGCGGCAGTTCTTCGTGGTGTTTCAGTCGCTGCGTGGCGAGGTACGGGGTCAGGTTGTGGGAGCGAACGACTGGCGTGTTGTCGTCGCTGTCGTCGCCCGCATCGGCCACGAAATCTTTCGGGCACTGAGTGATCTCGGTGGCCGCGAAGTGGGCCTCCATCCGATCGAGCAGCGGGGCGACTTGCCGGACATCGTTGGCTTGCGGCGTGACATCTTTGTCGGAAAACTATCAACCGGAACGCGCTCGCGTCCGGTTTCTGCGGGAAACCGTGGGCTAGCGCCCAGCGGCTGATTGTTTTCCGACAAAGCCTAGATGCCCTTCCGGCAACCCGTCCTGCGGCGACGGCGGCCACAACCACGCCTGATCCGGCCGCCAAGCCCGATACGTCTTCTCGCTCACAACCAACCTCCCTGACAACCACCTGCACCAATTCCCTCGACTCCGAAAAACCGAGCAACCCTAGAGCAGCCTCGGTCGCCGATTATCAAGACAGACTCCTAGGTCGTTGTCAGGTCTTAAATTGGGGGTAGTCGAACTCGTGAGAGTTCCACATTTTCTGAAGTCTCACGACTTCAGCTACCCCAAAACTCAGAGCTGACAACGCACTACGCTCGCGGCGCATTCACGCGGGTCACGGCTGTCGCGGTCAGTTCTTGGCGGCGGCGTTTGAAGCGAGGGTCGAGTTCCTCTTCCTGCTGTTCGCGCTTCAATTCTTCGGCGGTCATCAACAGGCTCTGTTCGTGCCGCCAGAATTGAAAGCCGTAGTCGAGCAGCGCCAGCGCGAACAACGTCAGTGCCAGCAGCAACCCGAGTTCACCGAGGCACCGCGCGGCGAGGCTTAGCATCTCGGCTGGCTCGCCTTCCGTGAACGATCTCATCGCGGGGAGCCGTACGCGCACAAAGGCGACTAACACGCCGGCCAACGCCACGAGCTTGATGAGTCCCGCCGCCAGCGCGACTCCTGTGTTCAGACTCATCCAACGCCCGAGTCCTTGGGTGGGATCGAGTCGCTCGAACTTCGGCAGCACCACTGAGGGCGTCCACAGAAAGCCTGTCTGAACCAAACTCCCCAGTGCCGCCGCGCTCGTCGCGATCAGCAGCAACGGCCCCGCAGCCACCGCAAGTTTCAGTACCAGCAGTGTCATGACGCGCGTCACCGACTCGGGCGTGAGTGGTAACGAGGATGCAGACGACACTCCACCTCGCACCGTTCCGGCCAGATGCTGCACAACGCCGGGGCCGAGCCACCACAACGCCGCCATCGTCGTGAGCAACACGCATGCGGCAACAAGGTCCGCGCTGCGAGCCACCTCACCGCGCGCACGAGACTCCCGGCGGCGACGGTCGGTCGGCGGATGCGTGCGATCACCGAAGTCACTCATGGCGTCACGCCCCCCGCCAGCAGGCCTTCGCGGGAGAGTCGCCACGATTCGAGTACGGTCGTCGTGACGGCCTCAGCAATACCCGGCAAAGTTGCGGCGAGAATTAACAGTGCGGCGGCCATTCGTAACGCCGTCAGCGCCGGAAGGAGCGACCAGCGGGATGAGCGGCTGACGAACCCGAGCGTCATGTCGATCAGAGACATCGCCACCACGAGCGGCATCGCCACCCGCAACCCCAACACCAGCGATTGCCGCAGCAACGCGCCCAGCAAATCGAACAACGACGGCCAGTGACTCGCCTCCGCGACAGGCAGCGCGTGAAACGATTCAAGGATCGTGCGTGCGAACAACAGATGCCCGCCGACCGGCTCCATCAACAGGATCGAGGCGATGCCCAACAACAGCAGCATTTCGGCGGAGACCGATCCTTCCGACAGGAACTCGGGATTGAGGACGCTGCCCATCCCCAGCCCACTGTGCCGATCCAGCCACTCACCCCCGAGCTTCAATCCCGACAACACGATCGCCAGGCCGAGTCCCAGCACGGCACCGAGTCCCAATTCACACAGCAGGGCCGCGACGAAATCGACAGGCGTCGTGATCGCGTCCCGCACCGCACTGCCAGCTTGAGTCACCGCCCGCGCCACCGCGCCCGCATGTCCGACGAGCTGTACTTGTGGAACGGTCTCCCGCGCGAGTGGCAACGTCGGCACCACAACCAGCGTCAGCAGCACGACCAGCCCGACTCGCACCTGCCACGTCAGCAGCGTCCGTCCTAGAAACAGCCCCACGCCCAGCAGTCCCGCTAATCGGGCGACCACCAACAATGACAGCCCCGCGCGGGCCAACCCATCGTCGAGAGCGAACTGAATCAACAGCCGCCCCCACGGATCGCGGATGAGTTGGTTAAAGAAGTCGTGCATCAGAACGTGTCCGGGATGTGGCGAATCAGGTCGATCGAGTACTCGGTCAACAGGCCCAAGCCCCACGGCAACAGAAGCAATACAACGCACGTCAGCGCGGCCAACTTCGGAGCAAACGTCAGCGACTGGTCCTGCAACTGTGTCATCGCCTGCATCAGTCCGATCACCAGTCCCAGCGCCAGCGCGACCAACAACGGCGGCCCACACAACGTCAACGCGAGCAGCGTGGCAGAGCGACAGAGTTCGACGGCGGTGTCTGTGGTCATGAGGGCGAGGCCGAAGTGAAAGTGAGTTGCGAAACCAGTGTTCGCCTCGTTTAACCGCACGCGGCGCAAAGTGAGATGTTTCCGAGCGGGGCGGCGTAAGCCCCCCGGTTCTCCCGATCCCGTGCCACCGCGTGGTCGGCGCGGACGGCAGTCTCACCGGCTAT
>JAYTGQ010000051.1:0-2844 GCA_043733345.1 Schlesneria sp.
GGGTGGGACCAGCTCGCTTCGAGCGCCGGCCCACCATCAGGAAACGTCGAAAAATCATGGTGGGCCGGCGCGGCGAAGCGCCGCTGGTCCCACCCTACAGGTTTCGCAGATCCAACAAGGCAATGGCCCTGGCGGTCGCGCCGTGGCAGTTCCGACAGTCCGAGGGGCGTGGTATCGTTCGCCCCGCGCTGTGAGAAAGAATGGGATTGCTCGACTTCAGTACGTCAGGACACGAAGTCAGGGAGACTGTCGCTTGGATTTGGAGACACGCCGCCCTCAGCCACACTTTCACATCAGCCCCATTCTGACCCGGCCACATCCCGCAACTGTTTTCTCACCACGCCACTCACCGCCATGCCACTCGATGCCACCGATGACCCGTTGCAGACTCCCGCGCAGTTCGTGCGCGGTGTGGGACCGGCGCGGGCGGAGTTGTTGGCGAAACTGAACTTACTTCGCGTGGAAGACCTGCTGCTGAACCTGCCGCGCGATGTACTCGATCTGACGCGCGTCGTGTCGGTTTTCGATCTGAAGCCGGAGACGCTGCAAACGGTTTCGGGGATCGTCGTTGATCGTGACGCGAAAGAGACCGCCAAAGGGATGGTCATCGTCGGAGTGCTCATTCAATCCGACGGCGGCTTCGTGCGAGGTGTCTGGTTCAACCAGTTGTTCATGCTGCGAAAGTTTGAACTGGGTCAGCGTGTCCTCTTCTCGGGGAAGCCCAAGTTCAACCTGCGGCGGTGGGAGTTCTCGAACCCGCGCGTGCAGTGGCTGGGTGACGATGAAGGGGATGGCGTGAACGGTGGCGGCGTGATGACTCGCTACGGATTGACCGACGGCCTGTCGCAGACCGAGATGCGGCGTGTCATGCGGAACACGGTCGAAGACTTCGCGCCACTCGTTCCCGAGTACCTTCCCGAGTCATTCCGCCAGCGAGCCAAAGTTCCTGCGATTGGCCCGGCCTTCACGCAGCTTCATCTGCCGCGAACGCTCGACGAATACGAAGCGGGGCGTCACCGCATCTTGTTCGATGATCTGCTTGAGTTTCAGATCGCCATCGCATTGCGCCGCCGCGCGTGGGCGAAGGACTCACAGGCCATTCCGCTGCCGAGTTCCGCCAAGATTGATGCGCGCATCCGGCGTCTGTTTTCGTTCCGATTCACGGCGGGACAGGATCGCGCGGTGCGTGAGATCACCGCTGATCTCGCGCGCGACCGGGCCATGCACCGATTGTTGCAGGCCGACGTGGGAGCAGGCAAAACCGCCGTTGCGGTCTACGCGATGCTCGTCGCGATCGCCGCCGGGACGCAGGCCGTGTTGATGGCTCCGACCGAACTCCTCGCTCAACAACACTGGCAAACAATCGACGCCTTGCTGGTGCAGAGCCGTGTCGAGCGGAGGCTACTCACCGGACAACGGACCGCCGCCGAAAGACGCGACACGCTCGCCGGGATCGCGAGCGGTGAGGTCAAGCTCATCATCGGCACGCAGGCGGTGATTCAAGAGGCGGTGAGCTTTCACTCGCTCGGACTGGCGATCATTGACGAGCAACACAAATTTGGAGTGCAACAGCGGGCGAAGTTCTCGGCGGGAGCCGTCTCACCACACGTCCTCGTCATGACCGCAACACCGATTCCGCGCAGCCTCTGTCTGACGCAGTTCGGTGACCTCGACCTCACTCTGATGAACGAACTGCCGCCGGGACGACAACGCATCGTGACGAGTCGCATCCCCAGCCGCGCTGCCGCCCGCAAGGCGTGGGACTTCGTGAAGCACGGTCTGCGCGAAGGACGCCAAGCGTACGTCGTCTGCCCGCGCGTTGAGGAAGATGCGTCGTTGCCGATCGGCGTCGATGCCTCCGCCAGCGCTGAATCCGTCTTTCGCACGCTCTCAACCAGCGAGTTGAAAGAGTTCAAGATCGGCCTCGTCCACGGGCAGCTCGATCGGGAAGAACGACAAGCCACGATGACCGCGTTTCGCAATGGCGACCTGAATGTCCTCGTCGCGACGACCGTGATCGAAGTCGGAGTCGATGTCCCGAATGCCACGTTGATGGTCGTGTTTCAAGCGGAACGCTTCGGGCTGTCACAGCTCCATCAACTGCGAGGCCGCATCGGTCGCGGACGCTTTCAGGGCTACTGCTTCCTCTTCAGCGACTCCGAATCCGTCGAAGCGACTCGCCGCTTGGCCGCGATGGAGGCCAGTGCCGACGGCTTCCATATTGCCGAGGTGGACTTTGAAATTCGCGGGCCGGGCGATGTGCTGGGAACGAGGCAAAGCGGCGCGATGCCACTCCGCGTGGCAGATCTCGTGCGCGACAAAGCCATTCTGGAAGAGGCCCGAACCGCCGCGTTCAACCTCGTCGAATCAGGCGAACTCGACGAGCCGGAGTTCGCGCCGCTCAAGCTCCGCGTCCTCGATCGCTTCGCCAAACTGATGGACATCCCGCAAACGGGATGACGGGACAACCCGGTAGGGCACACTGATCGTTGTTTCCGAAATCAGTCGTAGTCGTCGTCCGGACCCCTTGGTCCGGACGAGGGCCTCGCTCAGGAGAGCCACTGAATCGCTGAGATGGCAGGCATCGTCCGGACCAAGGGGTCCGGACGACAGTCTCAGTTCGTCCGAGTTCGAGTCCTGTTATTCCCCGCGCGGTCAGTGATGAGACATCCGAGCGGGGTGGCGTCTGCCCATTGGCACTGACTTTAGAGATGTCAGACCAATCAGCCGGAACGCGCTAGCGTCCGGTTCTCGATGAATTTGAAAACCGGACGCTAGCGCGTTCCGGCTGATGGTCTAAAGTAAGTGCCATTGGGCTGACGCCGCCCCGCTCGGAAAAACAGC
>JAYTGQ010000052.1:0-2838 GCA_043733345.1 Schlesneria sp.
TGTGCGGTACGTTGCGATCACTCCACGGTTGCCTCTCTTCACCATGACCAGCGCGAGTCTCACTCTCATGTTTCCATTGCAACTCAGGGTTTGGCACAACGGTCTCGGTTGGCGTGTGGCCTTGCTGGCCACGCTGCTCGTTGGCTCCAGCTTGAGTGCCGCGCCGCCGGAGTTGCCTCGGTATGAGGAACATGTTCGGCCGCTGTTGAAGTCTTACTGCTTCGATTGCCACGGCCAGACGACTCAGGAAGGGAAGCTGTCGCTGGACCAGTTCACCACGACGGATGACGCCGTGAAGGATCGCGCGTTGTGGTGGAAGGTGCTCAAGAATTTGCGAGCGGGAGTGATGCCACCGGCGGGGGAACGTCGGCCGAGCGTTGAGGAACTGGAGACCATTGCCAACTGGATCAAGTTCACGGCCTTCGCAATCAATGTCGATGATCCCGATCCGGGGCGGATGGGTGTGCGGCGGCTCAACCGGCGCGAGTACGACAACACGGTCGATGACTTGATGGGGATCAAGTTCGACGCAGCGCTCGTCTTTCCACCGGACGATTCCGGCTACGGCTTCGACAACGTGGGGGACGCTCTCAGTTTCTCGCCGCTGCTGATGGAGAAGTATCTGCGAGCGGCTCAGACCATCGTGGATCAGACCGTCCCCAAGGTGACGTGGGTTGTTCCTCAACAAGAGTTCTCGGGGAACGATTTCCAAGACGAAGAACGCAAGGTCAGCGGCGACCGAATGCCGTCCAAGCAGGCCGCCACCGTGAAGCGTGTCGTGAAGATCGACGACGCGGGGAAGTACGACGTGCAGGTGGCCGTGAAGCTGCATGGCTCGTTCGATTTCGATCCCGCTCGCTACACGATCGTCTTCCGCAGCGACGGCACCGAGCGGAGCCAGCACGAGTACGGTTGGGACGAAAACAAAACTCTGCGCTATCCCTTCGTCGAAGACTGGCGGCCGGGAGATCACGAACTCTCGTTTGAACTCATCCCCGTCATCGTCCCCGCTGAGTCCGCAGAGAAGGCGTTGGTTGCCATTGATCGGGGCGCGACCAACGTTTCGTTTGAAGTGAACTCGGTGCGGATCGAAGGACCGCAGGGAACGAAGAAGCTGGTTCATCCGCGTCACTACGGCAACTTCTTCCCGCGTGAAGAACCGCCAGCAGCGTTTGAAGATCGCCGCCAGTACTCCGCCGAGATTCTGCGAAAGTTCGCGACCCGCGCGTTTCGCGGCCATGTCGAACAGGCGACGGTCGATCGCCTCGTGAAAGTCGCGGAAGAGGTCTATCGGCGTCCCGACAAAACGTTTGAAGCGGGCGTCGCTCACGCGCTGGTCGCGGTGCTGGCCTCGCCCCGATTCTTGTTTCGGTTGGAATCGAATGGTGTGTCTCAGGGCTTAAGCAAGAACCCCTCACCCTCGGCCCCTCTCCCCGCAGAGCCGGGGCGAGGGGTGAGACCACGGATCGGCTCTCAGAGTGACGGCCCGTTCTCGTTGATCGACGAAATCGCGCTCGC
Organism: Schlesneria sp.; assembly: GCA_043733345.1. Taxonomy (GTDB): domain Bacteria; phylum Planctomycetota; class Planctomycetia; order Planctomycetales; family Planctomycetaceae; genus Schlesneria. The sequence goes on from JAYTGQ010000052.1 coordinate 1,519, forward strand.
CTCGCGGCTGTCGTACTTTTTCTGGTCCACGATGCCGGACGAGGAACTGATTCGCTTGGCGGAAGCGGGCGAGTTGCGTCAGCGGTTGCCTCAACAGGTGAAACGCCTGATGAGCGATCGGCGGGCGGGCGAGTTCATCCACAACTTTGTCGGGCAATGGCTGCGGACGCGCGACGTGACGCAAATCTCCGTCGATCCGATCGTGATCCTCGGCCATCAGGAAGAGTACGAAGCGTTGCGAGAAACCTTTCGCGAACGTCGTCGTGCCCCGTTCGGCCAGAAGCTCTCGCCGGAAGACGAACAGATTCGGAAGCGTTTCGGTGAGCTGCGCGCCATCTCCGACCGCTTCAACGACGAGATGCGACGTGCGATGCGGCGCGAGACCGAGATGTGCGTTGAGTACATCGTGCAGGAAGACCGCAGTCTGCTCGACCTGTTGGACTGCGACTACACGTTCGTCAACGACAAGCTCGCCACGCTGTACGACATCCCCGACGTGCGCGGCAGCGAGATGCGTCGCGTGCAACTTCCCGAAGGCAGTCCGCGCGGCGGTGTGTTGACTCACGCTTCGATGCTGTGGATCACGTCGAATCCCACGCGCACCTCGCCCGTCAAACGCGGGCTGTTTGTGTTGGAGAACATCCTCGGGATGCCCGCTCCCCCGGCTCCGGCAGGCGTGCCCGATCTGGAAGAATCGGCCAAAAAGTTCGCGGGCCGCGAGCCTCCTCTGCGCGAGTTGCTGGCCGCTCATCGTGAGTCCGCGCTCTGTGCGTCCTGCCACTCGCGCATGGACCCGTTGGGACTTGCTCTCGAAAACTTCAACGCCCTCGGCATGTGGCGTGACCAAGAGAAGCAGCAACCGATCGACGCCTCTGGCAAGCTCATCACCGGCGAGACCTTTCACGACATCCGCGACCTCAAGAAAATCCTGCGTGATCGCCACGCCACCGACTTCTACCGCTGCGTCACCGAGAAAATGTTGGTCTATGCCTTGGGGCGTGGGCTTGAAGAGACGGACGAACACACGATCGACGTGATCGTGCGGCGGCTGACCGACAGCGGCGGCAAATTCAGTTCGCTGATTCAAGGGGTGATCGAATCGGCCCCGTTCCAAAAGCAACGCAATCCAAAGTAGCCTTCATCGCTCCGCGTGAAGACCGCCGAGTGCGAGTGCGGTGTCGAGATTGAGTCAGACGGTCACTCTCGTTCTGCTGTCTTCACGCGGAGCGATGAAGGCTACTGAGATCCGAATCCTTCCCGATCAGCCGCAGGGCGCTAGCCCCGGTTTGGATGACACAAACCGGGGCTAGCGCCCTGCGG
>JAYTGQ010000053.1:0-7849 GCA_043733345.1 Schlesneria sp.
AGCGTCAGTTTTGAAGTTGCGCACTCGCGTTTTGTAGCTGAGTTCGCAAGAACTCAGGGGCTTCGCAGGTGCCGAAAAGGCTGAATTCTTGCGAATTCAACTACTTCGAAACGCAACTGCGCAACTTCAAAAAGCGTCAGCGAGGACGCCGCTCACATCCTCGCTGACGCTTCGGGTTAGTGTGAAATAGCCATCCTTAATCCATGCGGGGTATCAACCCCGCAGCCGCTTGCCCCTCAAGTGGTTCACTCTCGCAGGTTCTCTTGAATGGAATCGACTCTTTACCGCCACTTGGGTGCGCATTTGGACACTCAAGACGGCGTTGCCGGGACCAAGTTTTCGGTCTGGGCACCCAACGCGAGCGAGGTCTCGGTCCTGTGTGACCTGAACTCGTGGATGCACGGTCGCCACCCGCTCAACTCCAGCGACAACGGTGTCTGGTGGGGCTTCATTCCGGGACTCAAGCAGGGTGACGCTTACAAGTTTGCGCTGCGAACGCGCGACGGCCACCTGTTGCAGAAGATCGATCCCTACGCCTTCGCGGCCGAAGTTCCGCCGAAGAGTGCGTCGATCATCTGCGATTTGAACGGCCACGAGTGGCGCGATCGCACGTGGATCGACCAGCGCGAACGAATGAACTGGTACGAGCAACCGGTCTCGATCTATGAGGTCCATCTCGGCTCGTGGAAGCGACCGCAGGATGGTCGGCAGTTTTTCAACTACCGCGAGTTGGCTCCGCTGCTGATCGACTACGTGAAGGAACTCGGCTACACGCACATCGAGTTGATGCCGATCAACGAGTTTCCCTTCGATGGCTCGTGGGGCTATCAGGCGACAGGCTACTTCGCACCGACCAGCCGCTTCGGATCGCCGCACGACTTCATGGAGTTCGTCGATCTGTTTCATGAGGCGGGGATCGGCGTGATCGTCGATTGGGTTCCCGCCCACTTTCCGACCGATGGTCATTCGCTCGGTTCGTTCGACGGGACGTGCCTCTATGAACACTCCGACCCTCGCAAGGGCTTTCACCCCGATTGGGGGACGCTGATCTTCAACTACGGCCGCGATGAAGTCCGCGACTTTCTGTTGTCGAGCGCCCGCTTCTGGCTCGACGTGTATCACATCGACGGTCTGCGCGTGGATGCGGTTGCGTCGATGCTGTACCTCGACTACTCGCGCAAGCACGGTGAATGGGTGCCGAACATGTTCGGTGGCCGCGAGAACCTCGAAGCGATCCAGTTCCTCAAGGACATGAACACGCTGCTGTACCAAGACTATCCCGGCGTGCTGACGATTGCCGAGGAATCGACTTCGTGGGGCGGAGTCTCGCGACCGGTCTACACCGGTGGACTCGGCTTCGGCATGAAGTGGGACATGGGCTGGATGAACGACACGCTGCGTTACATGCGCCGCGACCCCCTGCACCGCCAGCATCATCAGAACGAATTGTCGTTCCGGATGGTCTATGCCTTCACCGAAAATTTCCTGTTGCCGCTGTCTCACGATGAAGTCGTTCACGGCAAGCAGTCGCTCCTGTCACAGATGCCCGGCGATCCGTGGCAGAAGTTCGCCAACCTGCGGCTGCTCTACGGCTACCAGTACACGCAGCCCGGCAAGAAGCTGCTGTTCATGGGGGGCGAGATCGCGCAGTGGACCGAGTGGAACCACAACGTCCAGCTCGACTGGCCACTCATCGGACAGCCGCTGCATGACGGAGTGCGGCACTTGATCCGCGACTTGAACCGCATCTATCGCAGCGAACCAGCTCTGCATCAATGCGATAACTCGGGCGAAGGCTTTCGCTGGATCTCGGCTGACGACTGGCAGAACAGTGTTTACAGCTATGTCCGCCAAGCGCGAGAACCCGGCGATTTTGTGGTCGTGGTGCTGAACCTCACGCCCGTTCCGCGACACGACTACAAGATCGGCGTCCCTGCGGCGGGCTTCTATTCCGAGTTGCTCAACACGGACGCCACCGTTTATGGAGGTTCCGGGCTGGGCAACGCTGGCGGCGTTTACAGCCAGGCGGGAGTCTGCCACGGACAGAACCAGCACATCTCGCTGTCACTGCCGCCGCTGGGCATGTTGGTGCTGAAGCCCGTGACCGGCGCGAAGCTCAAGGCGTAGCACAAGCGGCTCGCCTGTGCTTTCGACCAAAGCCGGATGCGCCCATGGCAGACTAGCCCGACGCGCAAGCGAGGGCTTTGCATTGGTTTCACGTGAAGCCCTCGCTTGCGCGTCGGGCTAGTTGTGTTCGCAGTGTCCCGGACGCTTTGAGCGTCCGGGACACTCTTCGACAAAGCCCCGCATCACGAGCAGGAGAGCCGCCTGCTCTGCGCCTCAATCCTCCGAGGCAGCAGGCTGTGGTTCGGATCGGTCTGGTTTGCGAATCCGCTTCTCTTCGGGAATGAGTCGGTCGAGGATGCCGTTCACGAACCCGACTGAGTTTGCGCCGCCGAAGCTCTTCGCCAGTTCGAGGGCCTCGTCGATGACGATGCCTGCGGGAGTGTCCGTGTGGATCAACTCGTAAGCACCGAGTCGAATGGCGTTGCGATCCGTGGCGGGCATCCGGCTAACAGACCAATTGGCGGCGACCACGGTGATGCGTTGATCGAGGGTGGTGCGGTTCTCGGTCACACCCGCGAAGAGGTCCCAAGCGAAACGGTTGAGTGATTCGTCCGGCAATGCCTCGCGAATCTGCTCCCGAATCGAACCGAGAGTCGCATCGGGATTCAAATCCCGTTGATACAGCATCTGGATGACGACTTCACGAGCTTGATGACGACGACCGGCCATACGAAGAAAACCTCAATCCAAAACAAATCCGCTCATGCGCGGAATGGAAAACACCCTTGAAAGCACGCGACGTTCACGAATCAAAGTCCGTGCGCCTTCATTGACCGCAGCAGGTTGGCCATCTCGATGGCCGCGAGTGCCGCTTCGATACCCTTGTTGCCCGCCTTGCCTCCCGCACGATCGAGAGCTTGTTCCATCGTCGGACATGTCAGGACGCCGAACGTGACCGGGACATCGGTCGAAAGTGACGCTTGCAAAATTCCGCCCGCCATCTGGTGGTTGATGTATTCGTGGTGAGTCGTCTCTCCCTGAATCACCGCTCCCAGGCAGATGACCATCGTGAACTGACCGCTGCGAGCCAGTCGCTGCGCTGCCAATGGCAACTCAAACGCGCCGGGAACGCGCACCACGGTGATCCGATCATCGGCCATTCCGTGACGATGCAGCGTATCGACCGCGCCCGCGAGGAGTCGCTCTGTCACGAGATCATTGAACCGCGAAACGACAATCGCCGCCCGGTCATCGCCAGCGATCAGAGAACCTTCCAACACGGCTTTCGGCATTCGATTCGCCTTTTCCTCTTTCAACTTTCAATTCCCTCTCGAAGTCCGGCTTAGCTTTGTTAGCCGGACTTCTCAGCCGGGAGATACCGCTCGCGGATGAAGCCGACACGAACTCGAAGCGTAAGCGAGGAGGCAACACAAGTCCTCGCTTACGCTTCGGGTTAGTGTGAAATGCGCCATCCTCATCCGGCTGAGGGGTAACGTCTCTCGTAGAGAAGTCCGGCTAACAAAGCTAAGCCGGACTTCAGTCACCGGACTTCAGCCACCGCGTCACCCGTTCATGCCCATCAAAAACTCGTCGTTCGTCTTCGTCCGTTTCATGCGGTGGGTCAGCATTTCCATTGCCTCGACCGGGTTCATGTCGTTGATAACTCGCCGCAGAATCCAGACGCGCCGCAGTTCTTCTTCCGTCATCAGTAGTTCTTCGCGACGCGTGCCCGACTTGTTCACATCGATGGCGGGCCAGACGCGTTTCTCGACCATGCGGCGGTCGAGATGCAGTTCGGTGTTGCCCGTCCCTTTGAACTCTTCAAAAATCACGTCGTCCATCTTGCTGCCGGTATCGACGAGCGCCGTCGCGACGATCGTCAGACTGCCGCCCTCTTCAATGTTGCGGGCCGCTCCGAAGAACCGCTTCGGGTGTTGCAGCGCGCTGGCATCGACACCACCGGTCAGAATCTTTCCCGAATTGGGGCACTCGGTGTTGTAGGCCCGCGCCAAGCGCGTGATCGAATCGAGGAAGATCACCACGTTCTGGCCGTACTCGACCATCCGCTTCGCCTTTTCGATGACCATCTCGGCGACTTGGATGTGGCGGCTGGGTGCCTCGTCGAATGTGCTGCTGATGACTTCGCAGTTTTTGCCTTTGACCTGCCGTTCCATGTCGGTGACTTCTTCCGGCCGCTCGTCGATCAGCAGCACGATGACGTACACCTCGGGGTCTCCCGCCAACACGGCTTTGGCGAGTTGTTGGAGCAGGATCGTCTTGCCCGCTTTCGGTGGCGACACGATCAACCCGCGCTGTCCCATCCCGATCGGAGCGACGATGTCCACCACGCGCGTGCTGAGTTGATTTGGGTCGCTGCACAGTTTCAAGCGGCGCGTCGGATGCAGCGGCGTGAGGTCGTCGAAGAAGACCTTCTCGGTCAGCAGGTTCGGGTCTTGATTGTTGACCGCTTCCACACGCAGCAATGCGAAGTAGCGTTCGTTCTCTTTTGGCGGGCGAATCTGTCCGGCGACCGTCGCTCCGATCCGCAGGCCGAACCGACGAATCTGACTGGGTGAAACATAGATGTCGTCGGGACATGGTAAGTAGTGATAGTCGGGACTGCGCAGGAAGCCGAAGCCGTCGGGAAGAATCTCCAGAGTTCCCTCACCGAACATCAGCCCGTTCATCTTCGTCCTCTCCTTGAGGATTTTGAAGATGAGGTCTTGTTTCTTCAGCCCGGTGTACTCGGTGATGTTCTCTTGTTTAGCGAGAACGATCAGCTCTTTCATCGTGAGCCGCTGGAGTTCGGCGATGTGGATGTCGCCCTCGCCTCGCTTGATCTGCTCGTACCGTTCGTCATTGACGAAGTTCGGTTCGTCGTCCTCATCGTCATCAACGATCGCCGGGGCGGCTGATTGGACGATGAGCGGTGGCGACGGTACGACGAGCGGCGTTTCGCGAGCGAACGCGAGCGGTGGAGCATCTTCGGCGTGATCCCAACTGGCTCCGGCGGATGGATTGCTGCGACCGATGGTGGGACGTGGTTTCATGGCTCTGAGAACTCAAGACGGGAGAAATCGGGACTGCCGCAGTCAGCGGCGAAGCGTCTCCCATACCAACGAGAATGTGGAACAGGCGACACCGGGAAAGGCGGGGATGAACTGGTCGAATCAGGCAGACCCGCTTCCATGCGGCGGGAAGGTGATGCTGGGAACAAGCGTGACCCGGAGGGGTGGCTTGGAGTGGAGACAGGAGTTGGGGGAATCAGCGAGGTGGGAGGGACTCTGAATTCGTCGGCAATTGTTGTGACGATTCCGCAGGCGGTTTGCAACCGATGCTCCAATGAGCTCGCAAAAAATTGAGGAACTGTTGCCCGCTCTCCCTCACATCGGTCGCGTTGGAGATGACGGCGTCGCACTGCCTGCGTTTCTCCGGCAAGCTCAGTTGGCTGGCCTCGCGGCGACGAAGCTCTTCGAGCGACCAACCGCTCCGCTGCTGGACTCGCTTGAGCCTCAAGTCTTCCGGTGCGTCAATGAACACCACGGCATCGCACAGCCGCCGCCAGCCCGCTTCGATCAGTACGGCCGCGTCGAGGAGTACGGCGGCTTGTCCCGCCGCTTCCGCCTGCGCGATCTCAGTCGCGATCCGCCGCGCGATCTCCGGATGAACGATCTGCTCCAGCGCGTGCCGCGCGGTGCGATGCGACTCACTGTCACCGAACACGCAGCGCGCGACAGAGCCGCGCTGGACTTCTCCCGCCACGTCAAAGATGCCGTCGCCAAACTGCCGCCGGAGAGCAACCTTCACGCCCTCGTCGAGCAAGGCATCATGCCCGAGACGATCAGCATCAATGACGTACACGTTCGCCAACGCAGCCACTTCCCGCGCGACGGAACTCTTCCCCGAACCAATTCCGCCCACCACACCAATCACCGGGATGCGTCGCGCGGTGGCCACTTTTGAGGAGCGTTCATTCATGACGATGCAGCCCCACAATGCGATCCGCCTTACGGTTTGAACCAGCGACCGATGTCCAGCACGATCACAAACACCATGAGGCTGAGTAGGAACGCCATCCCGAGGTAGCTCGCCCCGATGACGATCCTTTCGCTGGGGCGACGACGGGTCACGGCCTCCCACAGCAGAAAGACCATGTGACCGCCGTCCAGCACGGGGATCGGCAGGAAATTGAGCACCGCCAAGTTCACGCTGAGGAACGCGAGGAACATGAGAAACTGCGGCACGCTGTGTTTGACGATTTGCACGGCGGCATTCGCGATCCCCAACGGCCCGCTGAGATTGGCCAGCGGAACCTGTCCCGTGCAAAGTCCCCGTAATGTGAGGTAGATGCTGATCGCCGAATTCCGCGTGTAGTTCGTCGCCATGAACCAGACTTCGCCGAGTGAGTCGGCCTGCAACCGGATTTCCTCATCGTGCATTCGCAGCCCCTGCACGATTGGCAGCGGCCAAGTCGGATCGAGTTGAGGCGACAATTCGTAGACCTTCGTTTCGGTCCCTTCAGTCAACGTCAGCTTCACTGTTCGTTGAGGCAACACTTGCATCTGCCAGAACGCAAAACACCAGTTGTTTGATTTGGCTTCGTCAAACGCGATGGCGAAGTTGCGGTCCTTCAGGCGGTCGGCGGCGGCATCTTTGGCGAGGATCAGTTCGATCCGTTTGACTTTCGTGAGCGGCCCCGGCTTGATCCCGGCCTTCGCGGCCGGGCTGTCTGGATCAACGGCCAGCACGACGGGGATCGTATGAAAGGCGACACCGATGGAAGGGATCGAAAGCGGTTCACCTTCCCAAATCGGTTGCTCGATCCAGCCTGGAAGGTTCTCAGGTGTGACAATCAGTTCTTCCTTCGTCTGTCCGCCGCCGATCGCGTCACGCGAGACGGTCACGCTGACGGTCTGACCGTGCAGGCTGGCAAATTCATTGGGGAGCTGAAGCGGGTTGATCTCGGTGCCGATCGTGCGTCCGTTGATGCTCGCCAGCTTGTCGCCGACTTTCAGGCCCGCCTTCTCTGCGGGGGATTTCACCTGCACGGCCATGATCGGAGCCGTGTCCATCGACAGCCCCAGCGTTCGAAAAAAGTTGTCCGGAACAGTGACCGTTTTAGATCGCGTCTGATCTCCATTCGGCCAGACCTCCAACTTGAGCGGACCCTCGGTGCGCGAGGCCAGTCGTTGGGTCAGTTCCGTGTACGTCTTGACCGGTTGGTCACCGACAGCCGCGATGACATCGCCACGCTCAAATGCTGGTTCCGCACGAGCCGCCGCCGTCCCCAAGCCGACGAACGGGATCTTTCCCTTCGGATCGGTAAGAACTTTCAGACTCAGCGATGGAGCCACTCCAATTTGCGGCGTTGTCGTTTGAGTGACCGGCCGTACGTCCAACGTAAACGCGGTCCCATCTTTGTGACGGCCTTCAATTGTCAGCGGATGCGACAGCACGGCGACGTTCAGCCGGAGGTCATCGAATGTTGAAATCACGCGGCCGTTGATCTTCTCGATCCGATCATCGGGCTTGATTCCACCAATCCACGCGGGCATTCCAGGGCGAGCCTCACCAATCACGTTCGGTGGCAAATCAACACCGATCGCGAACGCACAGCCGACGAACATTACCGCCGTGATGATGTTCATGATGACGCCCGCCGAGATGATCGCCATCCGCTGCCAGACGTTCTTCGCCAGATACGACCGTGGGTCTTCCGCGATCTCTTCGTTGGTGAGTTGGCTCGGGTCGGCATCGTCCTGTCCGAGCATCTTCACGTAAC
>JAYTGQ010000054.1:0-2833 GCA_043733345.1 Schlesneria sp.
CTAGCCCGACGCGCAAGCGAGGGCAAACCGTTGTCGAAAGTGAAGCCCTCGCTTGCGCGTCGGGCTAGTGAGGAACCCCTCAAGACAAAGTTGTTCGACATCTAGTGCTGCGGTTCTACCGGCCCTCTTTTCGTAAATCTTCCGTTCCTTTGCCGATGAGACCGGCCTTGATGTTCCAAGACGTGTCCGACAAAAGTAGCAGGCACACTCCGTGTGCCGTCCGCGAGACCGTCATTCGCAGAGGAATTCGGTGAACGGCACACGGAGTGTGCCTACTACTTTGACTTCTGTCGGACACGTCTTCCTTTGCTCACTTCACGCCTGTTGGTCGAACTCGCGATACTTTCGCTCGTGTGACGAAAGGGATGAATGCCTCGACAATTGGCGGACACAATGTCTGGAATACTCGGCTGGATCAGTGACGAGTTGCGTGAGTGGGAAGCGGAGGGACTCCTTCGTCGCCGTCGCTGTATTCAACCGCTCGGTGACGGGTGGTGTGAGATCGACGGTCGTCGCATCCTCAACTTCGCCTCGAACGACTATCTCAATTTGGCTGGCGATCCGCGTGTGATCGCAGCGGCAGCAGCGGTGCTGCCCGAGTCGGGAGTTGGCTCACGAGCGAGTGCCCTCGTCTGTGGTCGCAGTCACTGGCATGAGCGGCTGGAGCAACGTCTCGCCGAATTTGAAGGCCAACCTGCGGCGATCCTCTTTCCGACAGGAATGGCTGCCAACGTGGGGACCGTGGCCGCATTGGCCGGTCCCGGCGATGTGGTTCTTTGCGATCGACTAAACCACGCGAGTCTCGTGGATGGCTGTCGATTGTCCCGTGCGACGCTGCGTGTCTACCGGCACGACGACCTGTCGGTTGTCTCGCGCGAGCTTCGTCAGGCCAGCGCCGCGAAGCGCCGTTGGATCGTGACCGACGCCGTCTTCAGCATGGACGGCGACCTCGCTCCACTCCGCGAATTGTGCGACTTGGCTCGGCAGTTCGATGCCGCCTTGATTGTGGATGAAGCTCACGGCACCGGCGTCTTCGGGGCGCGAGGCCGCGGCGCGGCGGAACAACTTGGTGTCGAGGAACGCATCGACGTGCGCATCGGCACGCTGAGCAAAGCGGTCGGTGTGCTCGGGGGCTTTGTCACCGGATCGAATGAGTTGATCGAATTTCTCTGGAACCGCGCCCGCACGCAGGTCTACTCCACGGCGCTGCCTCCGGCTCTGTGCGCGGCCGCCATCGCCGCGCTGGAGATCATCACTGCGGAGCCACAACGTCGCGCAAGTCTTGACACCGCAGCAACGGGGTTCCGTCAGATGTTGTTGGCGGCGGGGATTGAACCGTCACCGAACTCCGTTGGACCGATCATTCCGATCCCGCTGAAAGACCCGCACGCCGCTGTTCGCGTGGCGAGCCGACTGGAGGAGCAGGGTTTTCTCGTCGGAGCCATTCGTCCGCCGACCGTCCCGCAGGGCACGTCGCGACTGCGCATCGTGGTGACCACGGCTCACAGCGACGATGATTTAAAGCGGCTGGCCGCCGCCTTGTCTGAAGCCATTTCACCTGCTCTCAGCCGAGGCTCTGTCTCGTAAATCAGCCGCAGGGCGCTAGCCCCGGTTGTTTTGTCGGGAACCGGGGCTAGCGCCGCGCGGCGAATTCGTTTTACGGGACAGAGCCGAATGGCACGGCCTGAATGGTGGCCTGAGTTGACGACGATCATCGGGTGCGAGCCAGGCCCTGTCCGTTGCGTCCCTCGTTCTGCTCGGGTGTGGAACATGCTGAGGAGACGCGTCCCGAGGACTGCGCGCACGCTGAGACATCCTCGTGATGAGGTCGCGGGCAGAGAACGGGTGATTGTCAGATCGGAGTGAGCGGGCCTCCCCGGGGCGCGGTGTTCGTGACGTTCGGCCGGTCATGTTTGTGCGGTCATGTTCGGCCGGTTCGTTCGGAGCGTCGGGGTGGGTCAATGTCGTGAGGCCGAGTGGTGATGTGCGGTGCGTTACGTTTTGGGGCCTGCGACGAATGGCACTGTCGAGGCCGTAACTGCTGTTACGCTTTCGCGTTGCCGGATTCGAGTCTTTCCTTCAGGACGTGGCGGGGTTCTTGCATCAGCTTGTAGTTGTGGCGGCGGCGTCTCAGGACGCGGGGTTCGATGCGGCCGGGACGGTTGGCCACGTCGCAGGTGGCGATCTGAGACAGCAGCGCGAGGCAGTGGGCCGACAGCCTGTCCGGGGGGATGCGGCCGCGCACCATGTCGATCCAAGACGCGAGGATATATTGGCACGTGCCGGTGAAGCTGATCTGGCGCGGGCGCGTGTTATATAACAGTGCCGCCGCCGCCGCCGTGGTGCGGACCAGATGATAAGCCCGCAGTGTCACCCACAATTCTCGCCGCACCATTTTCGGCGACTGGCAGCGCACGTGGTTGAGGTTCAGGTTCTGCTGGATCGCACGGATATCGAGTTCCGCGTTCCAGCGGAAGCCGTACAGTTCGGCGAGATCGGCCTTCGTAGAGACCTGCGCATCCGTCAGGGTGGTCACGATCGTGATCACCGTCGTGCGGCGGCCCGGCTGGCTCACATGGAACTGCAACTCGCGCAGCAGGAGCGTCGCGGGGATCGTGTCGTACATCGCCTGGTCCATCCATTGGGGACGCTGCGGTCGTGTCCAAGTGACCAAGTGGTCGCGCTGGCCAAGACGGCGGCCGCGGCGGAAATCGAAGTGCCGTTTCTGGTGCCTCCGCGTGCAACTCTGCACGCCGCGTCCGAGCAGCAGCGCGACCATGAAGAACGAACAAAAGTCACGGTCGGCCACCAGCAGGTCGCCGGGCGAGAACGA
>JAYTGQ010000055.1:0-7839 GCA_043733345.1 Schlesneria sp.
AGGCTCCCGCCGAGCCGTGTGCGTGAGGAAAGTCGCTTGTTTCTCGCGGCTCGGCAGGAGCCTCGCCCTCCCGACAGCCGTTTTTCAACAGGCTGCTAACTCTGGCCGATGCGGGTTGCCCATGACCGAGCGGCGCTGCTGGCTCATGCGGAACATCTCGCCGCGCTGCGGGGTGATGCGACGTTGGAGCGGGCGAGGCTGTGACTCATTGCATTGCTGATCGACGGCCGTGTTGATCGACCGATCCAACGAAGGGCTGAACCATGTCACGAACTTCGACCGTTGTCGGCTTGCGGTGTCCAGTGTCCGATTGTCTCACGGGATGCTGAGAGTCCTCAAGATCGCCCATGCGGTGAACGGAACGTACACCCGTCGCAGCCGTGTTTGTCGCGTCTGTGGGACTCGACAGACGACGGTCGAACGCTGCATTGGGACGATGAGAGTGACCGTCCCGCCCGCCTCAAACCTGATCGGTTGAACCTGGTTGAGCAATCGCGACGGATGATCCTCGAAGCAGGCACGCTCACAGTCAGAAGGAATCCGCCCGCAGGCGACTTGCTGCCGTTGAGTCTCGACCACGTTGCGGCATTGCTGTTGGGGGTGGCCCGGTTGTTAGGTTTTTCCCGGCCACCCACACTACCTATCGCGGTTTTGCGAACCGCGCCGAATCCGTCCCAACGACCAAAACAACAAGCTTCCTTCCTGCCGGTTTTGAGGCCATCGGAGCGACCTGTGTAGCACTGCTCGACGGCAAAACCGGAAGTCGCCTGTAAATCCGGAAGCAGCCTGTTCGCAGGAAGGCATCCGTCCCCGCCAAAGACCGCCTGCCGCCGATTCGTCACGATCCGAGTCATCGACACCGCTGCCAGCATCACTTCGCTCGACGTGGGAGCAGCCGTGAACTTCACTCGGCAAAGGTTCCCACCGGGACACCGAAGTACGCCGACAATCGACGCAAGTGGTCGCGGGTGAAGCGGCGTTTGCCGTGGATCACGGATGAAAGTGTCGAGTTGGCGATGCCCGTCTCGAATGCGGCCTGTTGCTGCGTGACACATTTCTGCTCGCACAGTGTCAGGAACGTTTCGCCATCGGGAGCCGCGTCGAGGGGATGTTGCTCCTCTTCCGCCGCCTCAACGAGATCGCCGAGAACATCCAGAAAGGCTGGCTCCCACGCATCGAGCTTCGGGCGGTCGATCAGTTCGTCCACGAGAGCGATGGCGGCATCAAGGTCTTTCGCCGTCGTCAGCGGCCGCAACGGAAATCGCTCCAGCAGCGACCAATACGCAGCCGACGGAGTGCCAACGCGAACGGCGGTCTTCTTGGTAACGGGTTTGGTTTTGGTGGTCATGGCTCTGCCTTCCTGAGAACTTGTCCAAGAACAACACCAACCCGAAGCGTGAGCGAGGACGAGAGTCGAGCGACATCGGTCCTCGCTCACGCTTCGGGTGGGTGTTGTTCAAAAACACGGCGTAATTCTTGGACAAGTTCTTAGCGAGAAACGTGAGTCCCCTCGGTCGTAGTCGGTGTGGGTGAGGACGTGGCGGATGTAAACCTTGCCGCGATTGAAGTGGATGGCGGCGATCAGTCGAAACCGGTTGCCGCCGATGTTGATGACGATCAGAGGTCCGACTTGATCGGCCGTCGGATGTTTCGTCCAGACGCGGTCGAGACTTTTTGGGAATGGCAAAAGTTCTCGGGAAGATTTGGGGAAGTCCTCCGTTCTCTGTGTGTGGTTGGTGAGATGCCTCACCGACAAATCGGGATCTCGACCGAAACAGAAAGAGAGCGATGCGATGAGAATGCCTATGAGCAAGGTCTGGGGAGCGGTGTTGATTTTGGCGGGCGGGTGGATGGGTGCGGGCCAAGCAACGGCTTGTGATCGGCCTTACGCGCCACCGGTCTACCAGACGGTGACCGTTTGGGAACAGCGGGTCGAGGCGTACTCAACATGGGTCACGAGGTACGACCACTGCGGGCGAGCGTACCGCGCCGAGGTGATTCGTCACCGCACCGTCTCGGTCCCGGTGACTCGCCGCGTGCGCGTGTCGTGACGGTCAGGTCTTCGCCACACACCCGTAGGATGGGCACTCCTGCCCGTCCGCACTTCGTCTGCTCTTCGTTCTTTCAAGCATCCCCCTTTCCAACGGAACGACAAAGTCGAGAGCAAAGACCGGACGGGCAGGAGTGCCCATCCTACGGGTCGCTTGCGTGTCGTCGTGCCGCCGACAATCCTCTGCGGCATGACGGCACCGACGCAGCATTCTGAGCAAGACACCGCGAGCGACATTGCGAGCGCAGCAAAGCTGCACGCTGGGGTGAGCGATTGGTACGACGCACACGCGGCGGACCTGCTGGCCTTTCTCGCGGCGCGGACCTCCAACTTGGATGTCGCTCGCGATCTGGCTCAGGAAGTGTGGGCGAGCGTCTGGACTCGCGCCGCCGAGTTCGATGGCCAACATTTGCGAGGCTGGCTGTTTCAAATCGCGCGGAACAAGTTGATCGACTGGCAGCGTCAACGCCAAGAACAGCCGATGACTGACGAGACGGCTGCGCGGCTGACTGCGAACGATGTGACCGATGACAGCAACGACGAACGGTTGGCGGAAGTTCGTTCGTGTGTCGAACTGCTCGATCCGACTCGACGGAGCGTTGTGGAAGCCCGACTGCGTGGCGAGAGCTTCGACACCATCAGCCAACAGACGGGAACGCCCGTCAAAACGGCGATGACGCAGTTCCATCGCGCCAAGCAACAGTTGAAAGAGTGCCTCGAACGGAGGGTGTCGTGATGCTGGTTGCCTGCGACATTCCCGAGGACTCAACACAACTGGCCGACTGGCTGGAGCAGCAGTTGGTCGGCCTGCAACTTGGCGATTTGGTGGCCATGCTGCGCGCGGTGCATGGCGACGGAGACGGTCCATCGTTGGAAGACGTTTGCGACGGGAAGCTGTCCGAGGTCGTGCAGCACGGACTCGGCCGTCTCGAAATCTCTCAGCTTCAAGGCTTGCTGGTCCATCCTAAGCGACTGCTCGAACTGCAAGAGCGAGTCTTCCTCGACGGCGGCGATCACTGGCGCACCGTCCCGCGCACGACCGAGCATCTGCAAGCAGCCGCCGTAGGATGGGCACTCCTGCCCGTCCGCTCTTCGACTCTCGCTTCTCCTCTCTCCTCGTCAACTCTCGCCGCCTCGTCGCCACTCAATGCGAACGAAAACGAAGACCGGACGGGCAGGAGTGCCCATCCTACAAGTCGCTCGCGCGGCGCTTGGTGGATGGCGGGAGTCGTAGCGTTGGTTGCGGCTCTCCTGCTGATGTTCTGGACACCGCCGCGAGCCGACTCGCTTGCTTGGGGCTGGAACCGATCCGGGACGTTTGCGTCGGATGTCACCGCTGAAAAATACCTCGACCGCTTGGCCGATCGCGCCGACGAATGGTCCGGTCGTCCACACGACACGCTCGACCAACTGCGTCGCGACCTGTCCGACTTCCGCCGCGCCTGCGTCACCTTGTTGGAGGCCCCTCACGATCGCCTGCCTGCGCCGCAGCGCGACGAACTGCTCAAACGCTGCCGCAAGTGGCGCGACAAGTTCGACACGCAACTCGCCGCACTTGAAGCGGGCGGCAACGCCAACGACATCCGCCAAGAAGCCGACAAAACGGTCGGCAGTCTCGTCACCGCCCTCCGCCAGCGGTTCGCGTCGTAGTCCGTAGGACGGGCAGGAGTGCCCATCCTACAAACGAGCGTGATTGCCATTTCTGCGGGAAGATTTTTGAGCCAGCTCCGTTTACATTGCCGACGCCCGTTCACTGTGACTTTCTCCGAGGTGCCGTATGCGATCACTGGTCGTGGGATTCTGTTGCCTGATTGTTTCGACAAACGCCGTTTCTGCACAGGACGCCGCCGCGTTGGCGAAGAACGCGCAGGCTGTTCTCAAGGACCGCTGCTTCTCGTGTCACGGTGAGAGCGGCGCGAACGAGGGGGGCTTCAACTATGCCCTCAATCGCAAGCGGCTGGTGCGGGAGTTGGTGGTCCCCGGCAGTGCCGATGAATCGAAGTTACTCCAGCGCGTGGTCAAAGGGGAGATGCCGCCCGATGGGGACAAGCTGCCGAAGAGCGAGATCGAGACGCTGAAAAAGTGGATCGAGGCGGACGCTCCCGCGTTCGGGGCCGAGATCAAGCGGGCCTTCGTCAGTCCGGTCGAGATGCTGGCGGTGATGCTGAAGGACTTGGAGCAGGCCAACGACCGCGACCGGCCGTTCTACCGGTACTTCACGCTGACGCATCTCTACAACGCGGGCTTCGAGGACAACGAACTCGAATCGCATCGGCAGGGGTTGTCGAAGCTGGTCAACAGTCTGTCGTGGGGGCGTGAGGTCCGCGTGCCGGTCGCCATCGACCCGACGAAGACGATCCTGCGGATCGACCTGCGGCACTACAAGTGGAACGAGAACGATGCCTGGTCGCAGATCGTGGCGGCCGATCCGTACCGGGTCACGTACTCCCATGCCGCCGCTCAGTCGTGCTATGCGATGACGAAGTGCGAACTGCCACACGTCCGGGCCGACTGGTTTGTGTTCTCAGCCTCGCGACCGCCCCTCTACAACAAGATTCTCGGCCTACCGGAGACGCCCGAGCAGATGCTGGACTTCGAGAAGCGGCAGCTCGGCGTCAACGTGGCTCAGAATCTGGCCGACTACAACGACGTGATGCGGGCGGGATTCTTTCCGTCCGGTGTGTCCAAGAGCAACCGGCTGATCGAACGGCACGTGTCGTCTTACGGCGCGTACTGGAAGAGCTACGATTTCAAACCGGCCGATCCGCAGCAGCCGGGGCGGCGGCAGAACCTGAAGGCGAGCCCCACCGGCCCGGACGGCAAGTTGGCGTTTCAGCACGACGGGGGTGAGATGATCTTCAGCCTGCCCAACGGCTTGCAGGGCTACATGCTGACCGACGACAAGGGAACGCAAATTCCCAAGGGACCGACCGATGTCGTCGTGGACAAAGAGGCGGTTCGGCGCGGTCGCGATCCCGAGGTGGTCAACGGCGTGTCGTGCATGAACTGCCACTGGAGCGGGATGCTCAACAAAACCGATCAGGTGCGCGAACACGTCCTCGCACAGTCCGCCGCCTACGACCCGCAGGTGGTGGAGTTCGTGACGGCGGTCTATGTCGCGAAAGCCGAACTCAATGCGAAGCTGACAGAAGACCGCGAACGGTTCGAGGCGGCAGTCAAACGCTGCGGACTGACGGGACTGGCGAAGAGTGAACCGGTCGCGACGCTCGCCTTTCAATTTGATGAACCGCTCGACTTGGACCTCGCGGCGGCAGAAGCGGGCGTCACGGTGGAGAGATTCGTCGCGGCCCTCAAGGCCAATGCCGCGCTCGGTCGGGAACTCGGCAGCCTGCCTCAAGGTCAGCCGGTCCCGCGCGACACCTACATCCAACTGTTTGCGGCGCTGGTGAAAGAGTTGAAGGTCGGGACATCCCTCAGAGCGCTGTCGATTGGCGGCAGTGGCTCGGACAATTCTTCCTCACGTCCGTCAACCACTGCGAAGGAGATCACCTCTAGGTCAACCGGCATGAAACTGACGCTGATCCTGGCGGGGACGTTTCTGATGGGTTCACCAGCGGGCGAGAGTGATCGGCGGGAAGACGAAGGGCCGCAGCATCCGGTGCAAATTTCGCAGCCGTTCTACATGGGGGTGTGCGAAGTCACGCAGGGTGAGTATGAGAGCGTGATGGGCACCAACCCGAGTTCGTTCAGGACCATAAACGGGATGAAAACGTCGGGTCCGGGGCGTCGGATTCCCGAGGCGGTACGCATGTTGCATGGGAAAAACACGGACAAATTCCCCGTTGAGAGAGTCGCGTTGTTTGACGCGATTGAGTTTTGCAACAAGCTGAGCGTGAAGGATGGTCTGACGCCGTACTACACACTCACGAACGCGACGCGCGAGGGTGGCTCGATCAAGTCGGCCACCGTCTCCATGGCGAGCGGGGGACATCAGTTCCCCGAGGCTTCCGGCTACCGACTTCCCACCGAAGCCGAATGGGAATACGCATGCCGCGCCACCACCACGACACCGTTCCACTTCGGCAGCACGAACAACGGCCGCGAAGCCAACTTTAATGGCGACAATCCTTACGGCACGACCACGAAGGGACGTTTCTGAATCGAACCACCACGGTTGGTTCGTACCCGCCGAACAAGTTCGGCCTGTTCGACATGCACGGCAACGTTTGGGAATGGTGCTTCGACGTGTACGACGGCAAAGCCTACGGTCAACGGAGTGGTACGACTGCTGATCCGAAGGTGATGAGCGGCTCTGAATATCGTGTGTTGCGTGGTGGGTCGTGGCTCGTCAGTGGTTGGGACACCCGCGCTGCCTTTCGGAGCAGGAGTACGCCCGGTGACCGGGACTACGACTACGGTTTTCGGGTGGTTCGTAGATGAAATTGGAACGCCCGACCCCAGAACAGAGACGCCCCCGTAGGATGGGCACTCCTGCCCGTCCGCTCTTCGTCTTCGCCTTTGGTTTCGCCATTCCATCCTTCTCGACAACACGAAGACCGGACGGGCAGGAGTGCCCATCCTACGGGAGAACGTCATGCGTGCCGTCGCACCACCGCCGGGCTTTCGCGGGTTGGACCCCGACAAACGGATCACCATCTACACGCGACATCTCCCCCATTGGCGTCAACCCGGCGGGGTGGCCGGGGTTGGAGCCGCTTTGGGCGAAACCCCGGTGGCGGGAAGTTGGACGACGTTCTCGCGTGCCAAGATGGATGACGCGGCCTGCGTTTGCAATGATGCCTGACGTGGTTCTTTGAGTTCTTGTCATCAACCGGGGTTTCGCCCAAAGCGGCTCCAACCCCGGCCACTCCACCACTCCACCACTCCGCTGGCCACCCCACCGTGATCGACGTGAGAAACCGATGCACTACCGCGACAGACTTCAACGTCCCCGTGGCTACAACGATCCGGGACATGCTCACGAGTTGACCTGCTCCTGTTTTCGGCGGCTCCAGATGTTGTCCAAGGATCGGACGTGCCAATGGCTGGCGACGGAGATTCGTGAGGCGTGCCGCGAATTGAAGTATTGGCTTTGGGCCTACGTGTTCATGCCGGACCACATGCATCTGGTGGTCTGTCCGCAGGACGACGTGTATGACACGTCGCAATTCCTCAAGCGAACCAAGGAACCCGTCAGCCGACAGGCCGTGCAGTTTTTGAAGCGCGCAGCGCCCGACTGGCTGACTCGAATTCAAGTGGTACGGGGAGAGACTGTCGAACATCACTTCTGGCAACCTGGACGAGGGCACGACCGAAACATCACGACTACGCGCACTTTGCTGAGGATGATCGATTACGTTCACATGAATCCGGTTCGCAAGGGTTTGGTCGAACACGCTCGCGATTGGAAATGGTCGAGCGCCGGATGGTATGAAGGAACGCCGTTGAACGATCTCAAGCCCGACCCCATCCCGTGGGATTGGCTGGAAGACCAGTGGTCAATTTCATGATAGACAACTCGCCATCGACCGGGGTTTCGCCCAAAGCGGCTCCAACCCCGGCCACCCACCGCGCGGAGTAAGACGGCCCCGTTCAAACCCATGCCCTCCAAGGAGCCTGCATCGTGTCGAGTCTGCCCAATCCCATTGAAGAACTGCTGACGGCCTATTTCGCAGGGCCGGCGTTGTTGCGGGAGTCGGTTCGCGGACTCACGGCCGAGCAGGTGCGGACGCCTGCGCCGCCGGGGCGATGGAGTGCGCTGGAGGTTGTCTGCCACATCTCGGACTTTGAGTTGGTCTATGCCGACCGGATGAAGCGCGTCGTGGCGG
>JAYTGQ010000056.1:0-2829 GCA_043733345.1 Schlesneria sp.
CGCCGCCAGCGTGTCGCTCCACCCGTTGCACGCCCCGTTGATGCTGGCCTCCGGGTTGGCCGCGAGCGCTTCGATCACCCGCGCGCTGCGCCGATTCAACCGCTGGTCCCCCAAATCAATCCCCCGCAGTTCCTCGACAATCCCTTCGCACATCCGCTCGCTCCAGGCTTGTGTGGCAGATCAATCCTGCTTCAAGCTCTGTCGCAAATCTCATCCCGTGGAAATCCCATGGCCGTTAACGTTGTGTATCAACGACAGGGTTGGTGTGCTGCCTGCGGACGCCAATTGACCGGTTTGCCAGCTTGGCCTAGAGTGCTAGCACAATTTTCGGAGACGAGGTAGACCGAGTCACCTCGCTTCACAACCGGCCTGCGGTGGGAAGGAGTCACGCGGTTTTATGTCCAGCAGCTTCAGCGACGGCGACTACACCGAGACTGAAACGATGCACGGCCGAGACTGGCCATGCCTGCGTCAGTTTTGTGTCTTTCTCGAAAACCGAGTCGGCAAATTGAGCGATTTGATGCGACAGGTCGAGTCGCTCGACACGCGCGTCCTCGCGATGAGCATCGTCGATTCCGTGGACTTCGCGATGGTCCGACTGATGTTCAACAACTCCGACCGCGCCCGAGAAAAACTCGAACTCTCCGGCTTCCTCTACAGCGAAAGCGATGTCGTCGGCGTCGAACTCCCCGACGGCGACAAGCCGTTCCACGAGGTCTGCAAGACGCTCGTGAATGCCGAGATCAACATCCATCACGCCTACCCGCTGCTCTACCGCCGCCGAGGCCACGGCGCGGTGGCGATGTTCGTTGATAACGTCGATGGTGCCCTGAGTGTCCTCAACAACGCCGGCCATCGCGTCATCACTGAGAATGATTTGCTCGACGACGACGAGTATCTGTAGCGCGAAGCGGGGAACTCGGAGCGCGGAACAGTTGAGAGAGACGGTGACGAATGTTCGATCCGCTTCTGGATGACGATCCGTTTGGGGAGAAACTTGCCGCGAGGTGGCGAGCACTCAAGACACCGGAAAAATTCGTCTCCGTTGCAGTGATAATTGTGTTCGTCCTGAGTGGTCTGACTTGGCCAATCCTGCTTGCTGTCGGACATCGGGCACTCGGTTGGCTTGGTATTGTGAGTGCCGCTGCAACTTTCTTGGCGACGGGTCTGCCTTGGATCAAATTGATCGGGCTTCTGACCGGTGCGGACGATATTCGCTGGATGAACCTGTTGTGGTGGGAAGTGCTGTTGCTGATCGCTTTGTCGAACACGTACTTTGGGGCCGTCACGGTTCTCTCGGCGGCCTGAAAAGTCGCTGGTAGATGGAAAGTCGTATCCGTCTTCGCCGCCCAGTGTTTTGAGGCTTCGTGCAAAGGTCAAAGGGGAAATGATGAGTCGCGTTGAACAGTTGGAGCAGCAGGTTCAAGAATTAGACCCGCCGGAATTCACTCAATTCCGTGACTGGTTTCTGGAATATGAATGGGATGCGTGGGACCGCCAGGTCGAACGTGACGCCAGAGCTGGAAAACTGGATGCACTGGCGAGGAAAGCCCTGGAAGATCACGCCGCAGGCCGGACGACCCCGCTGTGAGCCACCATGCGAACCCCGACTTCTGGGCCTGCTACCAATCACTGCCGGCGGACGTTCAACAGCTCGCCAATCGGGCCTATGAACTGCTCGAACAGAATCCGCGTCACCCCTCACTCAGATTCAAGAAGGTTGGCGAGTATTGGTCGGCACGAGTTGGCGACCACTACCGTGCCTTGGCCGTCGAAGCGCAGGATGGCTTTGTGTGGTTTTGGATCGGCACACACGCCGAGTACGACAGGCAGATCGACTGACTTCAAACGTTCCCATGCCTACCCGCTGCTCTACCGCCGTCGCGGCCACGGCGCGGTGGCGATGTTCGTCGATAACGTCGATGGTGCCCTGAGTGTCCTCAACAACGCTGGCCACCGCGTCATCACCGAGAATGATTTGCTCGACGACGACGAGTATCTGTGACCGTCGAGATCGTGGTCACCTGCCACGGTTTCCAAGGTCGTGATTTCTGCGTTTGTAGCCGAATTCGCAAGAATTCGGATCGTGCGATCGATTTCCGAATTCTTGCGAATTCGGCTACGGGCCTGATTCCTCGGGGTTTTGCACCTTGAAGGCCCTGCCCCTCATCGGCACCGCTTCGCCGCAGCAGTGGCACATCCGGAGCTGTTCGTGATGTCGAGCCGAGCCACCCTGCCCAACGAAGAGCGACTTCCCCGACGAATTCCATTACTCGAACAGCGTCGCTTCGGCGGCCAGTCCGGGACCGAAGCCGATCGCTACGCAGGGTCCAGCGGCGCGCGATTGTTGCAGTCTGTCGAGGATGAACAACAGGGTCGGTGACGACATGTTGCCGTGCTGTCGCAAGACCTCGCGCGAGAGGTTGAGGTGACTGGGATCGAGTCGCATCGCCTCGGCAAATGCCTGCAAGATGCGCGGTCCACCAGGATGAACAGCCCACGCGCCGATGGCTTCGGGGCGGAGACCATGCTGCCCCAGCCATTCGGACAGCCACGGGTAGAGATGTTGAGCCAGCAGCCCCGGCACGCTCGACGACAGAGTCATGCGAAAACCGTGATCGCCGACACGCCACGTCATCGCATCGCGCGAGTGGGGCAACACGGTCGAGCCGCTGGCCAGAATGCGAAACGGTCGCGGCGACTCCGAGTGGGCGGCGGCGGCGGGAGTCTCAGCAGCCTGTTGAAAAAGGGAGGGCGAGGCTCCCGCCGAGCCATGTGCGTGAGGAAAGTCGCTTGTTACTCGCGGCTCGGCAGGAGCCTCGCCCTCCC
>JAYTGQ010000057.1:0-2828 GCA_043733345.1 Schlesneria sp.
CAAGCTCATGCAGCAACCCCGCCACGTCCTGAAGAAACAACTCGAATCCGGTAACGCCAAAGCGTAACACCATTTACGGCCACGACAGTGTCATTCGGGTCAGGAGTGAATGGCACTGCCGTGGGGTTGTTAGATTGCATCGGCGCAGAGGGGTAGGCCCGCACACGCGAGGGCCTGTGCTGGCGGCGGGGATTTGCGGGGGAATTCGAGGGCGTGTCGGTAAGTTGGGGTTGGTGGTGAGACCGGCTTGGCCTCTCGTTTGCCCTCGGTGAGACCCTTCTTGGACGTGGCGAGCGAGCTGGACCAAGGAGGGTCTCATGTCTTTTACACGGCGGGGCCGAGGCGAGGACAGGTCGTTTGAACTTGTCCGGATGTCGTTGTTGCAGGGTGACGATCTTCCCTTTCAAGACGCGCTGACGGTCGAGCAGATGCGGCTGGCGTTTGAGGCCGAAGGCGTGTCGTTTGGCGAAGACGACGAGCCGACGAACATCGGCTCGACGAACATCGGTTCGACGAACGACGGTTCGGTAAACATCGGCTCGACGAACGACGAGCCGCCGTCCGAAGATGATTCGCGGGTGGTCTTCACGAGGGGGATGACGCTGTGGGCGATGTTGTCGCAGGCGTTGTTTACGGACGTGCAGCGATCGTGTTTGGCGG
Organism: Schlesneria sp.; assembly: GCA_043733345.1. Lineage (GTDB taxonomy): Bacteria > Planctomycetota > Planctomycetia > Planctomycetales > Planctomycetaceae > Schlesneria. The sequence goes on from JAYTGQ010000057.1 coordinate 661, forward strand.
CGGTGCAGCGGGTCGCGGTGTGTTGGGCCATACTGGGGCGTGAGGTCTCTTCGACCAACACCGGCGCGTATACGCGCGCGAAGGTGACGGAGGGAGTCGTCCGCCGTCTGACCGAAGGGGTCGCGGAGCGGTGTGAAGCCGCCGTCCCCGACGACTGGAAGTGGCACGGGTTCCGCACGCTGGTCATCGACGGCACGACGTTCTCGATGCCCGACACCGAGGCGAGCCAAGCCGAGTACCCGCAACCGAACAGTCAGGTCGAGGGGCTCGGCTTCCCGATCCTGCGGGCCGTCGCGTTGACCTCGCTCGCCACGGGGATGGTCGTCGCGCTGACCACGGGACCGTACGCGGGCCAGGAGTCCGGCGAGACGGCCCTGTCCCGCACGCTGTTCGAGAAGCTGCAACGCGGCGATGACTTAGGGGCTGTGCATTTTATACTTCCGATAGTTGTGGTCGATATTCATGTAACCCGCAGCGTGAGCGAGGGAGATTTGAAATCAATATATTCTTGGATGTCCGCCCTCGCTGACGCTGCGGGTTACTTTCAGAACTCTCGGAAGTAGAAAATGCACAACCCCTTAACCCCGGGCGACCTAATCTTGGCCGACCGCTTCTACGGCGGCTGGTTCATGCTCGCGCTGCTGCGAGATGGGGGAGTCCAGTTCGTGACGCGGTTGCACCAGCACCGCACGGCCGACTTCACCCGGGGGAAGCGGCTCGGCCCGAAGGACCATGTCGTCCAGTGGGCCAAGCCGAAAAAGCCCAAATGGCTCGATCAGGAAACCTACGACCGCCTTCCCGACCAACTCGAAGTGCGCGAGATCGAGGTGCGAGTCGAGATTCCCGGCTTCCGCACCGAGTCGCTCGTCGTCGCGACCTCGCTACTCGATCATAAAGAATAGACACGCGACGATATCGCAGCACTCTATTGTTCACGTTGGAGTATCGAACTGGAACTCCGCGATATCAAGACCACGATGAGCCTTGGTATCCTCCGCCGCAAGACGCCCTCGGCAGTACGACAGGAACTCTGGACCGGTCTCTTGGCGTATCGCCTCGTCCGACAGTCGCTCCTGCAATCGGCGGTCGCCTCGGGCCGACGACCGCACCAACTCAGCTTCGCGTCGGCCCTGCAAATGCTGGCCAACACATGGACGCTGGCTGCCATCCCCGCACACGTCATCATCACCGCCAGCGCCCGCGAACGCCTGATCGCACTCCGACTCCTCAACGGCCACTCGCACCGCGTGGCCAACCGCCCCAATCGCAGCGAACCCCGCGCCGTCAAACGCCGCCCGGCCCCACTGGCCCTGCTCACCGAACCCCGCGCCGCCGCCCGCAATCGCCCCCAAAGCCTGACGCGCTCGCACATCGACCGACGGAGCCTCGCGGTCGAGATCACACGCGGGTGATTTGATTACCCCCCACCGCACTCATTTAATAGAAGCACATCACGCTTCTATACACTCCACCAACATCAGGACACGCAACCAATATCAGGGGTGCCCACACCGCCCCCCGAACATCCCGCCCCCGAACCCCAATCTCACGGGGCCGTCTCAACGTACGCCCCGCCTCGGCAAACGCTCGCGCCCGCCACCGCGTGCCCCGCCAACAAAAACACAGCGACCTCCCAAACCACGCCCAAACGCGATAGTCGATATAAACCCTTACCAACAAACAAGCAGTGCCATTCAGTCCTGACCCCTTTGTTCTGTTCGCCCTCCCCCCTGCCCCGAATTCCTCGAAACGCCCGATGCCGATAGTCACCTCGGAGATCGAACAGAAGCAAGATCGCCTGCTGGAAATCATGGCGGAGTACGGTCGTGTCGCGGTGGCGCTCTCTGCCGATGCTGACTGTCGTGCTAGTGCCCCGTCAGCCCTAAATTTGGGGGTTGGGTGGCCGGGGCTGGACTGAGGCTTTGCGAAGGAAGCCCCGGGGTTTCGCCCAATTTCAACCCACAAATTTAGACCTGACAAAGCCCTAGTGCCGCGTCACGGCTAAAACTTCGGGTTGGCGTTGATTGAGAATTCGACGACCCTGCGTGGACCACAAGGAGGCGGGCGATGCACAAGAAGTCTGTGGTTCGATTGACGGACGAGGAACGGGCAGAGCTTCAGCTGGTGATCAAGCAGTGGCAGGGGTCCGGCCAGAAGGTGCGACGGGC
>JAYTGQ010000058.1:0-7813 GCA_043733345.1 Schlesneria sp.
CCCTGCAACCGGCTGCAACGCCAGAACCGATGTTCCAGCCAATGGCCGACGCTCACTGACGATTCGACTGCCCGCCAAAAAACTCCCGCGCCGCTGGCAGCGACACGGGGGGGGCAGGACGTGGGGGTTCTCGAAAGGAGGACCGTCTCCCGCCGCTGCTGCCGTTGCTGGGCGACTCGCACGGCCAGCCGATAGGCCACGCCGTACAACCAGCCCGCCAACGACGCCTGCTCCTGGACGCGCGCCGCATCGCGCATGAAGACGAGAAACGTCGCCTGAAACACGTCGTCGATGTCATGACCGTCACGCAGCACGCGCCGGCAGACGCTCATCACCAAACCACTGTGCCGCCGGACCAACTCTGCAAACGCCGCTTCCTCTTTCGTCGCGACGAAACGAGCGACCAGTTCGGCGTCGCTGCGGGCGACATCGACCTTTTCCACCACGGCGTCTGGTTCGGCGATGCTCATCGTTCTGCGAGTATAGTGCGGCGAGAGACCCGATTCCGGCGCGCGTTTTTGACGAATTGGATCGACGAGCGAAATTCGACAAGGGTCACGAAGACCGGACCATCGCCTTGTTGGTTCTGCGAAACGTGTAGGGTGGGACCAGTGGCGCTTCGCCGCGCCGGCCCACCAAGATTTCTCGACGTTTCCTGTTGATGGGCCGGCGCTCGAAGCGAGCTGGTCCCACCCTACGTTGAAAAAGGCGATGGCCCTGCCACGAAGACGGCTTCGCTTGGCGAGGCCGACTCGGCGGCTAGAATCCGTCTCACTTTTGAAATTGACTCCGGCGAGCCAGTTCGCGGCTTGTGCGGGTGTTCGCTGGTCTCAGGAAGGCGATCTCACACGATGTCGGTTGATGTGCAGCAAGGAGTTTCGCCGCTGACCGGTCTCGCCGCGCGGTTGCTGGCGCAGCCGGGATTGCGGGACGTGATCGCCGCCGTGGAGCAGGGGCGTGCGGCGACGGTCGATGGCGCGTGGGGTTCGTCGGGCGCGTTGATGGTTTCCGCGTTGGCTCAAGCGGCGGGCGGTTGCGTGGTGGTCGTGCTGCCGCGCGAGCGAGAACTGGACGAAGTTGTCGCCGACATCGCTTCATTTGGGATCGGCCTGGATGAGGGCGGCCGTGCTGCGAAGCCGCTCGTGCTGCCGTCGTGGCCGTCGCTGCCGAGTGAGTTGCGGATCACCGACCCGATCCTCGGCAGTCGTCTACGTGTGGTGCGCGCCTTCGAGTCTGATGCTCCGCCGCGCGTCGTTGTGACCACGATCGCGGCGCTCATTCAACCGGTGCCGTCGCGGGCCGAGCGAGCCGTCTCGTCGCGGTCGCTCAAGGTGGGTGATGAAGTCGATCTGGATGAACTCACACGCTGGCTCATCACACGCGGCTTCGAGCGTGTCACCGCGATCGAGTTGCCGGGTGAGTTCACCATTCACGGTGGCATCGTCGATGTCTTCCCGCCCGACTCGGCCGACCCAATCCGGCTGGAACTGTTCGGCGATGAGATCGAGTCGATCCGGCTGTTCGATGTCGAGACGCAGCGGAAGGTGCGTGATCTCGATGAGGCGACGATTACGATTCTTTCGAGCGGGGTTGAGGGTGGAAGAGAGGTTGAGGGTGGAGGGTTGAGGGTTGAGGGCCAGAAGGAAGAAGTAGCGTTCACCTCTGCTCTGCCTCTCCACCCTCAACCCTCCACCCTCAACCCTTCCTCGCCCCTCAACCTTTCCGGCGAGCACATTCTCGACTCACTGCCAGCCGCCGCACGGGTCGTGCTGTTTGAACTCGATGAGATCGTGCGCGAGGGGAAGTCGTACCTCGACCGGCTGGCCGATCCGAAGGGACTGTTCAGCGTCGAATCGACGCTCGAACGATGTTCGCGGCGCGGGTGGCTGAACGTCGCGCCGATCGTCGCGGGGAGCTATGACACGACGTGCCATCTGCGGGTCGAGTCGATCGAACGCTTCGGCGGGCCGAAGACAGAGGCGTTCAAGGAACTCGAACGTGTCGTTCAGCAGGACGAGACCGTCTTGATCGCCTGCCACAACGAAGCCGCGCGCCAGCGCATGGCCGAGCTGTTGCGCGAGGTCTATGCCCCCGAGCCGCCTCCCGCAGCAACGCCCGATCCTGCGACTGATGCACCGCCCGGCGGGATGACGGCACGGAGTGGGACATCAGTCCCTCCGAGCGGGGGACGTGAGTCCCCCGGTTCCGGATCGTCGGCGAAAAGTTCTCCTCCGTTGGACCAAATGGCGGCAGGCAAGTCGCCACTGAAGCGGTTCCTCAAGAAGGCGACTGTTGAAGACGCCACACCAACCCGAAGCGTGAGCGAGGACGAACCACCAACACCCAGCGTGAGTGCGGACAAAGTTGTCAGCGGACAGGATACCACGCCAGAGAACCTCACGTCCTCGCTGACGCTTCGGGTTGGTGTGGTTGTCCCGCAGACGTTTGCCGACCGGGTGACCCTGTGCGTCGGACACGTCTCGCGCGGGTTCCGGCTCGTCACGGAGCGGGTGGTCGTGCTGAGCGACAACGAACTCTTTCATCGCACGGAACTGCAACGGGCACCGCGCAAGAGCCGACTCGAATCGCGGGCCATCGACACGTTTCTCGACCTCTCGCCGGGAGACCTCGTCGTCCATCTGTCGCATGGCATCGCACGGTTCAGCGGGATGGAAGTGCAGACGAAGGGGGAACTCGTTGAGGAAATGTTGTCGCTCGAATTCGCCGACAAGTTGAAGATGCACGTGCCGGTCTCGTTGATCCATCTCGTGCAGAAGTACGTCGGCGGGACCAAAGGGAAGGTCGAGCTGTCTAAGTTCGGCGGTACGAGTTGGACGAACAAGAAGAAGCGCGTGGCCGAAGCGGTCGGGGACATGGCCGCCGACATGCTGAAGCTGCAAGCCGAGCGAGACCTCAAGCCGGGGCTGGCATGTCCGCCCGACAGTCACTGGGTTGAGGAGTTCGATGCGGCGTTTCCTTACACCGAAACGGTCGATCAACTGCGAGCCATCGCCGAGACGAAAGAGGACCAGCAGCGCCCGCGTCCGATGGATCGGCTGATCTGCGGCGATGTCGGCTACGGCAAGACCGAGATCGCGATGCGAGCCGCCTTCAAAGCGGTCGATGCCGGTCGTCAGGTGGCGATCCTCGTGCCGACGACCGTGTTGTGCGAGCAACATTTCCGCAGCTTCAGCCAACGCATGGCTGAGTTCCCGCTCAACATCGCCTCGCTCAACCGGTTCCGCACGACACAAGAAACGCGCGAGACCTTGAAGGGTCTGGCCGACGGTTCGATCGACCTCGTGATCGGAACGCATCGACTCGTCAGCAAGGACGTGAAGTTCAAAGACCTCGGTCTACTGGTGATCGACGAAGAGCAGCGGTTTGGCGTCGAGGTGAAAGAACTGCTGAAAACGATGCGGCTGGAAGTGGATGTCCTCACGCTGTCGGCCACGCCGATCCCGAGAACGCTCCACATGTCACTGGTCGGTGTGCGAGACATCTCCAATTTGGAAACGCCGCCACACGATCGACTGGCCGTCGAGACACGCATTTGCCGTTGGGATGGCGAGCTAATCCGCTCGTGCATCGTTCGCGAATTGAACCGCAACGGGCAGACGTACTTCGTTCACAACCGCGTCTACGACATCGAGTCGATTGCCGAGAAGATTCGCCGCATCGTTCCCGAAGCGGTCGTCGATATCGTGCATGGCCAGATGACTGAGGACGAGATGGAGGGGGCGATGCTCGGCTTCGTCGAAGGGCGGACAGATGTGCTGGTCGCGACGACGATCATCGAAAGCGGCCTCGACATCCCCAACGCCAACACGATCTTCATCCATCAGGCTGATCGGTACGGACTCGCCGATCTGCATCAACTGCGCGGCCGCGTCGGTCGGTACAAGCACAAGTCGTACTGCTATCTCGTGCTGGAAGACGGGCGGCAGATGACTCCCCAAGCCATGCGGCGATTGAAGGCGATCGAGGAGTACAGCGAACTCGGCGCGGGCTTCAAGATTTCGATGCGAGACTTGGAGATTCGCGGGGCGGGCAACATCCTCGGGACCGAGCAGTCGGGACACATCGCATCGGTGGGCTATGAGCTGTACTGCCAACTGCTGGAGAACGCGGTGCGTGCGATCAAGCGCGAACCGCTGCGGCATCATCATCACGTCGAGATCGCGCTCGCCATCGAAGCCTTTCTCCCGTCGGACTACATCCCCGACGGACGACCGAAGATTGAGATGTACCGCAAGTTGTCGGCGGTCTCGTCGCTCGAACTGCTCGCCGAATTGAAGACCGAGTTCCGCGATCGTTTCGGCCCGCTCCCGACCCCCGCCGAACGCTTGTTTGAACAGCGTGAATTGCAATTGCTCGCATGGCGTTGGCAGATCGATGACATCCGTCTGCATGAAGGCGACATTGTGTTGGGGTATCGCAACCCGAAACTCATCACGCGACTGGCCAAGTTGAGCCACGCGACCATCCGCGTCGTCGATGACCGCGACGCCTGCGTGATCCTGCCGAGGAAGGCGGGGACCGGAAAGCTGCCGGGAACGAAGGCCCTGTTGCGGCTGCTGAAAGAGATCTTGCAGCTCAGTCCGGGCTGAGACTACAAACCCGCCCCTTTCCACCGGGCGGAAATCTCACGTCTGAAGTCTCGCCTCTGAAGTCCGGCTTAGCTCTGTTAGCCGGACTTCTCTTCGAGTGAACGGGGCGCGCTGAGAAGTCCGGCTTTCGGAAAAGCCGGACTTTGTGAACGGCGTCGCGCGCCACTCTTCATTACTCATCGAATCAATTCCCCACTCCCAACTCGCTGGCGGACATCATGCGTCGGGCTGTTTCCTCGCTGCTGATCGGGCTCTGTTGTGTGGCCTGCAACGGCACGCAGAAGAAGCATGAGAACCCCGTTCTAATCCAAGCGCCGCGTCGTGTCGCATCCGTCGAGCAAGACGAAGGAACTCAAGTCGCCAGCGATCCGTCGGTGCAAAAAGCCGCCGACAGCGATGACAGGATTCAAACCGCCTCGGGACTCAAGTCTGACCCGTGGGCCGATTGGAAGGACGACTCGGCAATCTTCAACTCGAAGGTGGCCGCGACCGTTAACGGCGCACCGATTCTGAACGGCGATGTTCTCGACAAATACAGCGGTGTCATCATCACGGCCCGCGAACAGATGCAGTTCTTGTGGTCACACCCCGAGAAGCTCCCGCCCGGACAACAACGCCCCACACCGGAAGATTTCGAGCAGTTCCGTGAGATGTTGGTCAAGCGTGATCTCGCCGGACACATTCAGCGCCGGTTGCTCGTCGAACGCATGAAGTCGAGCCTCAAGCCCGATCAAGTCAAGGCGATGAACGGCCACATCGATCAACTGTTCGACCAGGAAATCGCCAAGCTGAAACGCGAGTTGAAGGTCTCCACCCGCACGGAACTGGAACTGGAACTGAACAAGAAGGGAACGACCCTCCAGAACGTGAAGGACAACTTCGCGACCGAACGGTTGGCGATGGAATACATCGTGATGAAGTCCGAGAAACCCGAACCAATCGACCGGCTCGATCTGGTCGCGTACTACAAAGAGCACGTCGATGAGTTCGCGATCGAGGCCAAAGTCCGGTGGGAACACATTCAAATCTCATTCGGCCCGGAACGATCCAAGTCGGAGGCCAAGAAGCGCATCGAAGCGGCGGCTCAAGAATTGGCCAGCGGCGAGCCGTTCGATCAAGTCGCAAAGAAGTATTCGGACGGATCGACTGCCAAAGCGGGAGGCCAGCGCGACTGGATGGGACCGGGCAATCTCACCGACACCAAGCTTGAGAAGCTGCTGTTCGAGATGCCCGTCGGACGACTCAGCCCCCCTCACGAGGGACCGTCTGAATGGCAAATCATCCGTGTTGTCGAGCGGGAAAAAAGTGGCCGCACTCGTTTTGGCGAAGTGCAGGAAGAGATCCGCGCGAAGATCGAGGAAGGCCAAAACAAGAACCGCTCCAAAAAGCTGTTTGAACAACTGCTCGAAGAGGCGATCATCGAGACACGGTACGACGCGCCAAAAGCCTGAGGCAACGCCCGGAAAATGATTTACCTATCGAAGCCTGACGCGCAAGCGAAGTCCTGCTTCGCTTGCGCGTCAGGCTTCGATGCGCGGGTAAGATATTTCGCCGAAGTTGCCTGAGGATCAGCAACGACTGCGGAAAATAGGGTTCCATCGCGCTCCACACCCGGCGAACACGGGATCATCGTCACGCACTCCCCAGTTGAAGCCGGTTTGAAATTCGTTTCGTGTGGCTCGTCGCTTTCGTCGTTCATTCAGCCCGGTCGCTTGGGATCTTTAGCGAGGGGCAGCGAGACGCGCTTGCCGGTCCACGCCGATTGATAGATGGCGAGGATGATCTCGACCGCCTTGCGGCCTTCGTCGCCGGTGATCTTGGGCGGCTGGCCCGTTTGAATCGCCTTCACGAAATCCTTGAGTTGCTCCATGTGGCCGACGTAGCTGATGGCCTTGGGATCGCTGGCTCCGCCCGTCCCGCCGACCTTGCGAGCGAACTTCTCCTGGATGGTCTTGTCCTTCGCCCTCGGCTTCTCGAACTGCCACATCAGGATGTCGTCTTGTTCGACGATGACTGAGCCGGACGTACCGTGAATTTCGGTCTTCTTGAGCAGTCCCGGCCATGCGGCGGTTGTGGCTTCAATCGTGCCGACCGCCCCGTTCTGGAACTTGATCGCCGCGACACCGATGTCCTCGACCTCAATCCGCTCGTGAGCCAGCGTGGAGGTGACGGCACAGACTTCCGCCACGTCGCCCATGAACCATTGCAGCAGGTCCACATTGTGAATGGCCTGATTCATGTAAGCCCCGCCGCCGTCCAAAGCCCACGTCCCGCGCCAGCCGCCCTGATCGTAGTACTCCTGCGTCCGCCACCATTTGACGTAGGTATCGCCCAGCGTCAGCTTCCCAAACCGGCCTTCCGTGACCGCTTCCTTCAGCGCGATGTTGGCGGCACTGAATCGCGACGGGAAGATCGGGCAGAGCATCACCCCGTTCTTCTGACAAGCATCGAGAATCGCATCGCATCGCTTCAGAGTGATCTCCATCGGCTTCTCGACGACGACATGCTTCTTCGCATTGGCCGCCTTTACCGCCGGCTCCATGTGTGCGCCGCTGGGCGTGCAGATCGTGACAATGTGAACGCGGGGATCGGCCAGCATCTGGTCGAGGTTGTGATACGAAGTGACTCCCGGATTGGCAGCCGCGAACCGGTCGGCCGCCTCGGTGCGCGAGTCAAAGCAGGCGACGATCTTCGCCCCCTTGATGTGCTTGACGGCCTCCGCATGAAAGTTCGCGATCATGCCGCAGCCAATGATTCCAAATCCGGTCGTCGCCATGAGTGAGTTCTCGGGTAAGGAGGAGATTTACAAACGGGATGAAGAGAGATCAGTAGCCTAGAAGTCTCGAAGACCGCATCAGGCCTCACGCCATGTCGCGCAAACCGCAACGAATTACGCCAGGGAGGATTCAAACCTCCGACCTACGGATTAGAAATGTGCTGTCTGATCGACGCAAGGACCAAATCAAGGACGACTTAGAGGCAAGCTCATTTTCAGGTTGCACTTGCCTGCTGAAACTCCTGCCTGATTGTATTCCGCTGGACCCAGACTGGTCCAAAGTCGTCGAAGCTTGGCCTACGCTCGATCAACATCTGAAAGCCGCTGTCCTAGCAGCCTGTTGAAAAAGGGAGGGCGAGGCTCCCGCCGAGCCGTGTGCGTGAGGAAAGTCGCTTGTTTCTCGCGGCTCGGCAGGAGCTCGCCCTCC
>JAYTGQ010000059.1:0-7813 GCA_043733345.1 Schlesneria sp.
AATCGTCATCGTGATTTCGCACATGACTCGCTCCTGAGTTTTGAACACTTCGCAGGGCCTCGCTGTCAAACACCCGTTGGAACATAGAGTCCACCTTCGTCCCCATCCCTAATCGTGTACCCCGACCACTCGACGGCATCATCCGCAACAAGCCCGGTCACTGAGTCTGGATGATCCGCCGGTAATCAATCAACGCCCGAAAGTAATAGCCCCCGACCCTAGCATTCGCACCCTTCTCCAATTTCGACCGATCCACCACGAAGAACCCGCGATGCTCCGGCTTTCCGCTTCTGACCGGCCTCGTGATTGAAAATGTCCCAATGCCGGATGCGAGTTCGCACCCGACATTGAGACAAGTGTGGCAATCGTCAATTCAGGGTCTTTCGGAACAAGATCAAATCTTTCCACCTGATCCCGTTGGGAGTCCCCGTCTGGTTGGTGTTGGCCTTGAAGCTGAACGAATTGCTGCTGACCGGGTTGGCGGTCAAGACCTTCATCTGTTCGATCGCACCGGTACGATCCACAACGAAGTAGCCGCGATGAGTCGGCGTGTCGTCGAGACGCCCGCCAATCCGGGTCGCAGTCGTGGGCACACCCGCAACCAATCCCTCCACCTGAGCCGCTTCGTAGTATTGCACCGTCACAAACACCCCGAACGAATTGCTGCGCGTCGTGACGTTGTTGAGCAGCTTGGACAACAGGCGATAACGGGCTGCAGGATGCAAGTGTGACTTGGTTGCATCCGCTTCGTCAGCAACTGTCTTCTGGTGCTCTGGACTAGCGCCCGTACCCGTACCAACTTCAAAAAGTCTTCTGGACTCATCCGGGTTCCCACCAGGCGTTCCATCGAGTGGCAGGGAGCGCAGAATGGTGTTTTCAAGCGGCCCGTCGGTCGTGGACGTTGCCAGCCGTCCAACGGCATCAAAGCCCCGGAAGGGTCGTGAGTTCCCGGTCCCTGGAACATACAGACTGGTCACCGGATCGACAGCGAAGTTCCCCGTCGATCGCGAGTCGCGAGCCTTCAAAAACTGAACCCACCACTGACGAGTCGTCGTTTCTGGGGCGTCCGTCGCGTTCAGCATGGGCGTCGCACCGTTAATGAGCAGATCGTCATCAAGGAGTGCTGCCAGTGCTTGCGGATGCCGGATCATATTGAGGTTCAATTGCCCGTGCGTGCGCGGCCAGCCGAATCCGATCGGCAGATTGTATGGTTCGGCCAACATCGTCGGCACGGGGGTGGTCAAGGCCGACTGAGTGCGGATGGCGGTGTGTTGGTGGCTCCGATTGGGGACTTCGAGGAACTCCAGCAGGCGATACCAACGATTACCCAACGGGCACGTGTCGATGTCGGTCAGGTCCGGCCGAAGAAATCGGCCAGCCGCGACTGTCGGAATATAAATAGGGTTGTTACTCGAATCTTTCCCCGCAACGAACTCGGAGTCGGTGATCTGTCCGTTGGTCAGATCGTCGGGTCCGTAGAGCGGAAGCTGCATGAGTTCACCCAGCGAGGCGAAGTCGCGATCCAAATGCCATTGCCACGCCGTGGTACTCGACGATGTACCGGCCGTGTTGAGCGTGTTGTAAACATGTGGCGTCGGCGGTGTCGGTGGCACTTCGGAACTGCGATTCAGAGGCGTTGTGCGCGCCGAACTCTTAATGATGTCCAGTATAGGATTTACTATGAGGTCGGTGACGGCTGGCGGCGCGGTCGGAGGATCCACTGCTTGGACATTGATATCCTTGGTGCGATCGACCTCAATCCAATTCCCGTCGGTCGCGCGACGTTCCAGAACCAGTTGGATGGACGAATACGTCGCGTCGATTCCCGTGACGAACGCACCCTTGGTCCCGTTGTTCGTCTCCAGTTCAAATTTCGCCGCACCCCCGTAGTCCCAGACGAGGTCGAGGTTGCACTTCGGAGTGGGGAACTGCGTGTCGGGGGTGCTGTCGCTGGGAACGATTCTGCCACCGGCTGTGTCCGGTTGGCCACCGCTCGGCGCAATGCGGTCAAAGGGGCCGGTGGTTGTTGGTGAGGCGCTTCGGTTCGCACGGAAGTCACTCGTCCGGTACTTGCTGCCGACCGTGAACTTGTCCGTTCCATCCTGGGAACTGACCGTGAATACGCTCCCCGGCGCGAGATAGCGATTGCCGCTGGCATCGATCTGAATCTGATTGTTGGCAGCATCCAGTCCCGACAGAAAATAGACGCTGTTGAGGTAGTCAGTATTGGCACCGTTCACACCTTCCAAGGTCACCCGCCAATTGGCGGACGACTTGTTCGTACTCGTGCCAGACGCCAGGGTGACGTTCATCGGCGTGACATTTTGCAGTTCGCAGAACAGATACCGCAGGCCATCGGCGGGATCCGGAACCGTCTTATCATCAAAGATGGTCATCGGGCTGTCCGTGGACTGTCGATTGACCCGAATCGCGAGCGCTTCGGAAAACGCCAGTGATTGTCGCTCAACGCCGTACACGACATAGAACTTTCCATCTGCGGCCGGCGCGCCGCTCCATCCTCCGGTGGAGGTCTGCAAATCCGGGTCGTAATAGAACGCCGTCGGGATGTCGTCCGGATCGAGTGCATCGACCAGATTAACTGCGAACTGCGCCATTTCTTGTGCCTGACCGACCGCGACTTTCGCGACCTTCTTCTTCCGGCCCTTGGCTTTTCCCACCCCCTTCGACTGCGCGGGCAGTCCCAGCAGCGTCGCGGTTCGATAGTCGGTGTCCTGACCCAGACAGAGCGTGTACAGCAGCGTATAAATGTCACGCGCCATCGCCTGGCGTTCGGTCGCCGTGAGGGGATTTTCCTTCCAATTCGCCGGGTCCAGCGGGGCGGGCGGGGCGGGTTGCTGCGGCAGCGCGGCAGAGCCGATCTGATAATTCGGGTTGGCAATGGCGAACCCATTGTTCGTCAGATAGCGGACCACATTGAGTCGGAACTGCGCGTGTTTTTTCCCGGCATTGCCCACCTGCTTCAAGAGATCGAAGAGTTCGGCCCGATAGGGGTTGCTCGGACTGGGACTCAGCGTGGGGTCGGTATAGTTCTGTGGACTCGCGATCACCGGCCCCGTCGGCGGGAAGTAATCGGGCCCCGTGGCCGGATTGTTATCGCGATCGACCTCCCAACGACGCAAGCCACCAACGGAACTAGTGCCGTAACCGTACTCGCGGCGATCCGAACTAACGGTCGTGAGCCGCTTGCGAATGTCGGCCGCATTGCTGCTGGCAACGAGATTGGCCGGCATCAATTCTGCCAGTCGAGACTGCGCATCGGAAAGTCGCCCGTCCGATTCACTCCCTTGCAGGAACGGCATCTCTTCCGGACCAAACACCATGTCGTTGTCGCGGGCATTGCTCAGGAACGTGTACCCCGAATAGCTGGGAGACATCAGCGTCGGATCGATGATCGCCTCGGCAGGATCGTCGAGCAGAGAGTCAGCACGAGAACCCCGCATCAGCTTGTCGTGGTACGACGTGGCTCCCTGATTCTCTCCCCAGCGGACGGTCCCGAATGAGTGATAGCCCGAATAGGCCGGCCAAAGATTCGCTCCATTGCGATAGAGTTCGGGTGCCTTGCCATACGGACCATATGGAGCCGCGATATCGTCCGACATCACCCAGCCTTCTTCCGTGAAATCATCAACCACTCCGTTTCCATCGTCATCGACCGTCGCTTGACCAGGCTGCCCATCCGGTCCGTAGTCATACCGCTTGTATTGTTGTCCCGAACCGCGAAAGTCGAGCGGGTGAACCCAGCGTGTCGCCGTGATGTACTCACCCTCTTTCGCGTTGAAGTTGTCATCGGGTTCGGGATTGTTGACCGCCGGGGGTGGATTCCAATTCGTCGGCAAACCGCCGCTCCACGAAACCGACAATCCCGGCGTTGGCATGTCGCGATAATTGGCGGTCGTCAGGAAGTTTCTCAGCCGAGTCGGTTCGCCGTTGCGCCCCGAGAACATGTCCGTGATGGCGTCTTGCAGTGGCGTGGCGGAAGTTGCCAGCCCGAGATGGAACTGAGCACGACCAATGTTGAGCAGCAGCCACTCCAGATTCGCCAGTTCGCTGACGGAGCGTCCCGGCTTCACAGCAGAACTCGTGTTGATGTTGGTGTCGAATTGCTGAAGAAAATAACTGAGCTGATAGGCCGTTTCGCTGTTCCACAACAAGTCGGTCGAAGCCGTCGGATCGGCGGTCAGTGCCCGTAGAATGTTGATCTCGTAAGGACTGAGACCCTGGTTCGATTTCGACAGGCTGTCGGGCACATAGTTCGACGCGCCAGTTCGGCGGTAGCCAAGCCAGCCACCCGACGGACTTGTTGCGGTGAGACTGCCGAGGTTGAGATTGCCCGACAGATTGCCGGTGGCGTTCACATTGAGCAGCCCGTTCAGATCGCGAATGCTGATCGCAAACAGCGGCACGACCAGCTTGCCGTCGCCGCGACGAATCGGCGGATATCCCAGGTCCATCAGGATGGCGTCGAGGATGCCGTCGCCATCGGTATCAACATCGAGATCGATTTCATTTTGACCGTGGCCGGACCAGACGCCAAGGCGACCATACGGGGAGGAAGCCGAGCCGCTCGCACCCACAGGCGCATAGTATGAAGGAGCGGCTGGAGCAGCGAACGTAAATGGTCGCCTTAGCCCCAGTGACTGATAATCTGTTGAGTTCACGAACCGAGTCACATTGGTGCCACCAACCGTGATCGCCGCTCCCGAACTGTTCACGCAGATATGGTTCGGATGCGGTCGCATCACCTGATTTGCCGTCGCTGCAACTGAGTACCAGTCCGTGCGATGAGCGCCGCTCAAACGCAGGTACTGGGGACGAAAGAATGACGGGATGAGCACTCGCGAAGTCGCCCCCGCCGCGTTGACCGCATTTCCGTCGTACGACATGTACAAACTGTTGATGTCGGACGAATTGTAGTTCACGTCCGGATCGGGAAGATCGGTGGCGGGAGTCCGTGCGCCGCTCAAATAAATCGTATTCGAACCCCATTTCGTTCCGCCGTTGGCCACCGCCGAATCGACGAAGTTCAACAGGTTGACGTTCTCACCGGTTGAGCTTCCATCGAAGTTCATATCGACCTGTGGCTGGCCTGCCGCAGTCTGCATCAGATTCACCCCTTCACCGTTGAAGGGAACTCGGTCCCGGCCGTACATGTTGGCCATCAGCGAATGCCGACCGCCCCACAGAATGCTTTGTGTGTACGCATCATCGGGGCCGATGATCACCTGCTGGAGCGCGAAGTCGAACAAGGCATCCGGTTCGAGCGACGGAGCCTTTGTGACCTTGGCCTCCTGCGCGAACGAGAGCGCATTGGCCCGTTCCTGCACGGCCAGCGTATAGAACGCGAAGCCCAGGAAGGCGAGCATGCCCATCAGGGCGACGACGATCAATAGCGTCGAGCCACGGCGATATAGCGCAGGCTGACAGTGATGGCGAGAGCGAGATTTGTTTCGTGTCTGCATGGCGGACCCTTTGCGTTCCGAGACTTGCCGCGGCCCGTGCGGCTTCCGGGTGGTGTGTGTTTGATACGGTGACTTTTAATAACAGGTCTGTTGGTTGAACCGGCTAAAAAAACAGCGCTGACCTGTTAGCGAATGTAGTTCGTCTTTTCAGCCCAGAGGGCGGCAGAAGGTAGCCCACGGCGCGAGCCGTGGGTTGAGGTACATGGAAGACATTAGCCCGGAGGGCGGCACATCGATCAACTTTTGACTTCCTTCGAGTGTCGCCCTCCGGGCTGTGGGAGCCAGTTGACATTTCCCCACGGCTCGCGCCGTGGGCTACCTTCTGTCGCCCTCCGGGCTAATGAACTCACTTGGAAGTTCCGCTACGAAACTTCCAAGTGAGCGATGTAAATCTAAGCTTTACTCCTCGGGAGCTTCATTCGTGACCGGCGTTCGCTTCACGCGATCGACCAGCGACTGAACGATTGTTACCTGACGAACTTGGCTGCTGGAGATGTCGCGATAGTTGATCGTGATTTGGAGGCCCGACAGCGCAAAGGGTCGGCTGGGCGTGGGTATGCCTGGCGTGACTGGCATAGAGGGCATGTACGGCGGTTCGTTGTCGTACAACCCGCCACCCACCGTGGCGCTGGGGTGCCATGTGTCGAACCGGTAATGCCCGTTCGGCGCGTACTTGGTATTCAGTCGGCCACCGACGAGGTTCCCGAGGCTGTCATAGGCCAAAGGCGCGGCTGAACTGAACGGTCCCGGACTGGGCAACTGGTTCTCACCCACATCCACAAACAGGCTGTTCACCGGATCCCAGACCTTCACATCAAACGACAACACGTTGGACATGAGAATGTCTTCGCCGCGTCGCGATGTCTCACCACCCGACGAGTAATCATCTACAAGTCCCGTGGTGTAGTTGAACGTCAGATTGGTTCGATTCATAGGATTGCCAGCCACAGGAATATAACCCGGATAGCCGAACGTCGAGTGGGAGCACTCCCGCAAATTGAATCGTCTGAACGTGATTGGCAAATCGTCCGCGTTGCCCCAGATGCCGTCTGGACCGGAGGTGGAACCATCCTGCGGAAGACCGCTCGTACCGTGCCCAAAGCGCAGATACGGGATACCCAAGCTGACCGGGAAGGAGTTCGGTGATGAAGCTGTTGTGTCATTCGTCAGTCGCATTGGAGCCTGGCTGCTGTTGCTCAGCGACTCCGCCGCGTTGTGGAATCGCACGCCGGGAGCCTGTGTCCCCGTGGAAGAGACCTTGCCCGTGAAATAGAAGGCCGAGTAATCAAAGTCGCGCCAGAACGTGGAAGTTCCCGTCGTCGGATAGTTCTCGTTCGAGCCGGTCCATAAGATCGGTGCGCCGGTCGTCCATGTCGGTTGTGCATCGGTGCCGTTGGTCGGCTCACGGATCAACAGGACGCGCCGGTACAGCACGCCGCTTCGCAGGAAGTAGCACACTTCGGCGGCACTGGAGACCGCCGTGTCATTGCCAAACAGGCCATCGTCAAACTCTGGCTCGGCCTCGGAAAGATAAACCCCACCCAGTTGCGTGAGGGACGTATAGAGGCTAGGCGCGACGAGGTTGGGCGGCACATTGACATCGATGTTGATGGTGGTCGTACCACTCGCAAAAGTCGCAGAAGAGACGAAGTACAGGCCGTTGTTTGAAATGCCACCCGTGCCCGAACTGGCGGCGATCCAAATTCGCGAGCCTGCGGGAACCCGCGCGGTGTAGTCTCCCGCGACAGTGAACTGACTGCTGGTGGTCACGCCCGTGATCGCCACGCCGCTCAATGACAGAGCACGTCCCGTAAACGGCGACCCATCTTTGTTCTGCAACTTGACGTTGACCGATGCTGTGAACGACAGCACATCATCCGTGTCATCAAAAGGGTCGTTCTCGTCGATCTCAAAGTAGCCTGCTCGACGTGCCAAGCTGTGCCCGAGTTGTCGCGTGTCCTCGCCAGCTCGGAATGGAAAGACATCACGAAACGTTCGCCGCTCCAGATCACCACGCACAGTGGTGGTGAGCATGCGCGCCTTCTGGTCGTTCTCGGCGATGCCTCGCTGTTGCGAGAGCGATCCGGTGGCCATCTGAAAGATCTGTGCGAACATGCTCATCATCAGCAGCACGATCGCCACCGAGACCAACATCTCCACGAGCGTAAAGCCAGCGACGCGGCGGGAACGCACAACGGTGGGTACTGGCGATGACTTGAACACGATGACTCTCCGCACTGCGGCCCGCAGATTGAAACGAAAACAGGACCGACAAAAGTCCGAACAGGTGAGCCGGGTGGCGTCAGCCCCCGGATTCTTAGCTGCAACCGCAG
>JAYTGQ010000060.1:0-7812 GCA_043733345.1 Schlesneria sp.
ATGGCATAATCGGTCCAGTGTCACGCGATCCGAACACACTGCTGAAATCGTGATTTACCCTATTTTGTAGGCATTTCAAAGACCTTGAAAGGGGTGGCACAGCCCACCCTACCTTGGGATCAGCCGGATCGTTTGCGTTGTTGTGACGGACCAAGAGACTCAAGCCTGATGTCCGCACAAGACCCTTCAACTCCAACGCCGCCTTCCAACCGTCGCGAGTTTCTCACGGGACAGGCTGCGCGGTCTGAGTTGGAAGCGGTGCAGAACCGGCTGGCTAATGAGATCGTGGCTCCGCGAATCACACCTGGGCGCGGGCCGACGTTGCTGCTGCAAGCGACCGCGATGGCTTGCGACTTCGACGTGATGCTCAACCCCGACGGCCCCGACACGCAAATCGAGTCGGCGTCGGCGGCGCTGGAACTCGTCCACGAACTTGAGCAGTTGATGAGCGTCTACCGCGAGAACGCGCACCTCGCGACGATCAACCGCACTGCGGGGACTGCGGCAGTCGAGGTCGATGCCGAACTGTTCTTACTACTGCGTCGGGCCGAACTGATCGCGAGCCAGACCGACAGCGCATTCGATCCGGTGACGGGCGCACTCGTCGCACTGTGGCGTCGGTGTCGCAGCGAGGATCGCATTCCAGCGGCCGATGAAATCGAAGCGGGGCTTGCGATGAGCGGCCTGCGTCATGTCACGTTTGACGATGCGAACCGCACCGTGCAGTTCGACCAGTGCGGGGTCGAGTTCAATCTCGGCGCGATCGGCAAAGGGCACGCGGTCGATCGTGCGGGAGAACTGCTGCTCGAACGAGGCGTCTCAAACTGGCTGGTGCATGGCGGACGCAGCAGCGTCCGGGCGCAAGGGACTCACGCCGGACACGATGGCTGGCCGGTTGGCCTTCGTAACCCGCTCCTGCCAGACAAGCCGTTTGGCACGCTGTTGCTCAAGGATGCGGCTCTGTCCACGAGCGGTACGGCAGTGCAATGGTTCCGCCACGAGGGGAAACGGTACGGCCACATTCTCAATCCGCGCACGGGTTGGCCGGTCGAGACGATGCTGTCGGTCAGCGTGATCGCACCGGATGCCGCGCTGGCGGATGCTCTCTCGACCGCTTTTTTCGTCCTCGGAGTCGAAAAAGCCCTCGCCTGCTGTGATAATTTCCCGCTCGTCGGTGCGATCTTTTTCCCGCCGCCGAAACAGGGGCAGATGCTCGAACCGATCGTCCACAATGTGGCGGCGGATCGGCTGTTTGTGGCGGGGTGAAGTCGCGGTTAAACGACGAATTTGAATCGATACGGAAAACATCGGGCCGGTTGCAAACCCGCCCTACGTAGGAAGAGAGTGATCGAGTGTCTGGTGATTTGCGAAAAATCTCGCTGTTGGCGGTGGTCTTGCTCGTGCTGCTCCGCATCTCGATCGGGTGGCACTTGATGTACGAGGGGCTGTGGAAACTGAGTACCCTCAAAACCTCAACGCCGTGGTCGGCCGAGGGGTATCTCAAAAATTCGACCGGTCCGATGCGCGGAACGTTCCGGGCGATGACCGGCGATCCGAACGACCTCAAGTGGCTTGACTACGATCACATGACGGCCAAGTGGAACGACTGGCGCGAGCGGTTCTCGTCGCACTACGATTTGAATGAGGCTCAACAGGGCCGACTTCACCTTCTGATGGACCCGTTCGAGTCCTTTTCGGTTTCCTTGCCGAGTCTGCCTCCCGGGTTTGAATTGGAGAGTGTCGGTGGCATCAACAAGAAGGCGATTCGCTACGACACGAAGGAGAAAACACTTGTCGTCGATGGCAAGCTGCACCTCCTTCCGGCCGAACGTGACAAACTCATTGAGGCCGCTCAGAAGGCGAAGCAGGACGCGAGCGAGGGACAGGAACAATTTGACGCGTTCATCAGAGCGGTCAACTCAGCCTACAAATCCTCGTCGCGGCTGCGGTTTCACGAACGACTGACCGCCCTGTTGAAAGGCGATCCCGAACGTGTCGGCGTCATGCTGCAAACCAAACCCGCCGCAAGGGGCGTCCCGGACGAGGCCGCTGCCGACGCAGACGACTCGTCGTCGAAGCCAACGCCGGTCGTGATTGGCGACGTGGACAAATACAAAAACTATCTCGCCTACTACGAGCGGAATTACGCGAAGGCCAAAACGAAGTCCGACTGGAACCATCTGGAGAAGCAATGGATCGAGGTCCAGCAACTTCGGCGCGATCTGGTGGGTCCGGTGCAGGCTCTCGAACAGGAGTTGTTCACGTCAGCGGAAGAGTTGCTGAGCGTCGAGCAACTTGCAGCCGGTCCCGTTCCTCCCGCTGCCACTCCGATCCGCAGCATCAATCTCCGGACGATGTGGGGCCTGACGATCTGCGGTTTGCTCCTGATGCTCGGTCTGTTCACCAGACTCTCCGCACTCGGCGGTGCCGCGCTGCTGGCCCTGTTCTATCTCGCCATGCCACCGTGGCCCGGCGTGCAAGAGATCCCGAGCATCGAACACAATCTGTTCGTAAACAAAATCTTCGTCGAGATGATCGCGCTGCTCGCCATCGCCGCGATACCGAGCGGGAAGTGGTTCGGACTGGATGCTGCGGTGTCGGTGCTGTTCACGCGACGACCGAAGAATGAGCCGAAGAAGAAATGATTTGTAGGATGGGCACTCCTGCCCGTCCTGCTTGATCCGCAAACGTCACCGCAAACAAATTCGGACGGGCAAGAGTGCCCATCCTACGACTGACACATGAAGGAGATCGCCATGAAATTGACACCAGAACAAGAACAACTCGGCAGAGAAAACTTTCATGAAGCGGTGTCGTTCACGCGACGCCAGTTTCTCGTCGGGGCGGCGGCGGCTGTGCCGACGCTCGGCGCGGCCTACTTCGGCTACGGAGCCATTCAAGGGAACCCGGTCAAGGTGGGCTTCATCGGGACGGGCGACGAAGGCTCGGTCCTGCTGACTCAGCATCCGCCCGAGTACATGGACATCGTGGCCTGTGCTGACTTGCGGCCAAAGAACCGCGTGCGTGCCTTGAATGGAGACGGCAACGAAGTTCGGTGGGGACTGATCCGCAAGCTCGGGCGCGAGTCGGCTCTCAAGGTGAAACTCTACGCCGACCACAAGGAACTGCTGGCGAAGCATCCCGAGATCGAAGCGGTCGTCATCGCGGTGCCGCTCTGTCAGCACGCACAGGTGGCCATCGACTGCCTCAAGGCGGGCAAGCATGTCCTGACCGAGAAGCTGATGGCGCACAACGTCACGCAGTGCAAGGAAATGATCCGCATCGCACGCGAGAAAAAGAAACTACTCGCCGTCGGACATCAGCGTCACTACAACGTCCTCTACGACAACGCCAACTCGTTGATGCGCAGCGGGCTGATGGGCGACTTGAAATTCATCCGCGCCCAGTGGCATCGCAACAACAGCTTTCCCGGTGTCGATGGCTGGCGACCGGGCGGATACACCGCCGAATCGTTCAAGAAGAAATTCGCGGTCGATATCGAGGAACTGACCGCGCGCGCCAAGGAGAAGAACCTGTCGGTCGATGAGTTCCTCCAGCAGGACTTCGGCTATCCGTCGATGGAACGGCTCGTCAACTGGCGGCTGTACAACAACACCGGCGGCGGATTGATGGCCGAGTTGGGCAGCCACCAGCTCGATGCGGCGAGTATTTTCCTCAACAAGGTGCAGCCGATCGCCTGCTTCGGCTATGGCGGCAAAAACTATTACGGCGTGAAGGGGATCGGCTCGGCCGACCAGCAAGGCGACGACCGCGACGTGGACGATCACGTTTACATGACGTTCGAGTTCCCCGGTCCGCACTACGCCGAGGACAAGAACGATGTCTGCATCGTGACGTACTCGTCGATCAACACGAACTCGTTCAGCGGCGATCCGTATGGCGAGACGGTCTTCGGCAGCCGAGCCACTTTGGTGATGAAGCAGGAGACGGAAGCGATGCTCTACCGCGAGAGTGTCGGATCATCGACCACCAGCGCCGATCAACGGCTGTACGTCCTCAACGGGAACGACGGCCAACCGTCGATCAGTGCCAGCGCGAGTCTCGGCCCGTCCAAGCAATCGGCCGTCGCGGACATCGGCAAGGTCAGTCGCGGATACACCGAAGAGATGGAGCACTTCGCCCATTGCATCCGCACCAACAACTTCGGCAAAATCGCCGACGGCGGCCTCCGCTGTCCGGGCGAACAGGGGATGAAAGACGCCATCATGGCGCTGTCGTCCAACATCGCGATGAAAAGCCGCAAACGGATCGTCTTCAAACCCGAATGGTTCGATGCCGACAGCGACGCGGCTCCAGAGACGGACCCAGAACTCGTGGGCTAGGACAGAACTAAAGCAAAGACAAAATGATATTGGGCAAAATGATGAAGACGGAGAAAAGATTAAGGCCGGGAGTCAACTTATGCCTCGCGTCATGAATCAAACCCTTCTGCTCTTCATCATTCTGTGAAACATCATTTTGTCTTTGTATTGACCCGAGCCGCGACTTGGTGCGAGCGATCTCACTGAGTCGCGGCCGTTGTGTTTGAGGAGCATCACGAACATGGCTCGCTGGCCGGACGAACGCAGAGCCAATCTGATCGCTCTCCTGCTGGTGTTCATGTTGTTTCCCGTGCTGTGCTGGCTGTCGTGGCGCTGGCTGACACTGCCGTAGCAACTGATTTCAAAAGTAACCGGCAGCGCGAGCGAGGGCGATTCCGCGTTGAATATCTCGACGCCCTCGCTCACGCTGCCGGTTACTTTTGAAGTGATGCAACAGGTTCTGGATTGATTTGCTAACGAAGGAATTCTGTGTCTCGCAAACCATTGCTGATCATTTTCATTACGGTCTTTATCGACCTGCTCGGGTTCGCGATCGTGCTGCCGCTGTTGCCTCGATACGGGCGGCACTTCGAGGCGACGAAGTTTGAACTCGGATTACTCATGGCGTCGTTCTCGGCCATGCAGTTTCTGTTCGCTCCGTTGTGGGGACGGCTGTCGGATCGGATCGGTCGGCGGCCGGTGCTGATCGTGGGGCTGGCAGGATCAACGATCTTCTACATGCTGTTCGCGCTGGTGACTCAATACGGGAACGCGGGGCCGATCCTCGGACTGAGTCCCCTGATCTGGCTCTTCATCACGCGGAGCGGAGCGGGCATTGCGGGAGCGACAATTCCGACGGCTCAGGCGTACATCGCCGACTCGACGGATGAGAAGTCGCGCGGCAAGGGGATGGCCATCATCGGGGCCGCGTTCGGGATCGGCTTCACATTTGGGCCGTTGCTCGGCGCATGGTTCGTCTCGAACGATGCGGGGGGCGTGCCGAGTCCCGCGCCGGGTTACGTCGCTGCCGCGCTGTCGGCTTTGGCGACATTGGCCGCCATCGTGCTGTTGCCTGAGTCGCTCAAGTCCGATGCGGCGAGTCGTCCCGCGCGGAAGTGGTTCGATGCGGGAGCGTTCTCGAAAGCGATGAGTCGTCCGCACGTCGGCCTGCTGTTGGCGACGATCTTTCTGACGACGTTCGCCTTCGCGCAGTTCGAGACCACGCTATCGCTGCTCACGAAGGAACTCGGCGTGGGAGACCAGTCGAACTTCTACGTCTTCGCGTACATCGGGCTGATTCTCACGCTCGCACAGGGGATGCTCGTACGGCGGTTGCTGCCCAAGTTGGGTGAGTTCCGCATGGCCTTGATCGGCACGACACTGATGATGGCCGGACTGGGACTGATCGGCGTGGCTGCGGCCTCAACCAACAGCGGGATGTCGCTGTTGTGGTACGTGCTGCCCGTGTGCGTGATCGGGTTCTCGTGTACGACGCCGTCGCTCAACTCATTGCTGTCGCTCAACACTCGCGACGATCAGCAGGGAGAAGTGTTGGGCGTGGGCCAGAGTGTGTCGTCGCTGGCTCGCATCCTCGGGCCGATCGCCGGGCTGTCACTGTTAGAGTACGGCCGCAGTCTGCCGTACTGGATGGCGACCGGCTTGATGGCGGTTGGACTGTTGATGGTCTTCGGCCTACGCTCGGCCGGGACGAGTTCGAGTGAGTCGCAGCCATCGTAAAACGCATTTCATAACTAGCCCGACGCGCAAGCGAGGGCTTCACCGTCATCGAATGCCCGGCCCTCGCTTGCGCGTCGGGCTGGTTTTTCGAGGCCAAGCAGGCATTTGAAATGCGCTCGTCGTGCTTCGCGCGTCAGTTCAAGAAGTCGGTCAATGAGAGCGAGTTCATGCGGGCCGTAAGTTGAAGGCTCATCTGGTAGAGGTTCTCTTGCTTTTGAACATTGGCGATGGTGCTGGCTACGTCAATCGCTTCAATGCCGTCGGTGGTTTTTTGAATGTCGAGTTGCACATCGGCCGTGCGGGCTTCCAGTTTGGACAAGTACTCGGCTTGAACCGACTGACCGCCGAGGGCGTCGATCACGTCGTTGTTGATTCTGTCGAGGGCCGCGATGTGGCGACCGAGCGCCTGGGAGCGGTCGAGCGTGCTGAGACCGTTTACGTTCCGAATGTCGTCGCGTAGCGCAATCAGCACTTGGAAGGCGTCGGTCGCCCCCGCGTAATCGAGTCGGTCGGTGCCAGCGCGGCGAATCTGAGTGCTATCGACGTTGGTCATCGCGCCGGTGGTGCCGTCCGTCACGACCTGATTCGCGCTGAAGTTAATTGGCTGTGACGTGGCACCGCCATCGACCGACATCGTTCCCGTGGCCGTCAGTGACACCGTGCCATTGAATCCCGGCGTGATGGCGGTCGTGTTGAGAAACACCGCTTCGCCATTCGGGCCGGTGACGCGCAGATCGGTTCCCGAGTTGGTGAACGCGACGGGCGTGCCACCGTTCAATGACACCGTGCCGCTGGCTCCGGTCCCGCTGGTATCGACGATGTTCAGCATGTGCGCGCCGCTGGGGCCGATGATCGTGTCGCCCGTGGCGGAGGACGTTCCCGTGTTGAGTCCCGACGCACCGGCAATCGTGGTCAGTGCGTGCCGCACGACGAGCGATCCGGGTTTGACCGCACTATCGGTCCCCGTACCGGGACGTGCTCCCGTGGTGCCGGTGAAGGTCGTGGTGGCGCGATGCCGCATCTGAAAAACCTCACTGCCGGGGATGAGCGTTCCAACGCTGATCTCCTTGCCGCCGACCGCCTCCGAGGCCTGATCGCTGCCTCGGTAAACCACGCCTGTCGGACGCTCGGCGCTGTCCACGGCAGTGACTTCAAACGGCGGCGCGTGACTCGCCGTCCCGCCAAACAGGTAGCGTCCATCAGGAAGCTGGCGGTTGCCAGCGCGCAGCATCTGGTCAATCACCACGTCGATCTGGTGGGCGAAGGCTTTGTCCGAAGCCGCGTCGTGTGCGGCGCTGTTCACTTCGATGGCGATGTCCTTGGCGTGCGTCAGAACTTCACGCGATTCGGTCAGGGCATCGACGCCGGTTTGCAGGACCACGCTGGCGTCGCGGATCGTCTTGAGGTGCGTGTCCAGCCGCAGATTCTCGGCGCTGTTCTGCCGAATTTGAACGATCTCAGCGGGTGAATCGGACGGCTTTTGAATGCGTTTGCCCGACGCCAGTTGTTCATGGAGTTTCGCGAGGCGGGCGTAGTTGGATTGAATGAAACGCAGTGACTGATTGCTCTGCATTTCCGAGGTGACGCGCATGATCGGTCTCCGTGGGCGTTGATGAGACTTCTAACCGCCTGTTGAAAACGTTGGGTAAGCCTCTGGCTTGCCTTTTTGGCTCTCCGCCATTCTTGTTGAAAAATGGTATCCCGTGAGCGGCACGGCGCTAGCCGCCGGTCGTTTTCGTCTACACCGGCGGCT
>JAYTGQ010000061.1:0-7794 GCA_043733345.1 Schlesneria sp.
GGAGGGCGAGGCTCCTGCCGAGCCGCGAGAAACAAGCGACTTTCCTCACGCACATGGCTCGGCGGGAGCCTCGCCCTCCCTTTTTCAACAGGCAGCTAACAGCCTGTTGAAAACGGGAATAGAAGCCTGAAGCGCAAGCGAAGGATGTCGCAAATGCGGACGAATTCGGCTCAGAAATCCTTCGCTCGCGCTTCAGGCTTCTCTTTTCAACAGGCTGTTCCCTCACCAGATTGACCCTTGCGCGGACCCCACTATGACTCGTCGATTCCTGATCGCCTTCCTTTTGGCTGCGACTCTGTCGGCGACCGGCTCGGCAGCGGACTCACCGTCGCTTCCGCCCGCTGCGTCGCGCGAGATCGACTTCGTACGCGACATTCAGCCGATCTTTCGGTCGCGATGCCAAGCGTGTCACGACGGCGCGAAACAGCGCGGCGGCTTGCGACTCGATCTGAAGACGGCGGCACTCAAAGGGGGTGAGAACTTTGTTCCGGCGATCATTCCCGGCAAGTCGGCCGACAGTCCCATCGTGAGATTCGTCGCGGGAATCGAAGAGGGAATGTTGATGCCGCCCGAAGGGGAGCGGCTCTCGCCCGAACAGATCGGACTGTTGCGCGCGTGGATCGATCAGGGAGCCAGGTGGCCCGACGAGGCGGCTGGTGAGGATGCGGCTTCACGGCACTGGTCGTTTCGTCCGGTCACGCGGCCCGAGTTGCCAGTGGTCTCGCGCGCGGATGCGGCGTGGGCGCGGAATCCGGTCGATGCGTTCGTGGCCGCGAAACTTGCTGCTCGTGGGCGTCAGCCCCTCTCCGCGACCGCACCCAACACGTCCTCACTTCCGAGCGGGGGACGTGAGTCTCCCGGTTCTGCGACGAATCAGACGGCCAACACGAAGTCTGCCGTGACCGTGGAACCAGGCGACTCACGTCCCCCGCTCGGAAATTCGGACGAGGCGGATCGTGCGACTCTCATCCGACGACTCTCGTTCGATCTGGTTGGCTTGCCGCCCGCGTCTGAAGAGGTCGCCGAGTTCTTGGCCGACGCACAGCCGGACGCTTACGAACGGCTCGTCGATCGGCTGCTCGCGTCGCCTCATTTTGGAGAGCGCTGGGCGCGGCACTGGCTGGATGTTGTGAGGTTCGCCGAAAGCGACGGCTTCGAGACGAATCAGCCGCGTCCGAATGCGTGGCCTTATCGCGACTACGTCATCCGCGTCTTCAACGACGACAAACCATTCGAGCAGTTTGTGACCGAGCAACTTGCGGGAGACACCCTCGGTGCGGACGAGGCCACCGGCTTCATCGTGGGAGGGGCATGGGACCGCGTGAAGAGTCCCGATCCGGGCCTGACGGCTCAGCAACGCGCCGACGAACTGCACGATATGGTCAGTACCACGGGCAGCGCGTTCCTCGGTCTGACCGTCGGTTGCGCCCGCTGTCATAATCACAAATTCGACCCGATTTCGCAGGTCGATTACTACGCGATGAAGGCGGTCTTCGCCGGAGTTCAGCACGGCGAGCGGTCGCTGCCGCGAACGAACCTGCCCGACCACGAACGGCAGATCGCGCGGATCAAATTGGAACTGGACGAGATCGAACGAGCGCTGTGGGCCTTCGAATCTTTGGCTCGACTCGCACCCGGCGATTCACAGCGTGCGGCCGTCCAGCGCCGCACCAACAGGGATCGTTTCGCGCCCGCGCGAGCCAAGTTTGTTCGCTTCACTATCGACGAGACCAATGGCGGCTCACAACCGTGTCTCGACGAAGTGGAAGTCTTCACGACCGAGACCAACCCGCGCAACGTCGCGCTGGCCGCTCTCGGAACGAAGGTCACGTCTTCATCTGATCTGCCGGGGTATGAGATTCATCAACTCCAGCACGTCCACGACGGACGCTACGGCAACAGCGCGAGCTGGATCTCCAACGAGGCGGGGCGAGGCTGGGTGTTGTTCGAGTTGCCCGAGGCCGTCGAAATCGACCGCCTGCTGTGGAGCCGCGACCGTCCCGCCGACGGCAACTTCAACGATCGCCTGCCGACGAAGTACCGCATTGAAATTGGAATGACCGCCGACAACCTGCACATCGTCGCCACGGCCGATGATCGCCTGCCATTGGGAAGTTCGACGACACCACTGCCCGGGCGAGTCACGTCGAATGAACCAGACCGAGCCGCAGCCGCAGACCTCACCGCACGACAAGCTGCGCTCAACGTGACGCTGCGCCAATTGACGACGTTGTCACAAGTCTATGCCGGACGATTCGTGTCTCCTGAACCGACGCACCGTTTCCATCGTGGCGACCCCTTGCAGCCAAAGGAACCCGTCGCGCCGGCGAGTCTGTTGTCGTTCGGCTCGACGTGGACACTGCCGCTCGACGCCCCCGAGACCTCGCGCCGCCAGCAGTTGGCCAAGTGGATCACCGACCCGCAACATCCGCTCACGGCGCGCGTGCTGGTGAACCGCTTTTGGCACTCCCATTTCGGGCAGGGGCTGGTGACGACGCCGAGTGATTTCGGACGCAACGGCGCGTTGCCGTCGCATCCCGAGCTGTTGGATTGGCTGGCCAGTGATTTTGGATTTTCGATTGCAGATTTTGGATTGAAGAACGAGCCAGAGTCCTCGTCCCCATCGTCTTCCAATCCAAAATCCAAAATCACAAATCCAAAATCGCCCAAGCGCCTCCACCGCCTGATCGTGACCTCAGCGACCTACCGTCAAAGCAGCGCGGCGCGGGCCGACGCGATGCAGGCCGATGCGGGGACGAGGCTGCTCTGGCGCTATCCGCCCCGGCGGTTGGAAGCGGAGCCGTTGCGCGATGCGATCCTCGCCGTGTGTGGCAACCTCGACGATCGCATGGGGGGACCGGGCTTCGATCTGTTTGAACCCAACACGAACTACGTGAAGGTCTACAACTCGAAGCGCGAGTTTGGCCCGGCCGACTGGCGACGCATGGTCTATCAGTCCAAACCACGGATGCAGCTCGATGACACCTTCGGCCAGTTCGACTGCCCCGATGCCGGCCAGATCACGCCCAAGCGAACGAGTTCCATCACGGCCCTGCAAGCGCTGAACCTGCTCAACAGCCGCTTCATTGTCCAGCAGTCGTCTCTCTTCGCCGCGCGCCTCGAACGCGAGGCCGGACTCGACGCGAGTAACCAAGTCCGCCGAGCCTACTCGCTGGCGTTTCTGCGCCTCCCGACCGACGACGAGCAGAACGCCGCGACTCAGTTTGTGAACGAGCACGGTTTGATCGCCCTCTGCCGTGCCCTGCTCAATGCGAACGAGTTCCTGTTCGTGTTTTGAGGCAGGGGCCGATGCTACCCAAATCAGTTTGAGTGATCGCGCTCGGTGGGCGTGATCGTTCGACGCGAACAGACTCGCACGAGCAGCACGATTGCCAAGAGGCCGCAAGACGCACCGAGTAGATCGGCACACCAATCGGCCACATCGGCGTTGCGACCGACGAGCATTTGCGTGATCTCATCGAAGGCACCGTAACCGGCACAAAAGCCAGCACGCCCGACAACACTGGGCCAGCGGAACTCTCCCAAACTCGCCCGCAGTCCCATGAGCAACGCGCCGAGAACCGAGTAGCCGATGAAGTGCAACACCTTGTCTCCGCCGCGCGGGATCACGCCGGGCGGGATCGGAATGTGCGTCCCCAGAAACGCAATCAGTAAGTACAGAACCAGCGTTATCGTGAGCAGCACCGTGATGCGGCGGTGATGCGGCGTGGATTCGCCGGAGTCGGCATTTGACAGGTTCGATGGTGTCATAGCATCCATGCAAGCTCCTGTGGCCATATTACGAGCGGTCGTGAAGAAGACGCTTTCCGCTGGGGTACACGAACTCGAAGCGTCAGAAAGTGAGCCGGTTGCGGCTCCAATCTCCGGTTCGGGTTAGATGTATGGGAGACGACCTCGTGCGGTAAACCCCAGTCCCAGTCCCAGGACGATCAACGAAATCAGACAAGCAGAAACGAAGAGTGCGATCCCGGTCAGCACGCTGCCGACCCAGTTGGCTCGCACCTCCATCCGTTCGTATTGCTCGGGCGTCTTCGCCGAGCGGAGTGAGGATAGGCAGCAGACGATCACCAATCCGACCGGTCCGCACGCGAACAACCAGTAATACGGAGCGTATCCCTTTCGCCATGCGACGAACGGAGAGACGAGAAACGAGACAAACAACGTCAGAGAGAGCCTCAGAAAGATGATGCCTTCCGGGCTGAGGTGGGTGGATTCCATGTGTTGTCCTCATCACCTACGAAGGATTGTCACTCGGCCGCTCACGCCTCGGCATACGGCTGTGTCAGCTTGTACTTCGGATGTTTGTCGAGGTACGCGGCGATGCGGTCGGTGCGTGAGATGCCGACTGGCAGGAAGTCGAGCGCCTGTTGAAGTCGTTCGTCCGGCTCGGCACAACTGAAGCGCAGGAAGCCGCCGCCGGCGTCGCCGAAACATTCGCCTCCCAAGCAGGCGACTCCGAATTTGTCGTCCGCTCCCTCCAGCAGATAAAGCGCTAGGCCGTGGCTGGTGATGCCGAGCCGGTTGCAGATCGGAGCCACGTTCGGGAAGACGTAAAACGTCGCGGCCGGGTCGAGCGATCGGAAGCCGTCGAGCTTGTTGAGGCCGTTCGTCAGCAGTTCCACCTTCTTGCGGAACTTCTGCATCACGGTGTCGCGTTCGGCGGTGTCGCGTTCGAGAGCCGCTTTCCCGGCGAGTTGCACCAGCGGCGGAGTACATGACAGCGTGGTGTTGATCATCTTGCCAATCGCATCCGAAACCTCGACCGATGCCACCGAGAAGCCCAGCCGCCAGCCGCTCATGCTGTAGCTCTTGCTGAACGTGTACGCGGCCACGGATCGTTCGAGCATCCCCGGCTCGGACAGCAACGATTCGTGAGTCCCCTTCCAAACCATGTGGCAATACGGTTCGTCGCTGAAGACGGCGACATTGGTCCCGCGCAGCAGATCGGCCACATCACGCAGATCCTGCCGCGTCATCACGCCGCCGGTCGGATTGTGTGGCGAGTTGAAGAAGATCGCCTTCGGAGCCTTGTCGGTCTTGAGGAAGCTCTCGATCGCCGACATCTCGGGCCGGAAGCCGTTCGACTGCTTGAGCGGTGAAAGAACCGGCCGCGCATTGCGTCGTAGAATGTTCGGCAGATACGTCGGGAAATACGGGCTGAAGACCAGCACACCGTCATCGGGATTGAGGAACGCCTCGCAGAAATACTGCTCGAACACCTTGGCTCCCGGCGCGACGATGATGTTCGCCGCCTCAGCCGGAATCCCGAATTCGTGCTTCACAAACCGAGCCGCCGCTTCACGAAACTCGGGCAGGCCGGGCGAAGGACAGTAGTGCGACTTGTTCTGCTGAATGGCCTCCACCCCGGACGCCTTCGCCGACGCGGTGCTGTCGAACGGACTGTCACCAATCTCCAACTCCACGACATCTTTGCCAGTCGCCTTCAGAGCCTTAGCCACAGCCAACACATTAAAAGCCGTTTCGACAGAAAGAGACTTGGCGAATTCACTGAGCTGCACGGGCATGAGGAAATCCTGTTGACGAAGTGGTGGTTAGTGAATAGGTCGGAGCGAGACGAGACTACAGCCGTGCTTGGATGAACTCATCCCAACCGTTGCAGTCGATGACCCGATCGCACATCTCTTCGAGGCTCTCCACAGACGTGGTGGCTTCCAAGAATTCGGCCACATCGGCGGGGATGTCGCCCCACCGGCGAGTCCCCAGCCGCCGAATGAGAGCTTTCGCTTCGTTGGCTCGCCCTTGAGACAGCCCTTGAGACAGCCCGCGTTCCATCCCTTGAGCCATTCCCCGTTCTGTAGCGTCGTCTTCGCGCGCAGCTTGATCGCGTTCAAACATCAACCGGGCTTCGTACCGTTCTCGTTCTTTGTCCGTGTGAGCGAGCATGGCTAAGGTTCCTGTGGCTTGAAGAAACTCGGGGGCATTCAAGAACGAGGGGATCGTGGCGGAATCCCATTCGTCACCGTGTCTGAGGAAATAAGTCCAGCGGTCGGCATCGTCGTCAATGGGCTGGAGCGTGTCGAGAAACTTGGGCAACTCGACGAGGTGAATCATGAACTGATCGGTGAATCGTCCGCCGTGTCTGGGGTCGATCAATTCAAAGTGGCTGTGATAGCCGGGCATCTGCGGGAACAGGATCGCGTTGACGAAACAGATCACGATGACCGGTCTCAGCTTGGAATACTTTTCGCCCTCACTGATCTGTTGCGAGTAGTGTTTGGCTCCGTAATACAACAGCCGTTCGGGGAACGAACCATGAGCGAAGAGCTGCATCTCGATCAGGTATTCACGGCCAGCCTCATCGCGAGCCTTGATGTCGAGAACCGAGAGCCTGTCGTCTTCCCCGTCCTTTCCGCTGAACGGGTTCAGCAGTTGGATGTCCCGAATCCGGTGTGGCAGGGAATCGGCGAGCAGCGCGTTGAGGAGATGCAGCAGAACGTTACGGTTCTCGTCGCTGCCGAAGACACGCTTGAAGGCGTAGTCCACCTTAGGGTCGATGCCGGTGCCCATGACGAGTCCTCATGTGGGGCAGGTTTGCAACCTGTCCGAACCATCTGCTTTCCTACGGATCAACCTTGCGGGCTTGTTGGGAGTGGAGAATCACCGGGCACGGGCAGGTTACAAACCTGCCCCACGTCACTTCGCTGAGATCGCCTGCTGAAGCGGACGCAGCACCTGTTCGATGACATGCGATTCCAGCAGTTGTTCGGCGGTCGTGCGGAGTTGTGAGAACGTCTGTTCGTAGGACATGTCGGATTCGAGACTGCCGTACTGACGGACGGTAAAGAAGACGCTGATTTGCTCTTCGGGGAACTCGCCCCGACGGACTTGGTAGGCGTTGGTCCGGGTCTCGATCATCAGTCTCGCTTGCCTGCGGCACGATTCGTCGAGGGCGATCGTGATCGTTGGCTCGTAGTTCAGCACCTTCATGCCGGGGATGTCGATGATCCCTTCCATGGCCGATCCGACACCGAGGGCCTCCGCCACGAGTTCATCGTGGTTGCCGCGATAGGCGAAGTCGAAGCCCATCAAATAGTCGAGGGCCTCACAATCGAGCGGACTGACAGACAGCATGAACGGGATGAGATCGAGGATCAGCGAGTGCTGCTCGACCGCGTGATCGACATCGTCCGGGTTAATGTGTCCGCTGCACACGCGACGCGGTTCGAGTGTGACCCAGCGTTGGTGGCCCATGTCCTTGTCTTCCTCCAGCACGAAGTCGCCGTTCTCGCGCGTGTGGAAGTTCCGCATCGTCGGGTACTTCTTCTGAACTCGTTCAAAGAACCCAAGAATCGTCTCCCGACCGGCGGGAAGCTGCATCTCGGTGTTCAGATTCATGTTGATGTAGAAGTCATCGGCCAGTGATGAGTACGGGTTCATTTGCGTGTTCCTCAAAATCTCAAGGAGCCTCGTGGCCGAAATAAGATTGCGTGCGGTCGCGTCTGATACCAACCCGAAGTGTCAACGAGGACGTACGTGCAGCGTCCTCTTTGACACTTCGGGTGAGTGTCCTTCGCCAACAAAAAGTGCCGGTTTCCAAGCGATTTGGCTTAATTTCGCCTTCGCCTGTCCGGCACATCATCCCATCTCTTCGGTATGGGTCGTCCGTCGATTGCGGGCTGCACATGGAGTCTGCAAACTGCGGCGGCATTCTATAGTTGACGTGTCCGACAGAAGTCAAAGTAGTAGGCACATTCCATGTGCCGTTCACCGAATTCCTCGGCGAATCACGGTCTCGCGGACGGCACACGGAGT
>JAYTGQ010000062.1:0-2802 GCA_043733345.1 Schlesneria sp.
CGACGTGGAAGGGTGGGCCGAGGTCTCGAAGGAATCACCATCCGAACGGTTACTCGAACCCGTGGCTGTGATGTCACGAACGGTGAGGAATGAGCTGCCGGTGGTGCCAACTCCCACCGAGTTCGGCCGTCCATTGCGACCTGTCAGCCCGACACAACGAACCGAATCGGAACGGCGACTTCACGAAGTCGAACGCCAACGGGGATCGAACGGCGGGACTGTCTCACGACGAACGGCATCGCGTACCGTCGAGCCATCGCGCGACAAAGTGTCGAGTGGTCCGAATGGCCTCGGCAACTCGAATGAACTTGGAAACGATATAGAACAAGACGGCGCGATCGACGAGGAGTGTGAGTTCTTCCTGTGGGAAGGAGGCCGACCGGTCGGCCCGGTGTCCCGCACGGATCTGCGTGAACGTATCGCGAATGGCCTGTTGCTTTCGGATGAGTTCGTTCAGGTCGGCGTGGACGGCGAATGGCAACCCGTGGAACAGACGCTGAACATGCGTCGCTCGCTGCTGAAGATCCCCAATCGCTCACGAGACAATTCCGTCAACGAAAGCGGCCATCAGGGTCTCGGTTCGCCGGCGCACTCGGGAACGCAGCGTCGTTCCGATGCGAGTGTCACGACGACCGGAGCGACTCGCGCCGCATCACGAAAGCCGTCCAGCTCTGCCGATATCGTGCCGCCCCCCATCGACGCGAAGTCGAACGCCGGTCGAGCATGGCAACACGCGGCCGTATTCGTGGGGGGAGAGCATCGACTGCGAGGAATCGTGGCGGCGCTGGTGGCTCTCATCGCATTCGTCGTCTGGCTGAGACAGCCTCCCGCGGCGAGCACGATCTACCGTGAGTTCACTCAGTACCACAGGAAGCTTGCTGAGCTGCGAACAAAGCGAACGGGGCCGACCGACTGGAAGCAGGCCACGTCGCGCGATCAACAGCGCGTACAAACATTGCTCGACGGTCTGAAACAGCGGGCCAGTGCCGCGCGACCGGTCGAGCAGCAGTTGATGTGGGCCGGACGATTCGGACTTGTGGAACTCTTCAAGCGTCCCGTCGATCCGTCTGACTTCGAGCGGCTCTACGATTCGCATATGAGTCAAGCGAAACGGCTGCTCGAAGGAGGCATAAACAGGTGAACGGGGCGGCGTCAGCCCAATGGCACTCACTTTACTAACCCGCAGCGTGAGTTTTGAAGTTGCGTAGTTGCGCTTTGAAGTAGCTGAATTCGCAAGAATTCAGCTTTTTCGGCACCTGCGAAGTCCCTGAGTTCTTGCGAACTCAGCTACAAAACGCGAGTGCGCAACTTCAAAAAGCGTGAGCGAGGGCGATGACAAGAGGGGTTTCCTTTGTTTCCCTCGCTCACGCTGCGGGTTATTTGATCAAAGTGAGTGCCATTGGGCTGACGCCGCCCGGCTCGCCACTTTCGTCGGACATGGCTCTTTTTGTCGCCGATTGTGTCCCGGTGGTGGCTCGACCACGAGGCTTCATGGTGATCTCTCGTTCACTGCTACGAATCACGCTGCTCCCGGCGGCTGTGCGGAAACGTGCGGCCACGCGGCTTGGCCTGCGCGCGTCACCCGGCAACTTGCGATCTCTGGTGAGGTCACTCCAAGACGAGGACGCTTCGGTGCGCGAGGCGAGTCTGGAATCACTTGTGAAGCTGGGGTCGAGCAGTGTTCCTGAGCTTGTCCGTGAAGTGATGACCGATTCGAGCAGCGCACGCGCGACGATGGCGGCGGCTCTCGGCCGCTTCGGATCGATGTCCTCAACTGTGGTGCCAACGCTGGAGCAATTACTACGCGATCCGTCGTCGGCTGTGCGGGCGACAGCGGCCGGCGCGCTCGCGCTGATCGGGCCACTCGCCGCGTCGGCCGTC
Organism: Schlesneria sp.; assembly: GCA_043733345.1. Taxonomy (GTDB): domain Bacteria; phylum Planctomycetota; class Planctomycetia; order Planctomycetales; family Planctomycetaceae; genus Schlesneria. The sequence goes on from JAYTGQ010000062.1 coordinate 1,882, forward strand.
GCCGGATTGGTCCGCGTGGCGCAGGACAACGAAGTCGAACCGGTCGCGGCGGCGGTGAAAGCTCTCGGACGAATCGGTGCGGCAGCGCGGTCGAGCCTGCCTGCCAGTCGTCGTCTCGCTGCTCAAGCATGATGAGCGCTCGGTGCGCGATGCGGCCGTGATGGCGGTCGGGTTGCTCGCCACCGCGAGTCGTTCGCAAACCACCGGTCGTTCGGAGACCGTGGGGCGCTCGAATGTGAAGACCGGTGAACACGAGTTCCCGTCGCAGTTGATTCAGTTCTTGTTCGACCTCGACACCGGAGTTCGCGAAGCGGCGGCTCGCGCGTGTGGCGAGCTGGGGCCGAGTGCCCGGCCCGCTCTCCCTGCGTTGATCCCGCAATCTCATGACGGCACCGTCGGCGTGAGGCAAGCGGCCGTCTGGGCACTCACGGCGGTCGCTCCCGCCGATCCGCGTACGTTGCCAGTGTTGATCGCGATGACTCAAGACAAAGAGTGGACGATTCGCGAGATCGCCGTGAAGGGCCTCGGCCCGTTCGGGCCTACCGCCAAGAACGCGGTCCCGCGACTGAGTGTGATGCTCAACGATGAACACACGAGCGTCAGGCGAGCGGCCATCGAAGCGACCGCCAAAATCGGTGCGCCAGCTCGACACCTGGCTGACACGTTGTATGCGCGCTGCTTCGACAAACAGGAAGCAACGAGAGAAGTTGCGATGGCGGCTTTCCAACAGATGGCGACGTGCCTGTCCGAGTTCGTGCCGACGTTGATCGGTGAACTGAGGTCTCTCGACGTGAACCGCCGCTTGACGGCCATTGCCGTTCTGAAGCAACTCGGCCCTGTGGCCGATGAAGCCACGCCCCACTTATTGGAATGCCTCTACGATGAAGTCCTGTCCGTTCGCGAAGCGGCTTCATCCGTCAC
>JAYTGQ010000063.1:0-19042 GCA_043733345.1 Schlesneria sp.
CGGCGAAAACGACCGGCGGCTAGCGCCGTGCCGCTCACGGGACACCATTTTCAACAAGAATGGCGGAGAGCACAGTTTTGTAAGGCGAGCGGCAGGAAATCGCTTACTCGTCAAAGCCTGACGCGCCAGCGAAGCCGCTCGGCAACCGAGTCTTCGCTGGCGCGTCAGGCTTTGATCTGCGGTAGGACAACTTGTGCCGCTCGCCTAATAGAGTTCCGTTCTGGGAGACTCGCTTCACGAGGAAACGGTGAGTAGCATGCGTCCCGCGCCTTTGGACGTTCACTCACTTAAACCTCGTTGCGGAGATGCCCCATGACGGACACGCTTCATTCGGAAACCAGCACGACCACTCCTGCATCTCGTCGCGACTTCTTAAAGTCAGGAGCCGTTGTGGCGGGAACATTGGGACTGAACTTGTCGATGAACGCTCGTGCGTTTGCTGCGGGAAGCGATCAGCTCAAGGTGGGGCTGATTGGATCTGGCGGACGCGGAACCGGCGCGGCACAGCAGGCGCTGACAGCCGATTCGCAAGTGAAGTTGGTGGCTGTGGGTGACGTGTTTCGCGGGCAGATCGACAGCAGCCTCAGCAATCTCAAAGCGAACAACCGCATCGCCGAGCAGGTCGCGGTCGATGAGGACCACAAGTTCGTCGGCATCGATTCCTACAAGAAAGTCATCGACTGCTGCGATGTCGTGTTGCTCACATCGCCCCCCGGCTTTCGTCCGGTCCACCTACGAGCAGCCGTCGAAGCGGGCAAGCACATTTTCACCGAGAAGCCGATGGCGACCGACGCACCCGGCTGCCGGTCGGTGATCGAATCGGTGAAGCTGGCCAAGGAAAAGAAGCTGGCGATCGTCGCGGGTTTCTGCTGGCGCTATGACTCACCGCGGCGCGAGTTCTTCAAGCGAATTCACGACGGTCAAATCGGAGACGTGGTGTCGGTCTTCGGCACCTACCTCACCTCGCCCGTCAAGCCGATGCCGCCCGCGACGACGCGCCCCGAAGGGATCACCGATTTCGAGTGGATGGTTCGCAACTGGTACAACTTTACTTGGCTGTCCGGGGACGGAATCGTCGAGCAAGCCATTCACGCCGTGGACTGGTTGCAGTGGGTGATGAAGGATGCGGCACCCTTGCGCTGCACGGCGGTCGGCGGTCGGCAGATCCCGGCTCACGGCGGCAACATCTTCGATCACATCGAGATCAATTACGAATGGGACGGCGGCGTGCGAGGCTTCATGGCGCAGCGCCAAATCCCTGGCTGCCACAATGAAAACAGTCTGTACGTTCACGGCACCAAGGGAACGGCAACGATTCGCGGCGGCGGCGATGCGGGAGTCTCCATCGACGGCGCGAACCCTTGGAAGTACGACGGCCCCAAGTCGCGCGACATGTATCAGGTCGAACACGATGAGTTCTTTGACTCGATCCGCACTGGCAAGCCGATCAACGACGGCGACCGCATGTTGACGAGCACTCTCACGGGAATCATGGGCCGCATGGCGGGCTACACTGGCAAGCAGGTCACATGGGAGATGGCGTTGAACTCGAAGGAAATCCTCGTCCCCGAGATCACCGACGGCTGGAACACCAAGATCGATGTCGCTCCGATGGCTCAACCGGGTGCGACACCGTTCGTGTGAGTTGCGAGATCACCAACCCGAAGCGTGAACGAGTGCGCTGAAGTCCGGCTTAGCTTTGTTAGCCGGACTTCTCTCTTCTCTCCGCGAGGTCGCGCCCGCGGAGAAGTCCGGCTTTCAGAAAAGCCGGACTTCGTGGCATCGGCCAGTTCAAAAAGGATTCATCTCTGTGAGTGTGCTGATCGCAATTGAAGGGATCGACGGATCGGGAAAGGGAACGCAAGCCGCTCGCTTGGTGGAGCGGCTTCGGGCCGACGGCCGTCGCTGCGAGTTGCTCAGTTTTCCGCGTTATCGCGACACACAGTTCGGCCGGAAAATTGGTGACTTTCTCAACGGCCGGTTCGGACAACTCGATCAAGTCAGTCCGTTTCTGGTCTCGCTCCTCTTCGCGGGAGACCGGTTTGAATCGAAGCCGGTACTCATGCGGGCGCTGGCCGAGAACGATGTGGTTGTCTGTGATCGCTACGTGGCATCGAACGTCGCGCATCAAGCGGCCAAAGTGGACGGGGCCGAGCGCGACGAGTTGATCGAATGGGTCCGCTCCGTCGAGTTCAGTCTGTACGAGTTGCCGCGTCCGCAGCACACCGTGTTCCTCGATCTTTCCGTCGATCACGCCACGAAATTGATCGCACTCAAGGCACAACGGGCTTACACCGATCGCGCCGCCGATTTGCAGGAAGCGGACGCCGCGTACTTGCAACGAGTTCACGGCATTTACTCACGGCTGGCTACCGACGATCCGAGTTGGCTCCGCGTGAGTTGTCTCGACGGCAGCGAACTCAAGTCGGTTGATCGCATCGCGGAAGAAGTCTGGCAGGCAGTCGCCTTGGCGACGAAAGGTTGAGCATGTCTCAGTTCGACGAACTGGTGGCCTCGCGCAAGGCTTGGCTGAGCGACGTGCTTCAACCGTGGTGCCAACGCGCGTCCCTGCTCTCGTTGAGGCAGGCCGAACTGGAATGGGTCGATATTGCCGGAAAGGTCTCGCCCGAGAAGACACTCTGGTCGTGGGCGTGGTCCCGTTTTCCAGACCTCGTTCACGAGACGCTTGGGATCGAAGAGACTTCTGAAATTGAGGTCACTCTCCTCGACGGTCGCACGATCTGTGGCTACCCCGACTCGCGAGCCAGCCAGCAAGGGAAGCTCGTCTTGTGGGGGACGGACTCGGAAGCCGGGCAACCGGGCGAGTGCGGCCCGTTCTCGTTGGAAGAGATCAGCGCGGTAAGGCGACTGGCGTGAGCGAGCGGTCAGAAGCGAAGCATCGGACTCATCGAAGCCTGACGCGCAAGCGAAGCTGGCCCGGCAAATGATCCTTCGCTTGCGCGTCAGGCTTTGTTTTTCCGAACGTCGAACCAGACTCACGTTCCGCAACTGCGACCGCATCACTGTGGAACTTGCACCTTGACGCGGGATCCGATGGGCACCTTGGGCCACAGCTTGCCCGCCGGTTCGATTTTCACCGCCACCTGCGAGTCCTCGTCCTGCTCGCCTTCAATCCGCATGGCTTGTGGCGGGATCGTCGCGACGAGACCGATTCGTTTGGCTCGCGCGGGGAAGATGAGCGTCAGCTTTGTTCCTGGTTTTAATTTGGCTACGGCGGACGACGGGATTGAAGCGACCAAGTGGCGGCGGTCATCGTCGAACAGTTCGACAACCGCGTCGCCTGCGGCGACCAAGCTTCCCGGCTCGCGATGAACCGCACCGACGACGCCGTGTGACGGGCAGGTTCTCGTCAAGGAATCGCACTGCTGTTCGAGGGAACTCAGTTCGTCCTTCACTCGCTTCAATCGAGTCGCTGCCAACTCGACTCCCACCGACAAACGCACCTTGCCGGTCAGTTCATCGTCGAGTTTTTTCAATCGTTCGAGCCGCTGCTCACAGAGCGTCAGTTGAGCCGCCAAAGCCTCCGACGCACTCGCCGCCGCGTCTTCCTTCAACATCGCATGAATATGGCGTTCGTCGCGACCGTGGCCATCGAGTATCACGGAGCCGAATGTCGCCGTGGATGCCACCAGCAAGGGGCGGACGTTCCAGTCGCCCGGTCGCCCCGTCAATTGTTCCTGCCACGCGAGCTGCTCGACCTGGCGGCTCAATCGTTCCTGAGTTACTGCCGCCGCCTTGAGCTGTGTTTGAAACGCCTCGCTCTGAAGATCGCGCCGCCGCCATTCCAACTCCACGTCGGCGGTGGCTTGGACGCGTTGCAACTCCGATTCGAGTTCCAACAACTCGCGCTTCTTCGAGACGATTTCACTCGCCAAGCGATCGTCAGCCAACTCGAACAACTTCTCTCCGGGGACAACTCGCTGACCTGCGACCACGTTCAGAGAAACGACTTTCCCAGCGAGCCCCGCCGACACGGTCGTCGTCCGCGCTTCGAGTCGCCCCGCATACGAGACCGCTCCACGTACCTCAAACCACGTCGCAACGCCGATTCCCATTGCCAACGCTGCCAAGCAGAGTGCGGCAAAGCGCCGAGCCGACGCAGGTCGCGCCCGATGAATGGTGGCCTCATTCGTCGCAGCGATTTTCGTCGCAGGACTGCGGTTCGTGTCGGTCGCCATTGTGTCGGTCGTGTCCATGACGCTTCCATCGACTGTCACCGGGCGAAAGGTTCCGTCCTTCGCCACCACGCGCGGACAAACATCAAGATGCTGAGCAGCACCGCGCAATCCGCCCAAGTCGAATCGGCTGTTCGCGTGCGGCAAGTTCGGACGGAGTTCACTCGGCACGGCAAGAAAGAGCGAACGGACAGTTTCAACCCGCACTACAGGAAGAGTCACACAAACTTGTGGACCTCCAAATGATCTTGCAGGGTTCCGTCGGCAATTGTTGCCGAGAACCCGACTGTCGGGAGGGCGAGGCTCCTGCCGAGCCGCGAGAAACAAGCGACTTTCCTCACGCACATGGCTCGGCGGGAGCCTCGCCCTCCTTTTTTCAACAGGCAGCTAACCTGATTTTGCCGTATCGCACACGCGAAACCTTCGCGCTGTGATGGAGTTCAACCAACGACTTGGTCGTTGTCTGTGTGAGACTTGCGACGCGAAATTGAATGTTGCCGGAAGCGGTTTGTGCGGACGGCAACTCCATCTTGGCTTGGTGATTCCGTGGTCTTGAATAGGGGGCTGAACATGCTGAAGCGTTCAAAGTGGTTCTACAGTGCGGCGCTCGCCGCAATGGTCGGAGGCGGGGTGACGGCCTTCGCTCAGGATGCGGCTTCCGATGCGGAGGCCCTGTTCCAAAAGCTCGATAAAAACAGCGATGGCAAGCTGACGAAAGACGAAGTTCCCGAAGAGCAGTCTCGCTTCTTCGAGCGACTCGTGCGGCTGGGCGATACGGACAAAGATGGCTCATTGACGAAGGACGAGTTCAGGCAAGCCAACCAGCCCGAAGAGAAGACCAACGCGCCGGTCGGTGGACGCGGCGAGGGTGGTGCGGGACGCGGCGGCGATCCCAAGCAGCGGTTTGAAATGCTGGACAAGAACAAGGACGGCAAGGTCACGCTCGATGAAGTTCCCGAGCAGTTTCGTGATCGGTTGAAGCCCGCGTTTGAACGCCTCGGCAAAACAGAACTCACGCTGGAAGACTTTGCGAAACTCCCCGCTCCCGGTGGCATGGGCGGTCCCGGCGGGCAACGCCCCGATCCGAAAGAGAGCTTCAAACAGTTCGACAAGAACGGCGATGGCAAGCTCACCAAGGACGAGCTGCCCGAACCGCTCCGCGAGCGCATCGGTCAGGTGTTCGAGCGACTCGGCAAAACCGAACTGACTCAGGAAGAATGGGTGCGAGCGGCGGGACGCTTCATGGGTCAAGCGGGTGGCGCTGGCGGACAGCGTCCTGAACCTGGGGCGGCGTTCAAGCGATTGGACGCCAATGGTGATGGTATGTTGACCAAGGATGAACTCCCCGCCGACATGCGTGAACGCCTGGCCCCGCTGTTTGAACGGCTCGGCAAGTCGGAATTGACGCAGGACGAGTTCATTCAAGGCGGCCCGCCGGGTGGGCGACCAGGCCAAAACCCGCAGGGTCGCCGACCTGAAGGTGGTCGTCCCGAAGGAGCGCGCCCCGAGGGAGCAGCAGCCCCCGAGGGTGACCGTCGCCCGGATCAACCTCGTGCCGAAAGTGGCCGACGCCCCGATGGTGATCGAGGACCGGATGCTCGCCGCCCTGAAGGCGAACGCCGTCCCGATGGTGATCGTGGTCCTGAAGTCCGCAGGCCGGAAGGGGACCGTCGTGAAGGGGACCGTCGTGAAGGGGACCGTGGTCCGGAAGGTGATCGCCGTCCCGAGGCGCGTGGTCCGGAAGGGCGCGGCCCTGAGGGAGATCGTCGTCCGGAGGGTCCGCATGGTCCGCTGATCATTCGCAAGCTCGACAAGAACAACGACGGTCGCATCTCGAAAGATGAGCTAGCCAAGCTGGTCGATCTCTTCGATGAACTCGACACCAATCACGATGGCCAGCTTGATCCGCCCGAACTGATCGGTGGCCCAATCGGTCCGCCGCGCGAGGGAGGAGGCCCCAATGGTGATCGCCGTCCACAAGGAGACCGCCGTCCTGAGGGTGATCGCGGGGCAGAGGGACGCCGCCCGGAAGGAGAGCGCGGCCCGGATGCTCGCCGCCCTGAAGGTGATCGTCGCGATTCGGCCCGCCCTGAACGACCTCGCGGCGAGAGCGATGAGCGTCGCCCGGAACGGGATCGTGAAGAACCACGTAATCGCACCGAGCCACCTCGCAACTGACGCTGGCTCTTCGAGCATGGCTCTCTGTCAGTAAGGCGAGCGGCAGGAAATAGTTGACCCGTAGGATGGACGCCCCGTCCGTCCGAGCTTGTCCAGAAGAGCCGGACGGACGGGGGCGTCCATCCTACGTTGCGCGTATGCGAACTCTTGCCGCTCGCCTAACAAGGACCCCGCCTGAGATCACTCGGGCGGGGTCTTATCATTTGTTGGTCTCAAGTGAACGGCACATGTTTGATCGTCGTTATCGTGAGACTCGCGGCCACTCAAACCAGCGTCTCGCACCACCGTGATGCGCAGTCCAGCGATGATCGCGGAGGCTGCAATCCCAGCCTTTTCACGCACACGGCCGTCCCGAAACTGAGAATTCTCCGAGGCGTTAGTTCACGGCTTTGACATGTTCCGAAACCACGGCTAGCATCCCGCCCGCCCATCGGGTCGCGGTTGTCTGAAGGAGTTTTTCTCGTGGCAGACGACCAAGATGAAGATGGGCGACATGCGATGGCGCGAGGCTATGTCCTCGCGTCACGAGTCATGTCGATCGGCCTGCAAATGGTCGTTCCGCTTGGGGTCGGTTGGTGGATCGACTCGGCTTGGAAGACCTCCCCGTGGTGCATGAGTCTCGGGGCCGTGCTCGGGTTTTTGGTCGCGATGTTGGAGTTGATTCATCTCGCCAAAGTGTCCGCGGCTTCCGAGGACGAGCGGGCTTCGCGAGGCGGGAATTTGAATACGGTCGATGTGAAGTTGGATCCCGGCGAGAGGCCGGATGTTGACGGGCAAGGTGGTGGCTCGTGAAGTCGGTGCTGGTCCAGCAAGTCTGGTTGGCCGCGTCGAACCTGCTGCTGGGGCTGGTCCTGTGCATTCCGGTGTCGCACTACTTTGGTGTGAACGGTGTTGAGGGACTGGTGCTGGCGGCGGCTCTGTGTCTCATTCCTGGCTTGATGTTTTTGGTGCTTCAGTCGGTGTGGAGTGCCGTGGGGTTCGCGGGTTGCGGCGCACTGGCGGGCGGCGTGTTTCGCATGCTGTTTGCCGTGGCTGGGTTTCTGGCGGTTCGTCGATATCGCCCGGAGATGCCGCCCGTTCTGTTCGGTTGTCTGTTGGCTGTGTTTTATTTGCTGTCGGCTACCGTTGAGACGTGGCTGGTCGTCAGAAGTCTTGATCGTGATTGTTCGGCCTGAGTGGACAGTGGTTTCGGCGATAAGGAATTGAGTGCATGTCGGCAGGTCATGGCCCCTTCGATCACGTCAAGGACAGTGCTGCTTTCGAGCTGCCTGGGTTCGTGACGAGCATCTTTGGGTCGCATGAGTTTGTGTTGCCGAAGATCGGCTCGTTCCAGATCACGAAGTTCATGGTGCTGCAGGTTGTCGCCGCGCTGCTGACGATTTTGATCTTCCGCGGGTTGTCCCGCAGGATTGCCGGTGGTCAACCCGCGAGGGGACTCTGGTGGAACTTCTGGGAAACCATCGCTCTGTTCGTGCGGAATGAAGTCGTTCGGCCTTGTATCGGCGTTCCTCATCATCACGATCCTGGGGGCGGCGAACACGCGCACGCTGAGGCTCACCACGACGCGGCTCATGCCGGTGATTCGGTTCACGGCGTAAGCGGTTACTTGGTGGAGGCGGTTTCGGTGGCTCATCCAGCCGACCGATATCTCCCCTACGTCTGGAGTGTCTTCTTCTACATTCTCTTTTGTAATTTGCTGGGAGCGCTGCCGTTCTTGGGTTCACCCACGGCTGACACCAGCGTGACGGGTGTTTTGGCGTTGATGACGTTTCTGCATGTGGTGCGCTACGGCTCCGAGCAGTCCGGTTTCGTTGGGTTTTGGAAGTCGCTCGTCCCCGGCATGGAGCTGCCAGGGCCGTTGGCAATTTTCTTGATTCCCATGATCTGGGTAATTGAGGCCGTTGGGTTGCTGATTAAGCACGCCGTGTTGGCATTGCGATTGTTTGCGAATCTGTTGGGTGGGCACACGGTCATTAGTGTGTTTTTGCTGTTCATTGCTCAGAGTGCCGATCACGGCTCGGTTTGGTGGTTGGTCATGCCGGCCAGCACCGTGGGCCAATTGGCGATCGGATTGCTGGAGTTGTTTGTGTCGTTTTTGCAGGCGTATGTGTTCGCGATGATGACTTGCTTGTTCATCAGCGCGGCGGTGAATCCGCACTGATGGATTTTTCCAGAGGCGGTTTGTTCCTAGTGTGAGTGTGTTTCTGCGAAATTTCCGCCGAGTCCTTGCGGCTCGCGGATGGATGCAGCTTTCCGTGGTTGTTCCGGTTTCAGGGTGAGGAGAGTTCCAGTGAGTCAATTGATGCGAGTGATGGGGTGCGCTGCGGCGGCGTTCTTCGCGTTGTCGGCCCCGGCCATGGCGGCTGACGGCAGTATGAGTGGCATTCATTTCGGTGCCGCTATTGGTGCCGCTGTGACGATTCTCGGTGCCGGATACGGTATCGGCAAGATCGGTACGGCAGCGGTTGAGAGCATGGCTCGCCAACCCGAGGCGGCCAATAAGATTCAGACCGCGATGATCATTGCGGCGGCACTGATCGAAGGCGTGACGCTGGTTGCCTTGATCGTGTGCATCATGAGCATCGGCTCCGGCCCGTACTTCGAGCCTAAGTAATCACGATTTGCGTACAGGCTGTTGGTGTGTCTCAGGCATGGCAGGCTGATGGTCAGCTCTCGTCAGGCTCTACTCAAGTGAGGCTCTGCAGAATGAGCGGTTTGCTGCGGCGTTTGTTGTTGTTGGTGGTGGTGGGTTGCGTGTCGCTGTGTGGCAGTCAGCAATTTGCGTTGGCCGCTGCGCATGGTGATCAGCACACGGCAGCCGACGCGCCGCAGCAGAAGGGCGTGCCGGGGATGGTTCCGGCCAGCAAAGATCTGCCGTTGTGGTCGCTGGTCACGTTCGGGCTGATGATGCTGGTGCTGGGCAAGTTTGTCTGGCCCGCGTTGAATGACGGATTGATCGAGCGTGAGCGAAAGATTCGCCAAGACATTGCAGACGCAGAGGCGGGGCGGCGCAAGTCTGAAGCGATGGTCAAAGAGCACGAGGCTCGATTGGCCAAGGTGCAAGATGAAGTTCGTGAAATCTTGGCCGAGGCTCGGCGCGATGCCGAACACGCGAAGCTAGAGATTGTCACCACGGCACAAAAGGAAGCTGAAGCCACGAAGCAGCGGGCGATTGCTGAGATTGGCCGCTCGAAGGATCAGGCTTTGGCGGAGTTGTTCGACTTCGTGTCCAACAACGTGCTTCATGCGACAGAACATGTGATCGGCCGCAGCCTGACGGGAACCGATCACGAGCGGCTCGTTCGCGAGTCATTGGCTCAGTTGAATGTGCGGAGGAACTGAGTGGTATCGCTCTCAGTCGATTCACCTCGGTGAGTTCTCGAAGTCTTTCAGTTAGTGTCTGTCAATCGGTTCTGGTTTGAGAGCGTCAAGACGCGAGCGGGGTCGTTCGGTCATCAGGATGAACGTCGTGGATACCCAGGTACAAACTCGAATCCCTAACGTGATGGAAGACCCCAGCGCCCAGTCGGTCGCCAAGGTTTATGCCGTCGCGTATCTCGATTCGGCGGGCGCAACCGGGAGCGAAGCGGCGGCAACCGAGTTGGGATCGTTTGTCGATGACGTGTTGTCGGCGAATGCTCAGTTCGACCTGTTGGTTCGCGGCTCGGCACTCGGACGGGATGAAAAATTACAGTTGATTGATCGGGTCGTTACCGGTCGGGCCACGCCGTTGTTTGCGAACTTTTTGAAAGTCCTCGCCAATCACGGACGGGCCGATTTGTTGAGATCGATTCGGCAGCAAGCCGACATCGAACATGAACGTCGAGCGGGGAAGAGACGAGTCAGTGTCAGCAGCGCTACTGAGCTGTCTGCGGATTCAGTGGCAGCGATTCGTTCTTCGCTGGCCACCTCGCTCGGATGCGATCCCATTTTGGAAACGCGGGTCGATCCGTCGCTGATTGGCGGTCTGGTCGTTCGCGTGGGAGACACCGTCTACGACGGTTCCCTCAAAACACAAGTTAAGCAACTTCGCGCTCGATTGCGCGAGAGGTGTCTGAATGAAATTCAACGCGGGCGAGATCGCTTCAGTCATCCAGAAGGAAATTGAAGACTTTCGCGGCCAGCTTCAAACCAGTGAAGTCGGTCGTGTGGTCGAAGTGGGTGACGGTATCGCGCGAGTCTACGGCTTGGCCTCGGCCATGGCCGGTGAAATGGTCGAATTCTCCAGTGGTGTTCGCGGACAGGTGTTCAACCTGGAAGAGAACTCCGTCGGCGTGATCATTCTCGGCGACTACCTCAAGATCGCCGAAGGCGACGAAGTCAAGACGACCGGCAAACTGTTGTCGGTGCCGGTCGGCAACGCGCTCCTCGGCCGAGTCGTCGATCCATTGGGCAACGCGCTCGATGGTAAAGGACCGGTCGTCACGAGCGACTTCCGTCCACTCGAAAATACGGCTCCCGGCGTATCTGGCCGTCAGCCCGTCAAGCAGCCTCTCCAAACGGGGATCAAAGCTGTCGATGCGATGACCCCGGTCGGTCGCGGTCAACGTGAATTGATCATCGGCGACCGCAAGACGGGCAAGACTGCTGTCGCGATTGACGCGATCATCAATCAAAAGGGTGGCGATGTCATCTGCGTGTACGTGTCCTGCGGCCAACGTGCCAGCTCGACCGCCGCGATCGTTGAATCGCTCACCAAAGCAGGCGCGATGGACTACACGATCGTCGTGTGTGCCACCGCCAGCGATCCGGCTCCGCTGCAATACATCGCACCCTATGCCGGTGCCGCGATTGCCGAGTACTTCATGTACCAAGGCAAGCACACGTTGGTTGTGTATGACGATTTGACTCGTCAAGCCACCGCTTACCGCCAGTTGTCGTTGCTCATGCGGCGGCCGCCTGGTCGCGAGGCTTATCCCGGTGACGTGTTCTACTGCCACAGCCGTCTGCTCGAACGAGCGGCCAAGTTGAGCGATGAACTCGGCGGCGGCTCGATGACCGCTCTGCCGATCATTGAGACCTTGGAAGGCGAAGTTTCGGCGTACATCCCAACGAACGTGATCTCGATCACTGACGGCCAGATCTATCTCGAACCGGACTTGTTCTTCAAGGGCGTTCGTCCGGCCATCAACGTCGGTATCTCGGTCTCTCGCGTGGGTGGTAACGCCCAGACGAAGGCCATGAAGAAAGTGGCCGGGAGTCTGCGACTGGACCTCGCCGCGTTCCGCGAACTCGAAGCGTTCGCACAACTCGGAACCGAACTCGACAAGGCGACTCAACAACAACTCGATCGCGGCTACCGCATGGTCGAGTTGCTCAAGCAGCCTCAGTTCCAACCGCTCGGTATGGCCGATCAGGTGATGAGTATCTACGGCGGCTCGAAGGGTTACTTCGACAAGGTGCCGGTCCCGCGCGTTCAGGAAGCAGAGAAGCACATGCTCCAGTTCATGCGCGATGAGAAGAGTGAAGTGCGCGACGTGATCATTCAAAGCGGAACACTCGACGATAAGACGGAAGCGGCGTTGAAGTCGGCGTTGGGAGAATGGCGCACCCGTTGGGAAACGACGGTTGCCAAGTAAGATTCGTCGAAAATCAACGAGGTAGGATGGGCACTCTTGCCCGTCCGGTTTAGGTCTGAAGAGCGGACGGGCAAGAGTGCCCGTCCTACAAATTGCGAATTGGGTGTGTGGATTCATGGCCAAAGCACGAGCGATCATCAAACGGTTGAAGGCCGTTCGCAACGTCCGCAAGATCACGCGGACGATGGAGCTGGTCGCGACCGCTCGTTTCAAAAAAGCGATGGATCGCGCCACGCAAGCGGCAGCGTATACCAAGAAGATGTCCGAGATCGTCGCCGACTTGTCGGAGGCGTTGAAGAACAGTGGCTCATCGATTTCGCACCCGTTGCTGCAACAGCGCGAGTCGGAAAAGAAGAGTATTTTGTTGGTGGTCACTTCGAATCGCGGATTGTGCGGTGGTTACAACGCGGCCGTGCTGCGGCACACGCAACAACGAGTCAGGCAGGCTCGGGCCGATGGCGTGCAGCTAGATGTTGAAGTGTCGGGCAAGCGCGGGATCGGTTTCTTCAAGTTCCAAAAGCTGCCAACTTCCGCCAGTTACACGCACTTTGAAGATCGCGTGACGTTCGACGAAGTGGATGTTCTGGCCAAGCGTTTCACTGAGCAGTTCGTTCGCGGTGAGATCGACCGACTCGACGTGGCCTATACACGGTTCATATCGATGTCACGTCAAATTGCGGTCGTTGAGACGCTGCTGCCAATCGGAAAGCTCGTCGGAGCGGAGCCGAAGGCGGCGGCCAAGTCCAAGACCGAATATGAGTTCCTGCCGTCGCCGCAAGAGATTTTGGAAGAGATCGTTCCCGCATCGTTTAAGGCCCGGTTGTTCAAGTGCTTCCTCGATGCAGCCGTCAGCGAACAGATCTCGCGCATGGTCGCCATGAAGAGCGCGACCGAGAACGCGGATGGCATGATTCGCGTGTTGCGTGCCCAGTACAATCGAGCCAGACAATCTCAGATTACCTCGGAACTCAGCGAAATTATCGGTGGAGCCGCCGCGTTGGAGTGATACGTGTAGGATGGGCACCGCCCACCGCAGGATATTTCTAACTCACGGTGGGCGGTGCCCACCCTACAAATACAGTAGTTCATCCGTTTTATGTGACAGAATGGCCGCGAGGTCATTCGAGAGAAGAGACCTCAAGTCATGACCACAGCGACCGGCAACATTGGCCATGTAACGCAGATTATCGGCTCGACGTTCGACGCGGAGTTCGACGGAGCACATCTGCCGGGCATCTACAACGCCGTGAAGATTGAGACCGAAATCAAGGGCCTCAAGATCAAGGTCACCGGCGAAGTGCAGCAGCACCTCGGCGGTGGTCGCGTTCGTTGCGTGGCCCTCGGTTCGACGGACGGCATGGTTCGCGGCATGGACGTGCTCGACACGGGCGGTCCCGTGACGGTGCCCGTCGGCAAGGGAACGCTTGGTCGCGTGTTCAATGTGCTCGGCGATCCCATTGACGGTCGCGGCGAAGTTCAACACGAAGAACGCTGGTCGATCCATCGTGATCCTCCCAAACTCGAAGACCTCAGTTCCAAGACGGAGTTGTTTGAAACCGGCATCAAGGTCATCGACCTGCTCGTGCCATTCGTGCGCGGCGGTAAGGCCGGTCTGTTCGGCGGTGCCGGTCTCGGTAAGACCGTGATCCTGACCGAGTTGATCGCTCGTATCGCCGCGGCTCACGGTGGTTACTCGGTGTTCGCGGGCGTCGGTGAGCGAACCCGTGAAGGAAACGATCTGTGGCTCGAAATGCAGGAAGCTGAGATCGGCGATACCGGTCGTCACGTCATCGAGCAAACTGCAATGGTGTTCGGTCAAATGAACGAACCACCAGGTGCCCGTCTCCGCGTCGCGTTGACCGCGCTGACGATGGCCGAGTGGTTCCGCGATGCCACCGGTGCCGACACACTGCTATTCGTGGACAACATCTTCCGATTCTCGCAGGCCGGTTCCGAAGTCTCCGCGCTGCTCGGTCGGATGCCGTCCGCAGTGGGTTATCAGCCAACACTTGGTACTGAGTTGGGTGCTCTGCAAGAACGAATCACCTCGACGAATCGCGGAGCCATTACTTCGGTGCAGGCCGTTTATGTTCCGGCCGATGATCCGACCGACCCCGCTCCCGCGACCGCGTTCGCGCACTTGGATGCGTTCCTGTATCTCGAACGCCGCATCGCGGAAAAGGGCCTTTACCCTGCCATCGACCCGCTGTCGTCGTCGTCTCGAATCCTCGACCCACTGGTTGTCGGTGAGCGTCACTACAAAATCGCCCGCCGCGTGCAACAGATTCTCCAACGCTACCGCGAACTCCAAGACATCATCGCGATTCTCGGTATCGACGAGTTGAGTGAAGAGGACAAGCTGGTCGTGCATCGCGCCCGTCGCATCGAGCGGTTCCTGTCACAGCCGTTCCTCGTGGCGGAAGCGTTTACCGGCAAGAAGGGGAAAATCACGTCTCGCGAAGAGACAATCGTCAGCTTCGAGGAACTGTGCGACGGCAAGTGGGATCACTTACCCGAAGCCGCGTTCCTCTATGTTGGCGGTATTCAAGAAGCAGCCGAGCAAGCCGAGCGATTGGCGAAGAGTTGAGAGAGTTGGATTGAGGGTTGCCCTGCGGCTCCCCGAAACAAGGCGAAGATCATGACCAAGATGAACGACGACATACGGTGCGGGACCAATCCCTCCCGTAGCTCAGTGGTGAGAGCCGCCTTCTTATAAAGGGCAGGTCGTCGGTTCGATTCCGACCGGGAGGATTGTTCCCGGTCATTGCGCGGCCACACAGACAACTGCATTCGGTTCCCCAATTATGTCCATCGGTGAAAAGCTGCGACTTGTGATCGTGACGCCCGAGCGAACTCTGTTCGACGAGCCTGTCTCCGCGCTGCGCTTCCCGCTTTATGACGGTGACATCGGCATCCTGCCGGGGCGTCTGCCCTTGATCGGTCGGCTGGGGAGCGGCGAACTGAAAGTGACAACGGCCTCGGGGGAACGGAGCTTTTTTATCGACGGCGGCTTCGCTCAGGTCGAGGGGGCGGTGATCTCGCTGCTCACACATCGTGCGATTGCCGTGAGCGACTTATCCGTGGCTGATGCCGAGAAACAGCTTGCTGCTGCGGACGCGAAGCCCGCCAAGGGCGAGGCCGAAGTGACCGCAAAGCTCGCCGATCAGCAGCGTGCTCGCCGCATGTTGGCTCTCGCAAAGAGAAGCCGCTGAGGGTTCGCCGCAATAGTGTGAAATCGGAATGACAGGGCACGCCTCGCGCGTGCCTTTTTTTTTGAATACCGTCGGCGCTATTGCATAAAACCATTTTCTGATGGGCATCTCCACCGAAGTCGCTCCCACCCGATTGCGAACATGAGGGCGAGTGCCTTTAATGGCGAAGGCACTCGTGCGGGTGGCCACTCGTTTCGTTCTGGCTGGGAGGAATTCATTGTGGCGCGACTGACTAATGAAGTGCATGCTCGTTGGACTTGGTGGGCAGGGGCCGGGGCTGCGTTGAGTGTGGTGATGTCGGTCTGGCTGACGGGTGGGCCATTTGTTCAGGCTCAGACTGGCAAGGCCAAGTCTCGGCCCAAGGCGGTCAGTCCGGGTGAGATGAAGAAGCTCGATGTGCGTATGGAAGACGTGCAGAAGTCGTTCATCAAAGATACGGCCACACTGATCCGCGACTTCGAGGAGGCCGGACAGCCCGAGCGGGCCAAGCTGTTACTCGAAGTCCTGCTGAAGCTCGACCCAAAAAATGATTCGATCCAGAAGAAGCTCGACTCGTTGAACGACCAGATCCTCAATCAAAGTGAGTTCGAGTTTGAACTCGATGTGAGCAAGTCTTGGGTGCAGGTCGGCGTGGTGACGGGCGGCAAGCTGGCGCGCATCACGGCCGAAGGGGACTATAAGTTTGATGCGGCGGGCAAGCTGACGGCCGATGGCGTGCCGTCGCAAGACCCCGCCAACGACATGGTCTCGGGAGTCCCGATGGGAACGCTGATGGGCGCACTCATGCCTGCGAATCCTCAGCCCAATCGCAACAACAACGGCAACCCCAACAAGCCGACGCCGTTCGCGGTGAAGTCCGAACATGAATGGACGCCGAAGCAGGACGGAGTATTGCTGTTGAAGTTGAATTTCCCTGCCGGGACAAAGTGTACGGGTAAGTTGAAACTGAAAGTCAGTGGCATGTTGAAGGCAACGTGAACGGAGCCTCGGTCAGATGGTGACGCTGGATCGGGAGCAAACGGCTGCGCCGCTGATTGGCGTGGGGCTGGTCGGAGAGTCCTCGACCAGCCGCTTTCTGTGTGAACGGCTCTCATTGCGCAGCGACCTGCGTCTCGTGGCGGTCTGCGTTGAGGACAACTCGAAAACGCCGTTGCCATCGAGTCTCTCCGAAATCTCGTTCGCGGGGATCGCGTGTCCAGCAAGTATGACCGCGTTCGATCTGATCGCGGCTCCCGAGATTCGCGTCATTCATTTTGCGGCAGGTTCATCCAGTGACACGATGTTTGCCGCGTTGGCCAGATCGAAGTCGATCATCGTCGAAGCTCCACAGGAACTGACGATCGACGAGTTGGAACGACTCTCGCTCGCCGCCATTGAACACGGACAGGTCGCGGCGATCTACGAGCCGCGCCGGTGGGATCGCGACTTCCTGCAAGCACGCACCGTGCTGGAAAGCGGTCGGCTCGGCAAGCTGCTGCGGCTGAGATACGCCGTCCACGACAGTTGCCTTCCTGGCGAGTTGTTTCCGCTCGGGATCGCGCGCGAGTTGGGATCACACGTTCTCGACCAGATGCTGCAACTGGTCGGACCGAATGGATTGGATGTGCGAGGTGGAAGCGCGCCGTTTGTCCGGTGTTTTTTTCCATCAGCGCGGAAACACAACGAAAGTTTTATTGCCAGCTTCGAGTTTGCCGAGACCGTGTCGGCTCTCATCGAAATTCAGACGCACTCACTGCTCAGCACCCGTTCGGGTTGGATGCTCGAAGGGACCGCAGGAGCCTACCGCAACGGCAACCTCTTCACGCGAACGGTCGATGGCGAGATCGTCGATGAGCCGCTGCCAGCACCCACCGTATCGAGCGATCCGTTCCTCGATGCGCTGTCGGACAAGCTGCAGGGCAATTCCGCCAATCTCCCCACGGTGCGCGATGCCGTTCGTGTGGCGGCGCTCCTCTGCGACATACCGACCGAGACTCACTTACCGCACTGTGTCGCGCTCCCCGCGAGTAACTGAGCCACCGCGTAGGCACACGCGGCCTCGGCGATCCCCGGTGAGAGTTGCTCGTCCAGCGAGACGATCTTTGCTTGTGACGTGCGTCGGTTCTCGGCAACGAGCCGTCGCGCGAGGAATGAGCCGGAGCCGGAGACGATGACCGTTTCGACCGGTGTTTCAAACCGCGAAGCGACTCGTTCGAGCGACCCGGCCAACCGCTGACGCTGCACGTCGGCCAGAAACTTGGCGATCTGAACAGCCTCGTCGAACGACATCTCGTCGCGGTCGCAGCACAACATCCGCGCGATGCGATCATGCGCGGCAGCCTTGGTCGCTGGCTTGCCGTTCGCCGTCTCCAAGTCCGCCGGATCTTCGGCGATATCGCCGAGCAACAGATACACGTCGAGAGTCGTCGCGAACAACTCAGCCGCCAGCGGGCAGTAGCCCTGTGAGGCAGGTTTCCAACCTGCCTGTGACTCGGCGGACGTTTGGCTCCGCCCTCGGACAGGCAGGTTGGAAACCTGCCCCACGGGCACGGCCTGCGCGATGGCACACAGCGGCGTCCGCTTCACTCCCGAATACGACAGCTCGCCCGATTGCAATCGCCCCACATCGGTCAGTCCCCGCGCCACCGGTCGTCCACCGACGAGCGGAATGATGTCCGTTGTCGTCGTGCCGATGTCGATGAGCAAGGCGGAAGTGGCGAGTGACGAGTGACGAGTGACGAGTGATGCTGAACTGGCACCTGCCGCACCCTGTGACGATGCGGTCTCACTTCGAGTTCCTCCTCCCCCGTCTTCGGGGGAGAGAGTGAGGGTGAGGGGGGCTTTCGGTTCGGCGCACGGACCTCCATCAAGCAACGTTCGCCCGCACCACGTCGCCAGCGCCTGCCAATTCGCTGCCGCGACGAGCATCGGTTGTGAGGCGGCGTCTTTCGCGGTCACGAACCGTCCCGCAGTCGTCCACACCTCGACAGACGAGGGCGGAGCGCTGGCTTCGACCGCATCAAGGATGAATCGCACTCCTTCGGCCTTCGTCGCGAAGCAGTCGGCCAACTCGGCGGTCATCGTGACGGCGATGCGCTCGGTCTGCGGGAACGAATGCAGGATCGAGGCCAACTCATCGGCCAGCCGCTCGGGATGCTTCCACATCGCGAACGAGCGGCTGAGCGTCCGACCAGCCGCATCCGCCGCCTTAATGTTCGCGCCGCCAATGTCGAGACCGAGAATGCTCATGATAGGAAGCGATGCCGAGGAGGATCGACCACAGATGTCCCAGCGCGGGATACCCGCAACCCAAGGCCGCGAGAACCGGAATGGCAAAATGATGAAGCACAGAATGAGGGAAGAGGCCCGCAAGCAGACCGACCGCCCGGCTGGATGATTCTGTGCTTCCTCATTTTGCCTAATCGGGTCGGCCGAAATTCTGCGCGCCCTGCGCAGAAACAAAACGTGAGTGGCACGGATGGGGCACAGATCAGATTCAATTCAAGCAGCCATTCTAACTCTGGACGTTTCCGACAGAAGTGGTGAACGGGACGGCGTCAGCCTAATGGCACTCACTTTGAATGGGGTTGATGGCTTCAAGTTTGGCACGGGGTTTGCGCCATGGGGGCCTTCTTCTCTGGAAGGAGTCGTTTTGGCCTGGATGCGTTTTCGGATGTCCCGGTGGATGCGGGTTGTGAGGCGGAGTTTGATCGGGCGTTTGAGGTGTTGCTCAGACTGGTCGATGTGCGTCGGGCGGATGAGATGATGCCGTTGGGGCCGGGGCCATCGCCTTTTTCAAGGTAGGGTGGGACCAGCTCGCTTCGAGCGCCGGCCCACCATCAGGAAACGTCGAAAAATCATGGTGGGCCGGCGCGGCGAAGCGCCGCTGGTCCCACCC
>JAYTGQ010000064.1:0-7748 GCA_043733345.1 Schlesneria sp.
AGGCTCCCGCCGAGCCATGTGCGTGAGGAAAGTCGCTTGTTTCTCGCGGCTCGGCAGGAGCCTCGCCCTCCCGACAGCCGTTTTTCAACAGGCTGCTAAAGCAGGAACGCTCGGCACGCATTCATCGGATGAACCGCCAGTCTCTCTCAATTTGGGCCGCACGAGGCATAGATGAGGGCCGTTCCGCGTGGGCCTCTGGTCACTGGGGAGCGTCGGAACTTGGCGGCAAGGATTTCTGCTTGGCCTGTTTGTGTTGCCACACTTCCCACATCGGCGGAACGAGCGAAAGCAAGACGATGGCCACCATGACCAGTTCAAAGTTCTTTTGCACAAATTCAAACCGACCAAACCCGAATCCCATCAATGTGAATAACAAGACCCAGATGACGCCGCCGGTCACGTTGTAGAAGGCGAACCGCCGGTAATCCATGGCCCCGATTCCGGCCATAAAGGGAGCGAAGGTTCGCACGATGGGAACGAACCGAGCCACGATGATCGTCCGGTTCCCATACTTGTCGAAGTACTTTTGGGTGTACTCAAAGTGCCATTGCTTGAGGAACGGGAGCGCACCGCTGAAGGCCCGTTTGCCGATCCAGCGGCCGAGCGAGTAATTCACGGCGTCGCCGAGAATTGCCGCGAGACACAGCATCGGCAGCAGCCATTCCAGCTTCAGAGTGCCGTCCGCCGCGAAGGCCCCGGCCGCAAAGAGGAGCGAGTCACCCGGCAGGAACGGCGTTACCACGAGACCCGTTTCGCAGAAGATCACCGCGAACAAAATCCAATGGGTCCAAACCCCGTAGGTCGCGACAACTTTCTTGAGTTCGTCGTCGAGCTTGAACAGCAGGTCGAAGCTCCACCAGAACAACTCGACCAGTATGTGCAGCCACTGAGTCAGCATTTCCATCGCAGTGATCGTCCTTGATTGCGTGAGGTTGCCGGGCCGATTTTCGACCCGTCCGAGTGGGGTTCTTCATTAACGTGACCGACAAAAGTCGCTTGGACCGCGTTTCGTAGCACAGACGCCTCGTCCGTGCGTCAATGTTATGGGCGAGTTGAGACGCACGGACGAGGCGTCCGTGCTACAGGGACTTCTATCGGAAACGTTTTCATCGAGATCATTCAGGCCGGAGGCCGGGGTTCGACCAAACGGGCGTGTCATTGAGCAGGTGTTTGTGAACCGGTCGCGGTCGGATCGACAGGAACTACGGCGGCGAGTTGGCTTGTCAGCCCCAGTTGCTTCATCAGCTTGGGGACTTCGGCGATCGAGGTTCCGACGGCGGCGACTGAAAAGAACAGACCGGCAAGAGCCAACCCGGTGCATCGGAGCAGGCTCGGCTTGATCTCGCGCGGCAGCAGCGTCCGATTGACGGCGATGACGTGCCAGCAACTGAAGCCGAGGGCGAAGTTGTAGATCATCCCCGAAAAGACCAGCAGCGCGTCGGCCTTCACGAAGACCAGCATCGCCAGGCCGCAGACCGCGTAAACGCACAACACGCCAAAGTAGAGTTTGCCGATGTGCTTCGTGTCCCATTTGCGCAGTGAGGGAAGAGCGGTCCAGCAGACATCGACCCAGCGCCGCAGCACACCGTCCGCCGTCGAGACCATGCTCGTCATCAGCACGAGCAGACCGCAGAACATCGTCATGTACCAGAAGATCGGCCCGAAGAACGGCCCGGCCGCCTCTTGCACTCCGCCCGCCGTCATTGCCGCCGCGAGGTTCTTGTCGGCCAGTACCGTCCCGCGTTCGAGGAACTGCACCGACAACATGCTCGGCAGGGCAATCCCGATGAAGCAGGCGGGCATCCAGATCCAAAGTTGCTCGCGCTGGACATGGCCGAGCCACCCCTTCCACCGCGCCAGCGACTCCTTCGTCACTTGGAAGACCATGCCGACGTGAGACAGCTCAATCGCGTGGCCCCCCACGACGCTGGGGATCGCGCCGACGTGCTTGCCCATGCCCCAGCCCTGCTCGCGCGTGAAGTTGCTGATCGGCGTGTTGGTCAAGCCTCCGTTCCCCGAGATCGCCACCATCGAACAGAGCAACCCGATCACGCTCATGTCGATGATCGGCCAGCCTCGACCGCCGAACAGCGCCGAGAAGACGTTGTCCGTGTTCGGCCCCAGTTCCGGTTCGCCCTTGTCCCGAATGCCGTTGTTGTTCGCATCGCCGTCGCGATGGATGGGGACTGTCCCGACCTTGAAGAAGCCGCTACCAATGTCGAACCAGGTCGCGGGCTTGGAATAGCAGACGGCCAACATCATCAGAAAGCCGAGTACCACAACCAGCTTGAATGTCATGATTGCTTTGAGCGAGTTGTACACCTTGCCGCCAACCAGCAGCGGCAACAGCACGAGGACGAAGAACGAACACGCCAGAAACAAGACCAGCCTCGGATCGCTGTCAAAATCGCTGACCTTCAACTGCTGTTTATTGAGCCGTGATAGCAGGTTCCCCACCGGCTCGCGGAACTCTTTGGGAATTTCGTCCACAACGAGCAGGCCATCTCGGTTCTCGTCGAATGCCACGAATCGATTTACGGCTTGTCGGCGTGCGTCTTGAGCGTCGATGAACTCGGGGGCAGGTTGGCCTTGGGGAGTGGTGGCCTTGACTAGCGCCTCATCCAACTTCAATTCAGGCAGTCGATGCAGGTACACGGACGCTGCGGGGATCGCGGCACTCGATGCGAGGTACGGCAGGAACGATCCGCAATCGAGGACCAGGTAGATGCAGAGCCAGAACATCGGACCGGGCAGCGTGCGGAACTTGCCCGTGAAGATCGGCTCACCGGTGTAGAGGGTGTAGCGGCTGATCTCGATGTTGTAGATCACCTGCCCGATGATGCTGAACGCTGACAACCACAGCAGAGCCGGACCGAAGCGGGCCGTGACCTGCGGCCCCGTCAGCCACTCGCCGCCACCAATCGCGGCCGCCGCCATGACGACGCTCGGCCCAATGATCGCGGTCCAGTTTTTCCAGCGAAAAACGGGAGACTCGGGCAGCTCGCCACCATCCCAGCGAGGCATCTGTTGAGCGCCGGGATGGGGCGGGAAGTCTTGCGTCCTGTCGGCAGCCGATACGGGCGAATCATTCATGGTTTGCAATCACAAGAGCGGTAGCGCAGGGAGGGAAGTCTGACCCTAAGAAAAGGCCTTCGACGAACTGCCGATGGTAGCCGCTGGTTCTTTCCGATGCGAGCAAACGCGACGGGCTGCCGTCACTCCCACACCAACCCGAAGCGTGAGCGAGGAGAGCGTGAGTGGGAGCGAGGTCTGTGAACGGAGCATCCTCGCTCACGCTTCGGGTTGGTGTGCCACGCCTCTCAGTCAAGCAGTGCCGCGCGGGTCGCGTGCAACAACTCAATCTGCCTCGCGTTGACGGGGATCGCGGTTCCTACAGGCGGCACACGCGGGATGAGTCGCTCAATGAGTTGACGCTGCAATTCGGGGATGCCTTCGCCGGTCGCGGACGACACACGCACGATCCGTTGCGGCAACCGCTCGCACCATTGATCGGGCCAACGCTGGGGTAGGTCCACTTTGTGAGCGACCACGATCGCATCGGGCCATTCTGCGAGTAGTCGTTCGTCGTCTGTGGACGGCGGCTCGCTCACATCGACCAACACGATGCGCAGGTCGGCTGTCGCCAGCCGCTGCCGGGCGAGTGCGATCCCGGCGGCTTCGAGTTCCTCTGCGGTGTCGCGCAGTCCCGCTGTGTCGATCAGTCGGACGGGCCAGCCTTCCAACGCGGTGTCGGCCGTCACGGCATCGCGCGTCGTTCCTGGTTGATCGAACACGATGGCTCGCTCGTATCCCAACAGGCGATTGATGAGGCTCGACTTCCCCACGTTGGGCAGGCCGGTCAACACGACGTTCCAAGGCTGAGTCAGATGCAGTCCGAAGCTCGACCACGACAGCAGGGCTTCTGTCTGTGCGAGTAATTCCTGACGTGATGAAGCGGCCCGCGCTGGTAGCGCCGCGTCGTCTCGCGGCGAAACAACAGCAGGCGTGGCAATTTCAATTCGCTCGAAGGCCCTGCGCAACAAGCCCGTCGATTGTTCCAGCAGGATTTCGGCAGTGCGTTCCGTGGTCGCGCGACTCAGCGCGTCGAGGCATTCCACGTCCAACAACTCGATGCCAGAGAGTCGCTGCTGTTGCCACCTGACCACGGTGCAGCCTGCCTGCTGTTTCAAGTCGTCGAGAATACGTCGCACGGCCGCGTCGCCACCGTGACAGTGAATCTCCAAGGTTTCATCGGTGAGGCGACTCACAACAATGTCTTCGGTCGCGTCCCGGCCCCACTGGCCGAATGCGATCCGACGCGGCACCTGGGCCATCAATGATCGACCATTCGCCGCAAGAAAAAGTGGTGCCATTTGGTCGAGCTGTGCGAGGTCTCCCACCACACGAATCGTTGCCACCGCTCCACGCCCCATCGGGGTGAGGACTGCTGCCGTGAGCTGGTTCATCAATGTTTGTTCCTCGGTCTTACCCGTCACATTCCGATCGCTCAAACGATGGCGGGCGACTTATTCCTCAGGCGGCACAAAGTGAGAGGTTCCCGAGCGGGGCGGCGTCAGCCCCCCGGTTCCACCAAAGAGGGCTGACGCCCAAGAACCGGGGGGCTGACGCCGCCCCGCTCAGATGTCTCATCACGGACCACGCGAGGTATATACCGCAGGCGGATTAGTGTCAGCGAGGGCCGCGCGAGTCATGAGCCGGTTCGCGAACTTCACGGTTGCCCCACGGCATGAAGTCGATGCTGTTTCCGCTCTCGCACGGTTTTAGTGATCTTGCTAGGCTCTGCCGCACTGCCTGCGGCGCTCGCAATCCTGGGTTGAAGCCGTTTCCAAAGTACCGGCACGAAGCGTGGAACGACTCGTGCGGAACTCAAACGGCTCGTGTACTCTCTCATTGAGTCGGTTGCGGCCCGCGTTGAATCTTGCCCGTTGAGAGGAATCGCGTCGAGTGACCATGCCTTCCCCCAGTTCG
Organism: Schlesneria sp.; assembly: GCA_043733345.1. Lineage (GTDB taxonomy): Bacteria > Planctomycetota > Planctomycetia > Planctomycetales > Planctomycetaceae > Schlesneria. The sequence continues at coordinate 4,990 of JAYTGQ010000064.1, forward strand.
CCCGGTGATCCTGTTCGCCCCGTGACGACATCTCTGGCCAAAGCGGTCCCGACGACGCCCAATGCACGCGGCCTGCTTTGCATTTGGCATGGAGCGGGGCTGGGCTACTGGCTGTGGCTGCTGGCGAGTCGTCCACCAATCAGTTGGCGGCAGTGGCTGAGGATTGCTTCCATCACGGCACTCGCACCGCTGAATTCGCTGAGCAACTTTCTGGAGTGGGTGGTCTACGGTCGTCGGATTGCCCGACAGCAGATCGAGCATCCGCCGATCTTCATCCTCGGCCACTGGCGCAGCGGGACCACGCTGCTCCACAACCTGATGACGCTCGATCCGGGGCTGACCTATTCCAACCTCTTTCAATGTGTCGCTCCGGACAACTTCCTGCTGACGGAATCTTGGGTGACACACCTGACGCGCTGGACGCTCTCGAAGACCCGGCCGATGGACAACATGGCCAACGATTGGGCGCTCCCTCAAGAAGACGAAATGGCGTTGGTATTGATGACGAAGATGTCACCGTACCTCATGCTGGCTCATCAAAATGACCCGACAAAGTACGAGCGTTTTTTCGACATGACGGAACTGACACCAGCGGAACGACGGCACTGGCAGTCCGCCTTCCTGAGATTCATGAAGAAGCTGACGATGCGGGCCAACAAGCCAATCGTGTTGAAGTCACCGCCGCACACGTACCGCATTCCGCTATTGCTCGAAATGTTTCCAGACGCGAAGTTCATTTACATCTATCGCGAGCCATACGCCGTCTTCAATTCGGGCGTCCATCTGCGTCGAACACTGTTCCTCGAAAACGGCCTCGGCGAACCTTATTACGACTCGCTCGAAGACGATGTCCTGCGCACTTACACGCATTGCTTCGAGCGGTACGAAAGCACCAAGCATCTGATTCCTGCCGGTCAACTGCATGAGATCCGGTTCGAGGATTTAGAAGCCGATCCGCTCGGGCAGATCAAGCTCGTGTATGAGAAACTCGGCCTGACGGGCTGGCCGCTCGTGGAGCCTCAAATCCAACAGCAACTTCCCGAGCTGTTGAAGTACAAAAAGAACAAGTTCCAAATGGACGAGGCTCTGATGCGGCGCGTCTATGAATCTTGGAAGCCGTCGTTCGACTTGTACGGCTACCCCAGCCGCTTGCCAGAAGACGAAAAGCCTGCGTCTCAAAGTTGACAATGCTCCGGCCATTGAGATCGTGATGTTCACTCATCGTCGATGACCTCTGCGGCACGGCTTGCCGGTGTGCGGTCGCTTTGCAGATTCGCAGCAATTTCTCTGGCTCAGAACACGCGGACCGGTCTAGGCGAGACGGCGTGGCGAAACTATGTTCGCGGCCCGTGATGACGCCCAACGATGGCCCATCGCCCAACGAGGACTTCGGCCGATGCGTGCGTACCGAAACATTCTGTGTCTGTCCGTGCTGAGCATCACGATGTGCGGCTGCGCCAATTTGTGGCACGAGCTGCAACCGCATCGCATGCGTCGGATCAATCGCGTACCACCGCCATCGTGGGATCCCGAGTTCTCGCAGACTTCAACATCGTCGGCATTGAATCTTGTCCGACACGACCATTCCGCAACGCCATCGCGGCTCTCCGCGAACCAAGCGGATGTCATCCTTGCCCGTGGTCAGGACTCGCAGTAGTTGCGATTCACTTGAGACGTTTTATACGGCACGCGGTTGAGGATGGCACATTTCACACTAATCCGAAGCGTAAGTTTTGAAGTTGCGCACTTTTGATTTTGTGGGCGTCGTTCTCCGCATTTCCCCATGGGATTCGGGGGAAACGTCGGGAAAGGACGGTCGTTATTCGCTGCCTCTCTTCATTCGCTGTCGAAGGACTCCCGCTTTTCAAGATCGACAGCGAATGAAGAGAGACCGCGAATGGCACAATGCCCTTCTGACCGCGAGGTCAGGTACAAACTTGAGTTTGAGGAGATTCTTCGACGAATAGCGCAACTTCAAAAAGCGTAAGCGAGGACTGGTGTTGCCTCCTCGCTTACGCTTCGGGTTAGTGTCATCTTCAACCGTCTGCGTTTTACGACTCGAACAGTCGTCGGATGCTCTCGATTCGAGTGCGGTTCGCGCCGAGGTCCGAATGACCGACGCGCGACGCCGAGCGGACGTGAATCACCGCCGCGGTCTCATCGAGTAGGAACTCGACATCGTCCACAAATCGCAGGAATGGTGTCGTGAACTCCACATGCAGATAGGTCGAGTCCGTCGTGACGATTCGTGTGCGAGGGAGCTGTGTCAGGACCGTGGCCAGGCGCTGCCAAGCTTCGCGCGGTGCCCCCACGAATCTCAACGGTTCGATCTGGTGAATGACCTCGTCGTCTTGCGAGCAAACACAGTTCGGTGAGGCCGGGCATGGCGAGAGCCTACCGTCATCACGTCGCTCGACTTTGTTGGGAGTCCAGAACATGAACATCACTCTCACGAACAGTAGAACCACAGCCAAACACGCCACACTTGCCGCTACGAGACGGCGGGATTTGCTTCCGGTTGCGGTGTTGGTTCCAAAAAGACTTTGAGAAGCATCCACCGTCAAATCCAGTCTGTCACGGGAGAGTTTTCTGGATTCAGAGGAGATATACCGCAGACGGGTGAGGATGGCACATTTCACACTAAGGAACGGGCACGCAATCACTTCCCGTGAGCGGCTGGGCGCTAGCCGCCGGTGAGTTGGAACGACCGGCGGCTAGCGCCTTGCCGCTCACAGAATCACTGCGTCAAACCGGGAAGT
>JAYTGQ010000065.1:0-7745 GCA_043733345.1 Schlesneria sp.
TATAGCGAGCCTCTGATTCATGGTGCGTTCCGAAGACTGCACGCACCCTACTGCTGGCTCTTCACTACCCACTTCCTCCTCACGCCAACACGTCCCGAAGCACATGTCCGTGGACGTCGGTCAGGCGGCGTTCGATGCCGTTGTGGTAGAAGCTGAGCCGTTCGTGATCGAGGCCCAGCAGGTGCAGGATCGTGGCGTGCAGGTCGTAGATCGTGGAGACCTTCTCGACGGCGCTGTGTCCGAAATCGTCGGTCGCTCCGTAGCTGAAGGCCCGCTTCACGCCGGCACCCGCGAGCCACGCGGTAAAGCCCTTGGGATTGTGATCGCGGCCGCTGGCTCCCTTCTGGAAGGTCGGCATCCGGCCGAACTCCGTCACCCACACGACGAGCGTGTCTTCGAGCAGGCCCGTCCGTTTCAGATCGCGCAGCAGTGCGGCGGCGGGTTGGTCGAGGATCGGGCCGTGGACCTCGTACTGCGTCTTGAGCGTCTTGTGTCCGTCCCAGTTGCCGACTCCCTCGCCCATCGCGTATGCGCCGTTGAAGAGTTGCACGAAGCGAACGCCTCGTTCAAGCAGCCGCCGCGCGAGCAGACAGTTGCGCCCGAAGCCGGCCTTCGTTTTGTTGGCGTCGTGCAGGCCGTACAGCGTCTGCGTTTCGAGGCTCTCGCCCGACAGGTCCGAGACTTCCGCCGCGCGAAGTTGCAGCTTGGCCGCCAGTTCGTAGCTGGCAATGCGCGCGGCAAGGTCGGTGTCGCCGGGATGCAGTTCCAAATGACGGGCGTTGAGCCGCTTGAGGAAGTCGCGCGTGGCGGCTTCCGTCGCAGCGGAGATTTCCGGTGGGCGCGACAAGTTGGCAATCGGCTTGTCCGCGTTGAACGGCGTGCCCTGAAAGACGGCGGGCAGGAACGCGCTGTTCCAGTTGTTGGACGCGGCCTGCGGCACGCCGCGCGGATCGGGGATCGCGACGAAGCTCGGCAGATCGCTCGCGTCGCTACCGAGAGCATAGCTGACCCACGCGCCGATGCTCGGAAAGCCGTCCAGCGTGAAGCCGGTACTCATCTGGTTCTCGGCCGGACCGTGCGTGTTGCTCTTCGCGGTCATCGAGTGAATGAAGCACATCTCATCGGCGAGGGCCGCCAGATTCGGAAGCAACTCCGAGATCATCTTGCCGCTCTCGCCGCGCGGCTTGAATTCCCACTGCGGTGCGACGAGGTTCCCATTCTCCCCCTGAAACGTCACCAATTTTTCAAGACCCGGCAGCGGCTGACCGCTGCGCTTCACCAGCTCAGGCTTGTAGTCCCACGTGTCGAGGTGACTGACGGCTCCCGAGCAAAAGATCATCACCACGCGAGCCGCCTTGGGTGTGAAATGAGCCTCCCGCGCGGCCAGCGGCGCGTCGGGACGTACGCTCGGACGAATCGGCCTCTTCGCGTCATCACTCGCCCGCAACTTGCCATCGCCCGCCAAGAGCGAAGCCAGCGCGAGGCCACTCAGCCCGCGCGACGCATCGAACATGAAATCACGTCGCGCGAGGAGTGACTGGCCGGCGACGGAGAGTGGTGACATCGAATGAACTCATTGAGGCAGAGGCTCAAACGGGGTCACGATTAAGATCGTGGGTTGTCCGTGCGAGTACGAGGATGTTTGGTTGCATTAGCCCGGAGGGCGGCAGGTCATAGCCCACGGCGTGAGCCGTGGGTCAGGCAACCCGACAACATTCTTAGCCCCGGAGGGGCGACACTCTTCGTGGCGATATTTTTACAGCCGCAGCGAATGGGGTGAAATGTGTCGCCCCTCCGGGGCTGAAGACTTTCTGTTGTTCCTCAACCCACGGCTCACGCCGTGGGCTATGACCTGCCGCCCTCCGGGCTAATGCACAAGGCCCCACTGGCATACTCACGCGGGCAACCCACCTACCTTACGTTGGTCCCCAAGAGCGGCGAAGACGCCGCCCCCCAGCCACACTCTCGCGTCACTTCACCTGCACCCGGTACGGCAACACCGTGAGAACTCGTTCCTTGGCGAGCAGGTCGTAAATACTCAGGCCGCGCAGTTGCGAGGCGACTTCCTCGGGCAGCGACTTCAGCAGCGCGGAGCCGGTCACGCCGAGGCTGGTCGAGCTGGGGTCGATGGGACCGAACAAAGACTCGAACGGGCTGGTCGGCTTCGGCAGGTCGAGTCTCTCCAACTTCGTATCGGGGTCGAGTCCAGCCGACTTCTTGGCGAAGGCGATCGCGTCGGCGAGCGTGCCGAGTTCATCGACCAAGCCGAGTTGAAGTGCCTGTGCCCCGGTGTAGACGCGGCCGCGAGCCATCTTTTCCAGCTTCTCGACTTCCATCTTGCGACCGGCGGCGGCCTTCGTCGTGAACTGCGCGTAGATGTCGTTCAACATCTTTTGCATCGCAGTTCGCTCGGTCTCAGAGAAGGCGGTCGTCGTGCTGAGGACACCGCTGTTCTTGCCGCGCATGACGACGCTCGTCGTAATGCCGACCTTCTCGTAAAACTTCTGGAAAGCGATCTTGCCGCCGACGACGCCGATCGAACCGGTCAACGTCCCCGGCTCGGCGAAGATGCGGTCGGCTCCCATCGCGATGTAGTAGCCGCCGCTCGCCGCCGTGTCTCCCATGCTCACGATGAACGGCTTCTTGCCGTCGAGCGCTTCGAGTTCATGCCACATCAGGTCGCTGGCCAGAGCGCTGCCGCCGGGGCTATCGACTCGCAGCACCACGGCCTTCACGGTCGAGTCATCTCGCGCCTGACGGATCGCCTTGATCATCGTGGTCGAACCCATCGTCTGTTCGCCGAAGAACATGTCGGTCGAGCTGGCTCCCGACATGATCGCGCCGGTCGCGTTGATGACGGCGATCTTGGAAGCGGTCGATTTGCGCGTGGACGGTTCGACCCCCATCATCAGATTCATCATCTTGGCCATGCCGGTGAAGCCGCTGAAGTCGGTGTCGATCTTCTTCTTGCCGTAGCCCTTCGTGATTTTGACTTCGACCGTTTTGTCGTCTCCCTTAATGAGCGACTCGATGGCGTCTTCGTAGCCCACCAAGTCGATCAGCCCGAGCCTCTTCGCATCGGCGGCCGTGTGCAGTCCGGTGTCGATGATCGCCTTCACTTGCTCGGGAGTCAGCTTGCGGCCGGTCGAGATCGTCTCGACGATCTGCCGGTAGTAGTCGTCGAGAATCGCTTCCATCTCTTCGCGGAAGGCGGGACTCATTTCCGAGCGGCTGTACGGTTCGGCCGCCGATTTGAATTCGCCGACGCGGAGCATTTGAGGTTCGATCGACAGCTTGTCGAACAGGTTCTTGTAGAACGAGACCTCCGCCCGCAGACCGGGCAGCATGAGCATCCCTGACTCGGGCAGCACGATCTGATCGCAGGCGGCGGCGATCAGGTAGCCCTTCGTGTCGGCACTCTCCATCCAGGCATAGACCTTGCGTCCCTTGGCCCGCATCTTCTGAATGCCAACTCGCAATTCGTTGAGCTTCGCCCAACCGATCGACGGATCGCTGATGTGCAGGATGACGGCATCAAGACTCTCATCGCGAGCCGCCTTGTCCAACCGTTGCAAGCCCGAGCCAAGCGTCTCGACCACATCGCCGAACAGCCCCGGTGCGCTGACTCCTTCCGAGTACCCGCCGGTGATCTCAATGTGAGCCACGGAGAGCTTTTTCTTGGCAACAGCCTCAACCTTATCAGCCGCATCTCCGGGAGCATTCGCCGCGAGCAGAGGCGAAACCGAGAACAACACCAACGCACTCCATGACCACCACGCGAAAATTCTCATCGCAAAAACTCCTTAAACCAGCACGCAACAGACGCCGCGAGCAGGTTGCCGACACCAGTCACAACACACGCGGCAGTTCTAGTCCGCGCGGCGGAAGCCGTCCAGTTGAACGTCTGGAGAGCAGGGTCGTCGCCCTTTCAACGTAGGGTGGGACCAGCTCGCTTCGAGCGCCGGCCCACCATCCACAAGCCAGGTGCCTGACCCCAATCGGGTGCCCCTTGTGTCGTTTAACCGCGTGGGCACCGCCCCGCGCGTCGAGCGACGTTCGAGCCGGATTCCCCATCCACGCGCGGGGCGTTGCCCTCGCGGTGAAACGACGCGGCGAAGCCGCAGCCAACGTAGCCTTCATCGCTACGCGTGAAGGAAGCCGAGCGCAAGTTCAACTTCGATTGGCATGATCGACGATCCAATTCTCATCGGCTTCCTTCACGCGGAGCGATGAAGGCTACTTTCAAGGAGGCCGAAATGCGCGCAGCCCAACACGATTTCGAGAACTCGTAGTACGAGGTCATCACCGCAATACAACGTTGTTCGACCACGAGCGCTGGAAACCTACGGCTCGACGGTGACGAGGACCGCGCCGCGAGCCTGTTCCTCCTGCGTCGTGACCGAGATGCCGAGGAACGCGCGCAGCGTTTCGATTTGCGTGCGAGCGTGGTTGGTGAGTGGCATCGTGCGGAACGAGCAGCGCGCGGGACGGGCCTCGTTACGGGACTGCCACACGCTGATCCCCAACGGGAGCAACAACTGATCGGCCAACTGCGGACCGACAGGAACATTGGCTGTCAGGTACTGCCGCATGGCATCGACCGCACGCTTGGCGACATTCTCCGACTTCACGCCGTGCTCGCCGAAGCCGACGAAGACTTCCGTGACGTGTTCGCTCTGCAACTCCAACAACACCGCGTTGCCGGGGCCTTGCGCGGGGACTGCTTCGCGCGAGAAACACTCCGCGTCCCAGCCTGTCAGCCGCGCGATCTCTTCCAACTCGCGCTCGGCAATGAGCGGCGGGAGGTTCGACAGAAGGACTCGCCCGCGCCGTTGAACGATCTCACCGCGTTCGAGCAGGTCGAACCCGGTCAGTCGTGACGAGGTTTCTTCGAGGCGAACCGGGCGTTGATCCGCAATCGCACCCCTCGCCCCAGCCCGGGCACCGCCGCTTCGGTGGTCGGGAGAGGGGCCGGGGGTGAGGGGTTCTTGGCGAGTCTCAATGCGAGCTGGCTCGATCTCCACCACGAAGCGGCCACCGCCAGCCGGATAGAAGCCGTACCGTTCGAGCGTCGCCGTGACGCGCGGTCCCATCCGATTCACCAACGGCAGGAACGCGCGCTGCAAGAAGTCGAACGGCGGTGCCCACGGGTTGTGAGTCCCCCCTTCCAGCACCAGTCGCGAGGGTCCGCTCGCAATGAACAACGGCGGCAACACCGTTTGCAGCACGAGCGTCGCGCTCCCCGCCGTACCAACCGAAAACGTGTAGTCGCCCGGCCGCACCGACCCCGGAATGAACGTCAGCGTCGAGGAGCCGATGGCGTCGCCCGTCACCGTCGCGCCGCAAATCTCTTTCGCCGCTCGCACCGCCGTCAGATGCTGCCGCATGAGTCCCGGCTTCTCGCGTCCCGCGCGGACGCGCTCCATCGTCAGGCCGCATCCCGTGACCATCGCCAACGCCAACGAAGACCGCAAAATCTGCCCGCCCCCTTCGCCTTGCGCGCCGTCGATGTGAATCATGCTGGTCATGCAAAAGGTTCCTTTGGGCGCGACATTGCTTGCGTGGATGTTTCGTGGCTGCGAATCGACCCGTGTGTATTAGCCCGGAGGGCGGCAGAACGTAGCCCACGGCGTGAGCCGTGGGGAGGAGGTCAACAGCCTTCTCTAGCCCGGAGGGCGACACATCAAGGTCGGTCGAAGGTTGATCGAAGTATCGCCCTCCGGGCTGAAATTGTTTCTATGACTCAGCCCACGGCTTACGCCGTGGGCTACGTTCTGTCGCCCTCTGGGCTGAAGAGACTGAAAAGTGAACCGCATTCCCTTGATCGCTGCGGGGCACCTTTCACCTGTTCAATCGTCCGCCTGATCGCCGTCCTTGATGACGAAGCGGGCCTTGAGCCGCGCGACTTCTGTGGCCAGTCCGGCGCTCTTCACGCTCCGCAGCACCTCTTCAAAATCTTTGTAGGCGGCGGGAGCTTCGTCCTTCGGGTACGTGCGGCAGTTGCTCAGGATGTCGGCGTCTTCAAATGACTGGTCGATCGACTGTTGGTCGAGTTCCCGGATCGCGCGTTTGCGGCCCAACGCGCGTCCGGCTCCATGATTCACGCTGAAGCAGCTCACCGCCGCACCGGGATCGGCCACCATGACACTCGACCCCGCCTGCGGGTTCCCCGGCAACAGGATCGGGTGACCGGTGGTCTCGTACCGCGTCCCTTTCAAGGCGTGGTGCCCCGCCGGAAACGCGCGCGTCGCCCCCTTGCGATGGACCCACGCGGGATGATTATCGACGATCTCCTTGCGAGCGATGTTGTGGCTGATGAAGTAGACGAGCTGCCCCGTCACGCCGGGGATCACTTCTTGAAACGCCTCCAACACGAGGGCGTTGATGAGCAAATGATTGACCGTCGCGAAGTTGGCTCCCAACGCCATGTCGTCGAGGTACGCATTGGCTTCGGGAGTCCCCAACGGCGCATAGACCAGTTCACGATCCCGTCCCGGCAACGGAATGTCCCACCGCGCGAACTTCGCCTGCAACGCCTTGAACTGCCCTGAAGCCAAGTTGTGACCGAGGCCGCGCGAACCGCAGTGCGAGAGAAACGCGACGCGACCGTCGCGCAATCCGAAGACCTCGGCCGCTTGCCGCGCCCGATCATTGTCTTCCACCTGAACGACTTCGCACTCACCAAAATGATTGCCGCCGCCGTACGAACCAAGCTGACTCACCTTGTTCTCGAAGTTGTAAAAGAAGCCGGTACTGAAGTGATGCTGCAAGCGTTGCTCCAGCGCATCGCGCGTCTCATCGTGACCGACATGCGTGGCGTCCTCGCAGCGCGAAGCCCACTCGATCGGAATGCCCATCGCCGCACAGACCTCGTCCGAAGCCCCTTCCACGACAACACGACGCCCCAACGCCTCATCGATCCGGCGTGACTTCTTCGCGTGACGTTGCCCGCGTCCGGCACCGGTCGGCGTTCGTTCGCAGATGGCGTTGATGAGTGCCCGCCGCACGGGGCGATCCAAAACCGCATCCGCTGGGAGGTCGAGTTGCAACAGGCTCATTGAGCACTTGATATCGACGCCCACCGGCCCCGGATAAATGTGCGTGGGCGAGACCATCACGCACCCGACCGGCGCGCCGTACCCACAGTGCGCGTCCGGATTGAGCACGAGGTCCGTCACACCCGGAGCCAATCGCGAGTTGATCGCCTGTTGCAAACAGGCTTCATCGAACGTCGCTCGAATGGCGGCGGTCCCGATCACGGTGATCGGCTTCGTCGCACCACCCGTCGGCAGCATGGCCATCGCCACGTCGGTTGGAATGATTTCGAATGGCATGATGAGTCCTTATAAACAATGGTTGTGTTAATGCTTGTGAAGTGTCGTTGCCATTGAAGTCCGGCTTTTCTTAAAGCCGGACTTCGTTCTTCAGCGAGCCATCACCAAGGAAGTCCGGCTAACAGAGCTAAGCCGGACTTCAGTTCCTGGCTAGTTCAAAAACCTCAACACGACGACAACGAGTGATGAAACGTTTTACGTGCTCTTCCACTGAGCTACGGCCCCCAAGTCTCTCCGGCGTAAACCGGATCGCGGCAGCGGCCGCATTGGAGCCGGTGGGACTCGAACCCACGACCACGGGTGCTAAAACCTTGTATGGCCAGTCCCATAAAAAATGTCCCATTGGCATTGCCTGACTTCCGCTCAAGATGATATTTGTCGGGCATGAGCGATGGAGCGCATTTTACAGCA
>JAYTGQ010000066.1:0-2793 GCA_043733345.1 Schlesneria sp.
GACGTTGCCGCCGCTCCCTCGACAGGTGCGATGAGCCTCAAGGAAAAACTGGGGATCAAACCCGTGCAAGCTCCCGTTGTCTCGGCGTCCGTGCTGATCGAGCCGAAGCCGTCATCACAGTGGCTGTCAGTGGCAGTGACGGCGACGATCGTCGTTCTCTGTACGGGTTACATCGGGTCGAAGGCCCGGCCTCCAAAGTTGTCTCCGCTGGAGTACGACCTCGCCGCGTTCGGTCGCATCCCCGTTGTGCAGGATGGCCGCGTGAAGCCACTCGATTCTGCGGCCCGCTCCGCGCTACTGGAGATTTCGGGCAAGACCACCGTCACGGTCGGACACGGTCAGGATGTGAAATATCTCCCCGCGATTCAGTGGTTGCTCGATGTGATCGCCGAAAATGACACGGCCGAGAACTACGGCGTCTTCCGCATCGAGAACCTCGAATTGCACGAGACGATGGGCGTGAAGAAACGCGATGGGATGAGGTACTCGCGCAAAGAATTGCGGCCGCGTTTCAAGCTGACGGAAGAATCCCTCGCCACGCTGAAAGGTGCAGAGTTCCCCGAATCGGCGTTGCAGAAGCTCAGTCCTTTGAAGGGGCAGCGGCTGGATAGCGATGCCTTCCGAGAGCAGCTCACAAAGCTTTTGAGCGATGAGGAATTCAAACGGTTCGGCGCGGGCGTCCTGCGCGTGTCTGAGAACGATGAGTTCCAGAAGCAAGTGGCCAAAGCGCGCGACGAGGCCAAGAAGGATCGTCGGTCGCTCAGCGTCTACCAACGCAAGGTGCTGCAACTGAGCGACAAGCTCTCGACGTTTGACAACATTCAGTTCGCGTTCGGCTTGCACCACCGCGTTCGAGGCGAGACGCCCGAAGAAGTGATCGAGTCGTTCCAGATGGTCACGAAGTTCGCGAAGATGGTTGCCGAGCAAGGACAGCCGATCATGGCTGTTGGCTCGACCGAGAAAGACCAACCGTGGCGGACGCTGGCGGGCGCGTGGTTGGACAACGTCATGGCCACGATTCGCTTGAAGCAGGATCCCAATCCAAACGTCACGGCCTGGGATGACATTCTGAAGGCCTACTCAAAGGACGAAAAGAAGGACTTCAACCGTGCGGTCGAAGCCCAACTGAGCCGTCTCGACAAAGAGCCGCCTCAGATGGTCGAACCGGCTCGCGTCCGGTTTGAAGCGTTCTTCAACCAGTTCCAGCCGTTCTCGATCGCCGTCGTGTTCTACGTCTTCGCATTCGTGCTGTCGGCGTGTGGCTGGCTCGGTTGGACGCGTGGCTTTAACCGTGCCAGCTTTTGGTTGTTGGTACTGACATTCGCGCTGCACACGTTCGCGCTGGTGAGCCGCATCTATATCTCGGGCCGTCCGCCGGTGACGAACCTCTATTCTTCGGCCATCTTTATCGGCTGGGCCTGCGTCGTATTGGGACTGGTCCTCGAACTCATCTATCGGATCGGCATCGGCAGTCTGATCGCGTCGGTTGCCGGTTACGCGACGCTGCTCATTGCCGACAGCCTGTCGGTCAGCGGAGACACGTTCACCGTGCTGCAAGCGGTTCTCGACACGCAGTTCTGGCTGGCGACGCATGTGACGTGCATCACGTTCGGTTACGCGACGACGTACTTGGCCGGTCTGCTCGGCATCGTCTACGTCGTGCGCGGAGTCTTCACGCCGTCACTGACACGTGACATTGGCCGCGATCTAAACCGGATGATCTATGGCACACTCTGCTTCTCGATCTTCTTCAGCTTCGTCGGGACGGTCCTCGGCGGACTGTGGGCCGACGATTCATGGGGCCGTTTCTGGGGCTGGGATCCGAAGGAGAACGGAGCACTCATCATCGTCCTCTGGAACGCGCTGGCTCTGCACGCACGCTGGGGCGGCTTGGTGAAGGAACGCGGCTTGGCGGTCCTCGCCATCGCGGGAAACATCTTCGTGAGTTGGTCGTGGTGGGGCGTGAACGAACTCGGCGCGGGCCTGCACTCCTACGGCTTCACCGAGGGAACGATCCGCAATCTCGGCCTGTGCGCGATCGCCCATCTCATACTGATCGCCATCGGCTCGCTGCCGAAGTCGTACTGGCGCAGCTTTCGCCGTGAGGTGCCTCAACTGTAACTCGAGCGACACCTGATTGACTCGCAGCTCGACAGCGAACATCTAACAGCCTGTTGAAAATAGTAGCCTGAAGCGCGAGCGAAGGATTTCTGAGCCTGATTCGTGCGCATTTGCGACATCCTTCGCTCGCGTTTCAGGCTTCTATTCCCTTTTTCAACAGGCTGCTAAGGCCCTGACGCTGCTTCGCTTGGCCGGGCGCGACAATCAAGGCTGGCTCACTGGCAGGGCCATTATCTTTTGCACAGTAGGGTGGGATCAGCTCGCTTCGAGCGCCGGCCCACCATCGGGAACCGTCGAGAAATCATGGTGGGCCGGCGCGACGAAGCGCCGCTGGTCCCACCCTACGGTTCCTCAGTCCCAACAAGGCGATGGCTCGCTGGCTCGCGGACAGAGTGTGTCTGATCGACGGCCAGTTCTCGTTCAACGGAAGTTCGGCCGCCGGGCCAGCGAATCTCCAGCGTCTGAATTTCCGAGGCCGCGACCACGCCGAAGTGCAGATCGAAACTGTTCTGCGAGCAGTACGAGGAGCCGCTCCGCATCTCGCGCAACTGTGTGACTCCGCCGGACGCTATACCTCGCGCGGTCAGTGATGAGACCTCTGAGCGGGGTGGCGTCAGCCCAATGGCACTTTGTGATTCAGTGAGCGGCACGGCGCTAGCCGCCGGTTCATTT
>JAYTGQ010000067.1:0-7738 GCA_043733345.1 Schlesneria sp.
CGGTTCTTCCTGCAAAGGGCTCACGCCCAAGAACCGGGGGGCTGACGCCACTCCGCTCAGAGTTGTCTGACACTTGGCCACGCGGTGAAACGAATTGGCTCCGCAAGGCAAAAGAAGAAGCCCCCTCACCCTCACCCTAACCCTCTCCCCTGAAGACGGGGGCGAGGGGACATGACATGAGAAGAGACCTCACAGATGTTGCTGTTACTCGTCGCGCTGTTGACTGCGCCGCCGGTTGAGACGGATTCGGTGGCGGAAGCGAAGCACATTGCCAACGTGCGGCAGGTCACGTTCGGGTTGCCTCGCGCGGGGGAAGGGTACTTCTCGCCGTCCGGTGACACGATCGTTTATCAGGCGTATCCGGTTGGGTATCCCTTCTATCAAATCTACGTTCAGAAGCTGGACGAGAAGACACCGCGACTGCTCAGTACCGGGCGAGGTCGGACGACGTGTGCCTACTTCAATAAGGATGGCTCGCAGATTTTGTATGCCTCCAGCCACACCGATCCCAAGATCGACGAGACCGAACTGGCAGCGCGGGAAGAGGCGGCGAAAGGGGGGCGACGGCGTTATCTGTGGGACTTCGATCCTCACATGGAGCTGTATCTCGTCAACGCGAATGGGACCGGAATGAAGCGACTCACCGATTCGCCCGGCTACGACGCGGAAGGGAGTTTCTCACCGGATGGCAAACAGATCGTCTTCACGTCGTCACGCGATGGCGATCCCGACTTGTACGTGATGGACGCGGATGGCTCGAACGTGAGGCAGCTCACCAACACGCCGGGCTATGACGGCGGGCCGTTCTTTTCGCCCGATGGCAAGTGGATGATCTTCCGGTCGGATCGTCAGAAGGAGCACATGCTGCAACTGTTCGCGATGCCACTGGAGGGGAAGACCTCCGATGGCAAAACCGTGGGCGATCAAACGACAGCGGTGCAACTGACGAACAATCTCGAACAAGTGAACTGGTGCCCGTACTTCCATCCGAGTGGCAAGTACCTCATTTGGTCGGGAGCCGATTACAGCCAGGGACCATCGTCGGCGCACTTCAACCTCTTCACGCTGGACCTCGATTGGAGCGGTGGGACGCTCAAGGGGGGCGAGGTGAAACAGATCACGCACAGTTCGGCGGCCGATGTGCTGCCCGTTTTCAGTCCGGATGGGAAGAGCCTGATGTGGACTTCGACTCGCACGCCGGACGGAACCAGTCAACTGTGGATCGCCGATTGGCTGCGCGGTCGGGAGTGATGCAGATCGACGGAATTCCGGTTAGGCCGCAAGCAGAACACACGTAATGTCACTCAGCGCCGAACAACTTGCCGCTATCGATGGTGAACTCACCAATGGCAACCTGATCGCCGCCATTCGCGAACATCGAGCGTTCACCGGTGCTGATCTCGCAACCGCAAAGCAATTCATCGACGCGCGGCATGTTGAATTGCGCGTCACCAAACTGACTTCGTTTCCACAACCGATCGCGCCAGCGCAGCCCGATCCGGTAATCATGGCGACCATCACACCCGTCGCTGATCGGGAAATTCGCTCGTTGCGGGGTGTCCTGAAAGAAGTCGAAAAATTGCTGTACGGACTCAACTATCAGGTCACTCTGTCAGCGAACGCCGCGTCGCTGCCGAACGACTCTTTGCCAGTCATCGAGACAATGGCGACGCTCTATCCAGATTCTGAACCCGGCAACGCCGAAACGGCTGCAGCCTCTGTCGCTAACTTCAAATCTGACGTTACTGATTTCCTCACATTTGAAGGCGATTTGTCATCCGGGCCTCAGTTCACCTACCAAAACCGTTTCAAACTCAATGATCAGCTCATTCCCGATCTCTGGCGTGAAATCGCCCAAATCACGCCATTTGAAGATTCGATCATCCGCTCGTACAACAACGACGCTGGCCTTCCTGGATACTGCGTCTTCTGGTTTTTCGCTTACTTGATACACAGTCCTTCAAAAGGCCGGTGCCTCGTGCTTACCGGAATGTCGAGCGACTAAAAGCGGCCTAACAAGCGGTTCAAGTTGCGGAATGGTGGGCACAGCCCACCCTACATTTGGCGAACTCAGATAGTCGAAGTAGGCGTCCCTCTCCAGCGAACGACAGGAAGTTGACGTAGAGACGAAAACTGAACGGGTTGTTTTTCAAGACGGCCCGGCTTCGCGCGGTTCTCTTTCCAATCAACGGGCCTTGCGCCGCCCCCCAATCAGGGAACATTTCAAGATGTCGAGCATTGTCCGATCGAAGAATGGATTGTTGTGCGGGGTCGCTCTGCTGGCGGTCACGGTCTTGGCGAGCGGCTGCAAACCGAAGACGCCAGCGACGGGGGCTGGAGCCGCTGCCGGAGCGGCCGCAACCGGCGAAGAGGGATCACAAGTCGCCACGTCCAAGAAAGCTCCCGGCGGGATCGTGCCGATCAACCGCGAGCCGAAGTCCATTGAGGGGAATTGGGTCATGGTCGTGACCATGCAAGGCCGCGATCAGTACATCTGGGTGGTCAAGCTGGCTCGCGATGCGGACGGCAAGTTCAGCGGTTCGATCATCGACAGCACCAAGGACAAGATGGCTCCCGAGATTGTCTCGACCGTTGTCGAAGATCAAACGGTGAAGCTCGGGATCAAGAATTCACAGGGGACGATCGACTTTGAAGGTCGCTTCGACGGGAAGCTCATTCGTGGAACGCTGTCCAGCGGACCGCAAGAGATTTACCTCGGGCGAATGCTCAGCACGGATGTGTCGAGCCTGACGGGCTACGTCGATGATGCCGGTCCCCCGGCGTCCGATATCTTCGAGAAAGCCTTCAAGGCCATGCAGGAGCAGCCCAACCCGAAAGTCATCATGACCATCGCTCACGAACATCCGACCAGCCCGGTGTCGTTTGAAGCGATGAGCATGTTGTTGCAGGCCAGCAGCCGGTTCGAGATCACGAACGAGGAAGTGCTGGCGATGATTGGTGAGCTGCTCCGTTGTGCCGAGGCGTGGGGCCCGAAGATATTGGCCAAGACAGAGCTACAGTGCGGCGAGCATCTCATCGCGACGCGACGCCTCTCCGAAGAGGGGTTGAAGCACATCGCGCGGGCTGAAGAACTGAGTGGCGAAGCGACGACCGAATTCAAACAGTACATCGCGACTTTGCGTGACGCGGCCGCCGTGCAAATGGCGTTGGAGAAGATCACGTCGGTGGGCGAGACTAACCGCGCCGAGGCGTATCTCGAACTCAAGGAGTTGCTCAAGAAGCAGCAGTTCAACTCGGAAATCTTGGCGGCGCTGGCTGGTCACGCCCAAGCGACCAATCAACTCGACGATGCGCTCACGTACTACTCAGACATCGTCGCCCTGCCACTGCTCGAACAGTTTCTGATGTCAAAACGCGCGGGGCAACCTGCGGGAGACCCCACGCCGTCCGACGAACTCAAGAAGGTTTGGGCGGAGCGGCACGGGGACGACAAGGGGCTGGAAGCCCATCTCGCGACGGTCCATCACACGAAGCTCGATGCGCTCATCAACTCTGTGCGCGAGAAGTCTCCGGTCGCAGCCGACGCCGATCCGAAGACTGCTCCGGGCGATCACGCGGTGCTGGTGGAGTTGTTCACCGGAGCATTGTGCCCGCCGTGCGTCGCGGCCGATCTGGGAGTCACCGCGCTAGCGCGGCAGTACCCCGCCTCCGAAGTGGTGACGCTGCGCTATCACCAGCACATTCCCGGTCCCGACGGCATGACCAATCAAGACAGCGAAGATCGGTTCGCGTTCTATGAAGCGGGAGGCACGCCGACCGTGACGATTGATGGCATGGTCGTTGATTCCAAACAGTTCCCGTACACGGGGCCGCTGCAATTCACGCAGTCAGCGTACAACAATCTCCGTCAGTTCGTGGACCTGCGTCGGAAGCAATCGACGCCGATCCGCCTGCAACTGGAAGCCGCCGTGAAGGACGGCGAACTGTCGATCAATGCCAACGTGACAGGCTTCACCGAAGAAGAACTGCCGTCACTGCGGCTGCGCTTGGCGCTGGCTGAAGAAGTCATCGCGTCCCGCGCACCCAACGGCATCCGTCAGCACGAGATGGTCGTCCGTGAAATGCCCGGTGGGGCACGCGGCATCGCACCGAAGAAGGGGGAGTTGAAGTACAGCTACACGATGCCCGTCACGGATCTGCAACTGCATCTCGACGAGTACATTCAACGATTTGAGTCCGGGAACAAGTTCGAGTTCCCCTCGGAAATGAAGCCACCCGTGCGCGGGTCTCTGCAACTCGTCGGATGGGTTCAGGCCCAAGGCGACAAGGCCGTCGAAGGGCAAGTCCCGCCGAAGCTGATCCTGCAAACAGCCCTCGTCCCCGTGACGGGCTTCGTCGTACCGACGGCACCCGTGCCAACGGCGACCCTCAAGGAGGAGCCAGCAAGCAAGAACAACGCTGCTCCAGCCGAGACCTCAACCAAGCCGCCCGCACCGGCGCTGCCTGAGTAGGCGGGAATAAAATAGAGCGTAGGACGGGCACTCTTGCCCGTCCGTTTGGAACGCTCACCCACCAGGGCCATCGCCTTGTTCGGTCTGTGAAATCTGTAGGGTGGGACCAGCGGCGCTTCGCCGCGCCGGCCCACCATGATTTCTCGACATGTCCAGATGGTGGGCCTGCGCTCGACGCGAGCTGGTCCCACCCTACGTTGAAAAATGCGATGGCCTAGCCGTCCGCATGAAGGGTTGTGCGACAGAAAGCCGGACGGGCAAGAGTGCCCGTCCTACATTGTCACACGACAACCGCCTGCGATGCCGCCGCTCAACTTGGCAGGAGCGCGGCGAGGTCGGCGTGAGGCCGGGCGATCACGTCGGCCATGATCAGCTTGCCGCCGAGTCGTTCGACCGTTTGGCGTCCGACTTCGATGGCGGTCTGCACGGCTGCGACATCGCCACGGATCATGATCGTGACGTAAGCCGCGCCGATCTTCTCCTTGCCGGCCAGCGTCACGTTCGACGATTTGAGCATGTCGTCCGTCGCGTGCAATGCGGCAACGAGACCTTGAGTTTCCAACAGTCCGAGGGCTTGAGTCGTGGTCATAACGTTCTCTTTCGGGATGCGCGAATCGTAGACACCGAGTAACGGGCTGAACGCAGGTTTGGAATTGGCCAGTTGAAAAGTCACATCGAGCGGTGCGGCCATCACCGTGTACGTGGCCGTGCTGCCCATTCGCTCCGCGAGCGCCATGCCCGCTTCGGCCGCAGCTCGCACATCGGCCACACTGCCGACAAGTTTGATGCACTGGGCGGCACCGTCCGTGCTCTCGATCCCCAGAATGCGGACGTTGGCCACCTTGGAACAGGCGTCGGCAACAATGAATGACGGCGCGAGGTTACTCACTTCGAGCAAAGCCAGACTCAACGAATTACTCATCGTCTCTCCCTCCGCCTGACGCGGACTCACTCTCGCCGCAGCCTTACCTCGCCGCAGCCTTACACTGGTGCTTCGCTCGAACCGAGCCAAGTCTCATTCCGTGCCGGATCAGTCACCAGAATCTACCTCAAGCCGCTCATTGCAGCCGCTCTTCGACGTTGTGAAACCGCAACATTCTCAACAGTCGGACGGATTGCACCAATTGTGCGGGCGAAAGCGAAGGGCGAAAGCGATTCAAAACAACTTGGCTCATCCGGTGTTTCGGGGAGGTCACTCAGATTGGCTGGACGACACCCTCATTGCTAGAGGATTTGTGGTTCATCGGGCGAATGCGTGGTGAGTCTCAGGTCTTAGCCGCCTGTTAAAAAGGGGAGGGCGGTAGGTCGTAGCCCACGGCGTGAGCCTTGGGAACAGGAACGCTCCCACAGCCCAGCCCCGGAGGGGCGACACAATCGAGCGACGCTTCACGCGGCATTCGCGAGCGACACCACGACAGTGTCGCCCTTTCAGAGCTTCCAGACGTTTTTGTCGGACTCACCCACGGCTCACGCCGTGGGCTACGACCTGTCGCCCGCCGGGCTAAAAACAGAGACGCTCAGAACCCTTTCGTCCGACGAAACGGATTTCTGCGGGAAGGGGAGGCCCCTCTGTCAGTGACCTCCCCGAAACACCGGATGAGCCAATAACTTCCTGAGACCGTGCTGGTCTGGCTGGGGCGAGTCTTTGAGCCATCAGCCTGTTGGCACGTGATGACGCCGATCTCAGCCACCCGTCCGCACCGCCGCTGCACGCTGCGCCGGGGGCACTGTTCCTGATGGAGATATCTCCCGAACAAGCCGAACCGCTGACGTTTCCGACAGAAGTGGTGAGCCGGGTGGCGTCAGCCCAATGGCACTCACTTTGGCATTCTGTGAGCGGCACGGCGCTAGCCGCCGGTTCTTTTCCAACTAAGAAACCGGCGGCTAGCGCCGTGCCGCTCAGGATATTTTTCAAAGTGAGTGCCATTGGGCTGACGCCGCCCGGCTCACCACTTCTGTCGGAAACGTTTTTTATCAATTCCATCCTGAGGGGGATGTCATGACTGTTTTCTATCGAACTTGTTCCAACCGCTCCCGCCGCTCTCGCGGGTTTACCTTGATCGAACTGCTCGTCGTGATCGCGATCATCGCGGTCCTGATCGCGCTGTTGTTGCCCGCCGTTCAGCAGGCCCGTGAGTCCGCGCGGCGGACTCAGTGCAAGAACAACCTCAAACAACTCGGACTGGCGCTACACAACTACGAGAGCACGTTTAGCCGCTTTCCGATGACAAACGCTCAGAACTATCAGCCCAACGTGCAGGGCTTTTCGCCGCAAGCCCGACTGCTGCCTTATATGGACCAAGCGAGTCTGCAAGGAGTGCTCGACTTTGAACAACCGGCCTTCACCGGCCCCTTCAACAACCTGGTTCCGAACCCGCTGTTTCTACAAGTGTTCGCCAAACCACTGCAAATGATGCTCTGCCCGAGCGATCCCGCGCCCAATCAGACGGCGGGCGCTGGCGGGGCCATCTATGGTGGAAACAACTACATGGTGAGTTACGGGAGCGGAACGGGAGCAAATTACGATCTACGTTGGAGGACGGACGGGATCGTGTACGAGAACTCCAACGCCACATTCGGCGACATCACGGACGGGGCGTCCAACACGGTCTTCATGAGCGAGTCGGTTCGCAGCGTCGGAGCGGATGTCACCCTTCCCGCCGGAACGCTCCCCAAGTTTCCGTATCAGCTCACCCTGAACGGCTCGTCGGGTGTGAGCGCCACTGTGCAAGCCGTTCAGGGATTGGCACCCAGCGGCGGTGCATGGTCCTCGTTCAGTGTTGGCGGAGTGATTCAGAATCCGGACTTGAACGCTGTGTGGCCCACGATGTCGAGTTGGCGGGGATCGTCGAGCGCGGCGTTGCGCGGCCGCGGCGTCTCGTGGGCCGCATCGGGGGCGCTCTGTACGCTCACGAACGGCTACAGCACTCCCAACAGTCGCATCCCCGATATTGTGACGCACTTCACCGGCTTTTTCGGGCCCCGCAGTTATCACGTGGGTGGCGCTCACGCACTGCTCGGTGACGGCGCCGTGCGGTTCTTGAGCGACAGCATCGACGCCACCGCACACCGAAACATCCACAGCCGCGCCGGTGGCGAGCGAGTGGGTGAGTTTTAAGAGCCTTTCCGAATCACACACCCCTCGCCCCGGCTTTACGAGGTGAAGGGCCGGGGGAGAAGGGTTCTTGGTTCGTTACCAAGGAACACGGTCGCAATAACCTCTTCCTTCCCGATCAGCCGCAGGGCGCTAGCCCCGGTTTGAATGA
>JAYTGQ010000068.1:0-7729 GCA_043733345.1 Schlesneria sp.
AGCCCGACGCGCAAGCGAGGGCAAACCGTTGTCGAAAGTGAAGCCCTCGCTTGCGCGTCGGGCTAGTGATGAACCCCTCAAGACAAAGTTGTTCGACCACCAGGATGGCGATCGCCAGTGGAGACTCTTTGAACTTCAAGTGCCCATACCAGGCGAACGTCATAAAGAAGTTGGAGACGATCAGTAGCAGAATCGTGAGCATTTCAAAGTCGTTTCTGGATGAGTTCGTGCCGGTTGGTCAGGCCGAACCGTAGCCCCGCCCGGCTCGATCAGTCAACGCCGGTTGGCCTCGCCGCCGTGTGAACTTGCCGCCAATTTTTTTACAAAACTTTAACCCCGTAGGGCACGGCCACTTGTGCGGGCTGTGTGGGGTTTGGCGGTCGATCCGGCCAAAATCGACGGTTGACTTCTGCCAATCGCGGCTTTATTTTGCTGCCCGTTCGCTCACCAGATGTAGGGCTTCAGTTGCACAGCGACCCCTACCGATAGTTGTTCTTGTGGCAAACGTTCTCTGGTTCTTCTAACCGTTTCCCTTGGTTTTCCCCGTCGTCGGCTGCTGCGCCGACCGTTTTTCGCGCCCTGATCCTTGGAGAAGAGGAGTGCATGATGCACGAGTCGAAAGGAATGTCGATGTCTGCTGGTTCGTCTGTGGCGGTGGCTCCGGTTGGAGTGAGTTCAAACGCGGGACCCGCTCCCCGCAATTTGCCTGAGTCCCGTCCGATGTCGGTTGCCCCCCGTTTCTGCCCTGCCGATACCGATCCCTTTACGACCGTCGATTGGGATTACCGCACGGCTGCGATCAAAGATGAGAACGGCAAGGTGCTGTTCGAGCAGACCAACTGCGAGATCCCCTCGTCGTGGAGTCCGCTCGCGACGAATGTCGTCGTGTCGAAGTACTTCTATGGTGAGCCGAATACGCCCGAGCGTGAGACGAGCGTCAAGCAGGTGATTCATCGCGTCGCCCGGACGATCGCCGATTGGGGTATCGCCGACGGTTACTTCGCCAGCCGCGAAGACGGTGAGAATTTCTATCGCGATCTCGCCTGGATGTGCCTCCACCAGTACGGCTCGTTCAATTCGCCGGTCTGGTTCAACGTTGGTCTCTACCACCAATACGGCGTGAAGGGCGGCAAGGGGAACTACCACTTCAATCCCGCCACGCAAGTCGTCGAACGTCCCGCGACCTCGTACGAGTTGCCTCAGGCGTCGGCCTGCTTCATTCAGTCGGTCGATGACAACATGGAAGACATCATGCGACTCGCGACCAGCGAGGCGATGCTCTTCAAGTTTGGATCGGGCACCGGAACCGATCTCTCGACGATTCGCAGTGCGAAGGAAAAACTGTCGGGCGGCGGGACACCGTCGGGGCCGCTGTCGTTCATGCGCGTCTACGATCAGATCGCGGCGGTCGTGAAGTCGGGCGGCAAGACTCGTCGCGCGGCCAAGATGCAGTCGCTCAAGGACTGGCATCCCGACATCCTCGATTTCATCCAGTGCAAGAACAAAGAAGAGAAGAAGGCGCGCACGCTGATCGACAGCGGTGAGTACGACGCCAACTTCAACGGCGAGGCGTACTCGTCGATCATGTTCCAGAACGCCAACCTCTCCGTCCGACTGAGCGATGAGTTCATGCGCGCCGTGGACGAAGGCAAGAAATGGAAGACGCGTTGGGTGACGGACGCGACCAAGTCCGGTCCCGAGTACGAAGCGAAGTACATCCTGCGGCAGATGGCCGAGGGAGCTTGGGCCTGCGGCGATCCCGGTGTCCAGTACGACACAACGATTAACAAGTGGCACACGTGTCCGAATTCGGGCCGCATCAACGGGTCGAACCCGTGCTCCGAGTACATGTTCCTCGACGACACCGCCTGCAACTTGTCGAGCCTCAATCTCCGCAAGTTCCAACGTCCGGAGGGGACGTTCGACGTGGACCGCTTCCGCGCTGCGGCATCGGTCTTCATCACGGCTCAGGAAATCCTGGTCGATCACGCCAGCTATCCGACGCCGGTGATCGCGAAGAACAGCCATCTCTATCGACCACTCGGCTTGGGCTATGCCAACCTCGGTAGCCTGCTCATGTCGATGGGCATTCCCTACGACAGCGACGCCGGTCGAGGCATTGCCGGTTCACTCACGGCCCTGCTCACGGGACAGGGCTATCTCACGTCGAGTCGCATCGCCAGCTATCTCGGCCCGTTTGCGGGTTACAAAGAGAACGCCGAGCCGATGCTGCGCGTGATGCGGATGCACCGCGATGCCGTGGATCGGATTGACTCGACGTGCCCCGACTACTTGCGAGCTGCGGCTGGCAAGGTGTGGGACGAGTGCGTCGATTCGGGACGGCAGCACGGTTACCGGAACGCTCAGGCGACGGTGCTAGCTCCAACCGGAACGATCGCGTTCATGATGGACTGCGATACGACCGGCATCGAGCCGGACATTGCCCTCGTCAAGTACAAGCAACTTGCGGGCGGAGGCATGATGAAGATCGCCAACCGCACCGTACCGGTGGCCCTCAAGACGCTCGGCTACGACTCGGCCGAGGTCGAACGTCTCGTGAAGTACATCGAGGAACACGAGACCATCGAGAACTGTCCCGATCTCAAGCCCGAACACGTCGCCGTCTTCGACTGTGCGTTCAAGGCTGCGAATGGGACGAGGACGATTCACTGGAAGGCTCACGTCAAGATGATGGCCGCCGCCCAGCCGTTCCTGTCCGGCGCGATCTCGAAGACCGTCAACATGCCCAAGGATTCGACGGTTGATGACATCGAACAAGCGTACTTTGAAGGCTGGCGTCTGGGGCTGAAGGCCCTCGCGATTTATCGCGATGGCTCGAAGCAAAGCCAGCCGCTCTCGACGACGAAGGAAGGGGATCGCAAGAAGGGGGCCGATGGCCGTCCCGCTCGCCGTCGCCTCCCCGCCACACGCCACTCGTTGACGCACAAGTTCTCGGTCGGCGGACACGAGGGTTACATCACGGTGGGCCTGTTCGAAGACGGCACGCCGGGCGAGCTGTTCATCAGCATGGCCAAAGAAGGTTCGACCATCGGCGGCCTGATGGACGTGATCGGCACCGAGACCTCGATGGGTCTGCAATACGGTGTGCCGCTGGAAGTCTTGGTCGAGAAGTTCTCGCACTCGCGCTTCGAGCCGAGCGGCTGGACTCCGAACCCGGACATCCCGGTGGCGAAGAGCGTGGTCGATTACATCTTCCGCTGGCTCGGCATCCAGTTCCTGCCCGGCTTCCGCGAAGCCAACACGCCGCGCCGCGAGACCTCGACCGAGGGAGGCGAGGACTCAGCGGAAAGTCATCACATGGCCGAAGTCGTCGTGAAGGCCCTGCCAGCGACTTCGGCCCCGCAGACGAATGGCAACGGCAGCACCAACGGCCACGGCAGCAGCAATGGAAACGGCAAAGCTTCGTCCAGCAACGGCAAGCTCCCCGCCGCGATCGCCCAACGAGTCGCCTCACCGCTGCTCGTGGGAGCCTTGCACCCGACGGGCCACAGCTCGTCACGGCACAGTTTGGAAACAACCTCGAACCGCAACCAGCAGTTCGCCCGCTTCCAATCCGACGCCCCCGCCTGCTCCGGCTGCGGAGCCATCACCGTCAGAAACGGCAACTGCTACCTCTGCCACAACTGCGGCACCAGCCACGGATGTAGTTGAGGAGAGTGCTTTTCCTGTCTCCTCTCCCCGGCCTTGCGGGGAGAGGGCTAGGGTGAGGGGTCTTCGGCCCTCTTGCTGAATGGAACAGAAATTCCGCCCGCGCCGTTGGCTGAAGGAGCGGCAGACAACGCGGTGATCGGGACGCCCCGGCTCATTGGAGAATGAGCCGGGGCGTTTGAACTCTTTTAAGTACAGGCGACCAACGTACACACGACCAAAGGAGATCTAGAGCCATGAGTCAACTCGTTCCGATCAAATTTGACGGTGATGATATTCTCTGTGTGCGACGGGACGATGGGCGAATCTGGATTAGCGTACGTCGTGTCTGCGAATCGCTGGGCATTGACTCAAAGGCGCAACGCCAGAAATTGCAGAGCGAACCTTGGGTCGTAGGTGACTTCGTTCCGTTGGAGGCGGCAAACGGAGTGGTATACCCGACGTACTGTATCGATTTGGAATGTTTGCCGATGTGGCTTGCGACGATCCCTGTGTCACGCGTGTCGCCCGCAGTCCAGCCAAAACTGCGGAGGTATCAAAGCCAGTGTGCTCGCATCTTGGCGGAACACTTTTTTGGTCGGTCCACGATCCAAGCTCACCACCCTTGGTCGATTCGCTTTCGGCAGAGTAGCGCTCCGCACCTGCGCTACGTGAACGTCCACTTTCCTTCAGGGAGTTGGTCTGTCGTTACGGCTGTTGCAGTACAAATGCTGGTTCTTGAAGACGAGATCATTCGCCACATGATGGAGCCTTCACAATCTGACCGCCCCGATATCAGCGTAGGTCTGTGTTGGAGTTATGAGCGTCGGCGTCAAAATGTGAACTCCCCAATTGGATATGCACCGCTTGAACTTCCGGGACGTGATTTCCCGGTCGAAGTCAGCGTATACGACGCAGATGATCGGCCTGATTTTGAGCACTGGTTTAACCATACATATCTTCCCGAAAAGCTAATCGCTTACTTGGAGCGCAAGCCCGAGTTTGGCGGAGAGTATGGCGCATTACCTTGCGCAAGTGCTGCGGACGAAACGTGTCAAATACTGATTGGGCAGCCAGCTAAGTTACGTCCTCGGCTGAGAAGTTCGCTCAAAGCCGCCGGTGGGTTCTTTCCGGCCGGGGCCAAGTTGCCCTCATTGCCCGCTCCGTCGTTGTTCAGCGACGAGTCTTAAGTCGGCAGGGTGGGCGCGACCAAGTGTTCGTAACAAGTGTGGCCCGACTGAATGCCAAATCGGCCTAAAACAATCGTGTCCCGTGTTCACGGACGAACGTGAGCGGGATCTTTGGATTGTTGATGTCTTTGCCGCCGTCATCGTGCCACTTCGCTTCCCACTTGTCGTAGTAAGGCGAAAGGTCATCGGGATTCAGGCGATGGATTTCGAGCAACTCGATGCCGTGATAGACCGCAAACACCCAGGGGACTCGGCGGTACTTCGCAATGATGGTCGGGTTCATGTGGTGATGCGTCGAAAAGCTCTTTGTCAGTGCAATGTTGACGGACTTCAGTTCGTACTCGTTACCGTCAGCATCGACGGCGTCATTTCCTTCTCGTCCGGGAATCCGAGTCAGCCCCGTAATCAACAGCACCTGCAAAAGCTTGCCGCCGTTGTCTTGAAAGATGTCGTCAATGCCATGCTCGGATGCGAGTCGTTGGTACTCGCGAATGGCTGGCCAGAGAGCATCGAGTTTGGCCTTGTCCGAATGCATCCTACACCCCGTCGCGGCTTAGGAGTTCGCACAACGAACACTGCAACGCGACCGCGATGGCCTCCATGTTGTCGATCGAGATGTTCCGTTCCGATCGTTCGACGGACCCGACGTAGGTGCGATGCAGGCCGCACAGATCAGCGAGCGCTTCCTGCGACAAACCCGCCGCTTTTCGCAGCCGGTGCATGTTGGCGGCGAAGACTTGTCGAGCGGGCGGGTTACGGTGCTTGACTCGCTTCATGGTGACGAGCAAGATGGCGCCGTGACGACTTTGTATCTACAGACGTAACGTAGCATTTCACCGCCGCTCGAATCGCAAAGACCATCCATGACCAAGCCCTTGCCCCTGCCAGAACTCGGCTGCCCGTTCGCGTATCGCACTTCTCGCGGTGCGGCCTTCTGCGGTGACTCGCGGGAACTGCTGGCTCGACTCGACGACGACAGCGTCAACCTGGTCATGACCAGCCCGCCGTTCGCGTTGCTGCGCGAGAAGGAATACGGCAACCGGGCACAGGCAGAGTACGTCGATTGGCTCGCCAGCTTTGCGGAACTTGTGAAGACGAAACTGAGGGACGATGGCAGTTTCGTGCTCGACCTCGGCGGAGCCTACGAGCGGGGTTCGCCCACACGCAGCCTCTACAATTTCCGTGTGCTGCTTCGTCTGTGCGACGACATTGGTTTCGTGCTGGCCGAAGACTTCTACTGGCACAATCCGTCGAAATTGCCGAGTCCCATCGAGTGGGTCAACAAGCGCAAACTTCGCGCCAAAGACTCGGTCAACACGGTGTGGTGGTTCTCGAAAACGCCGTGGCCCAAAGCGGACGTGAGCAAGGTTCTGACGGAGTACAGTCCGCGGATGAAGACGCTGCTCAAAGACCCGGCGGCGTTTTATGACCCGGCGAAACGACCATCGGGCCACGACATCAGTGACCGATTCGGAAAGGACAATGGCGGTGCCATTCCCTCCAATCTGTTGCAGATTCCCAATTCGGAATCGAATGGTCGATACACGGCCGCCTGCAAATCCATTGGAGTGTCTCCTCATCCGGCTCGGTTTCCATCAAAACTGCCGCAGTTCTTCATCCGAATGCTGACAGACCCGGAAGATTTGGTACTCGACATCTTCGCGGGTTCCAACACGACCGGCATGGTTGCCGAAGCGGAAGGCCGACGGTGGCTCGCCTTCGACGAACGCCGTGATTACCTCGCCGCTTCCGCCTTTCGCTTTTTGGAAGATGACTCCACCAACACTCAATTGGAGAGTCTCTATGGCGAAATCCTGAAGTGCGGTGGCGTGGAGGTAGCCCAGTTAGTTCGTCAGCCGCTGTTATTTGCATAGATCAGCGGGCGAGGTGGCCGTGCTTGATTGATGTATGCAATGTGGGGCGTGCCACCGCATGGCCGCTTTGAGCCAAGCAGTGCAGAGGGGAGCCAGCCCGCGATAGCACTGCTTCTCCAAAGGCTACGAAGCAGTGGCTATTCAACGTACGGGGACGCCGCGTGGGCGTACGTGAAAGAGCGGACCGGCACGGACCTGTACGGCATCTTGACGCAGTTGGCGGCCGAAAGGAGTGGGCGGCATGAGTAGCGAAGTTCGTCTCGGCGATTGTCTGGAAATTGTGCGAGACTTGCCTGCGGAGAGTGTGGGCCTCGTCTACGTTGATCCGCCGTTCTTCACTCAAAAAGTCCATTCGCTTGTCACGCGAGATCGACGGACGACGTTTTAGTTCAGCGACGAATGGAGTTCACGGGTCGAGTACCTGCAATTTTGCGGCTGCGGCTGGCCGAACTCGCGCGGGGGGCGCAGTCGTTCATTGGTGGTTGTCTTTTCTTGTCCCCTCTCCCGCCCGTCTTCGGGGGGAGAGGGCTAGGGTGAGGGTGAGGGGGGATTCTCTCCCGAGAGACGGCCGCTGGAATTGGGGCGGCCGCTTCCAGGCCGATTTTTCCACCAAGACCCATGTCGCCCGCCCGTCAGCTCCCTCACCCCTGTCGCTGATACACAACTCGATCCGTCTTGCGGACCGAAGGCGAGCCAGGCGGTGCCGAAGTCGGTCGTTCGACGGAGGCCGATCCAGAGGGGTTGGGGGCCGGGTGGGGCTTCGGTCGCGCGGTTGTTGTCGCCGCCGAGTCTGGTCGGCGTCTGACTGAGTTCGATGGTCCGAGTCGTGCGCAGCTTCGAGCGGCTGACTTCGTCGCGGACTTTGACAGACGCCGCCGGACCCGCGTCCGGATCACGTTCGAGCGTGCTGCGATCTTCCTGCGCGCGAATGATGTCGTCGGCGCGCGGGCCGGTCTGCTGGTGCGCCTCCACAAAGATGTCGGAGATGTCCGCCTCGCGATCGGCGATGCTCACGAT
>JAYTGQ010000069.1:0-7720 GCA_043733345.1 Schlesneria sp.
CGCTGTTTTGCCATCGACGCGCGGGGCGTGGCCCACGCGGTTAAACGACTCAGTTCCGGCCGCGGGGAGTATAACTGCCTGACCGCTTGGGGTTTTTGAGAAACTTGACGGTCTGGAAGGGCACTTCTATACTCGCGCCGCGTTCGTCCAAGGCCGCTCTTTCTAGGGCCGTCGCTCATCGAAAATTGTCGGTGAGACCTCGAACGCCCGTAGCATTGTTTGACGTGAAACTCAGGATGGCTCTACCCGGCGAGTCTCGCCCACAGGACGTGAAGACCAGTATGAAACCCAATGTTCAACCCAAGACGCCCGAGCCAATTGAAGAACCGGTACTGCTGCAAAAGACGGAACTCGGCCGCATGGTCCAATCGACGGGAAGCGTCTTGGAAAAGAACGCCACCACGATTGTCGCCGTGATCTGCACGGTATTGGTCGTCGCGGCGGGTGGCATTTGGTGGGCACGCCAATCGACCGAGACCAGTTCTGCCGCGTGGGCCTTGCTCGAAAGTGCCGAGAGCGTCGATGACTTTGGCAGCATCTCCGAAAAGTTTGCGAATGCGATCCCCGGTCAGTGGGCCAAGCTACGGGAGTCGGAAGCTCATCAGAAGTCGGGCACGGACGTGATGTTCACCGATCGTGAACTGGCGCTCGCCGACTTCAAGCGTGCCCGCGAAGGCTTTGAGAAACTGGTGGCCGCTGCGGGAGTTGATCCGATCATTCGCGAGCGTGCCCTGTGGGGCTTGGCGCGCGCGCTCGAAGCGACCAGCGATGGCGATACCGCGAAGTCATCCGATGCTTATCAACGCTTGATCGCCGATTTCCCCGAGACGATCTACAAGCCGTTCGCAGAAGAGCGGATCGCGTCGTTGAAGACCGGCGGAACGAAAGAGTTCTACGCGTGGTTCAGCAAACAGAACCCAAAGCCCGCCGACATCCGCCCTAAAGACGGAGCCGCAAAGAATCCACACGACTTGTTCCTGCCTCCCGCCGCTGCGGGTGAGATTGACGACAAGACGAAGGACGCTGATGCCAAACCGGGTGACGAAGCGGGGGCTGCGAAGCCCGATCCTGCGAAGGCGGCTGCTCCGAAGGTCGAAGAACCGAAGGCTGAAGAACCGAAGGCCGACGCTGCAAAAGAAGACTCTGCCTCGTCTAAACCAGATGAGCCGAAGACGGAGAAAAAGGTCGATGAACCGGCCGCTGAAAAGAAGCTCGGCGCGGATGAACCGAAAGCCGAGAGCAAGCCGGAAGCGGCAGCCGATGCTCCCGCCGAGAAGAAGCCGGAATGAATCGGGCCACCGCAGAATCGTCTGCACTGAGTGACGGGCGTGCTGCAGCCCGATGACCGAACAACATGATTCTTAACGCGGCCGAGCCGCCACTGATGAAGACAGTGCTAAGTGATCAGTGCAAAGTGCAAAATTCAAAGGGAACGTTTCCTCCATGTCACTTTGCACTGATCACTTCTCACTTTGCACTCCGCCAAAACTTCTTCGCACGATGCACAGAAGTTGCAGACAAAGAATCTAACTGGCCCGGCAGCATTGTCTGCCGGGCTTCCTCTTTGATGATCGAAATTGCATGTCCGAAGATTTGGTCGATGACGTGGACCTCGAGGCGGTTGAGACCCTGGGCGAACCGACAAGTGAAGGCGCGGCGGAACCCGTTGAGGTCACGGCCGAACCGATTGTCATTACTGTCGAGGAGCGTGCTCACGGCTGGCGAGTCGATCATTACTTGACTCGCCTGTACTCCAACTTCAGCCGGGCCGCATTCCAACGCGTGATCGGCGAGGGTTTGGTCACGGTCAATGGTGAGAAGACCAAAATGTCGCGGCGGGTCTATCCCGGCGACACGGTTCAATTCCAACTGCCGACCGCCCCCGATGCGACTCTGCCAGCGGAAGACATCCCGATCGACGTGCTCTACGAAGACGATGCGATCATCGTCATCAACAAGGCGGCGGGCATGATCGTGCATCCGGGCAAGGGAAATTATCGTGGGACACTTGCGGGGGCGTTGCAGTTCCACTTCGACAAACTGAGCGACGTGGCGGGCAAGTTGCGGGCGGGGATCGTTCACCGACTCGACCGCGACACGACCGGAGTCCTCGTCGTAGCGAAGGACAACGCGGTGCATGGCAATCTCTCCAGCCAGTTTGAAGCACGGACGGTCGAGAAAGAATATCGAGCGATCGCGTGGGGCGAGATCTCGTTCGATCGCGACTTTATCGAGACGCATGTCCGCGTGAGCAACCGCAACCGCGAACGGATGATGGTCTGCCAACCCGGCGGGAACTCGCGCCATTCCTCGACGTTCTATGATGTCCTCGAACGCTTCCACGGGTTCTCGTTCGTGCGGCTGTGCCCTCAAACGGGACGAACGCACCAACTGCGAGTTCACCTGCACCACCTGCGGCACCCGATCGTGGCCGACCGACTGTACGAGGGGCACAGCAACCTCAAGCTCTCCGATCTCGTCGAGAACCTGCCACCGGAAGAGGAACAGATCATCATTGATCGGCAGTGCCTGCACGCGCTGAGCCTCGCGTTCGATCATCCCGTCACCGGTGAGCGGATGAAGTTTGAAGCCCCACTGCCGGAAGACTTCCAACGGGCACTCGCCGCCGTCAGGCAGCATCGCACGAAGACGCCGGTCAAGAAGAAGTGACCGGCTCACACGGCGTTAAGCGGCCTGTTGAAAATCGTAGCTTGGACGCCCTCGTTCGAGCGATTTCCAATTGGAAACGGACGGACGAGGGCGTCCATCCTACAGCTCCGTTATTGCCGTCGAGGGACTGACTCGGAGCGTGTCCGATCCACAACCGTAATCCTCATTGCGGAGACCATTCATGATCGAAGAGACGTTTGGAACGCATGAGCAAGCGTCGGCAGAGACGTTGATCGGGATGGCTCTGGCTGAGGACTTGTCATCGACCGGTGATCTGACTTGTTCGGCGTTGATCCGCGCGGACGAACAAGCCGCCGTCCAAGTCATCGCGAGGAAAGAGGGCGTGCTGTCCGGCGCGACCATCGGGCGGCGCGTGTTCGCGCAGCTCGATGCGGCTGTTCGGTGGAAGTCACACCGCCGCGATGGCGACCGAGTGTCGCCCGGCATGGCCGTCGCGACGGTCTCAGGACCGCTGCAATCGCTGTTGATTGGTGAGCGGACGATGCTCAACTTCATGACGCATCTCAGCGGCATCGCCACGCTGACGCGACGCTTTGTCGATGCCGTCCAAGGAACACGCGCCGTGATCCTCGACACGCGAAAAACGCTGCCCGGTTGGAGGCTGCTCGAAAAATACGCCGTGCGCTGCGGAGGCGGCACGAATCATCGGCTGGGTCTCTACGACGGCGTTCTCATCAAGGACAACCATCTCGCCGCGTGGACGGAATCGAACAGCATCGCGGCAGCGGTGGAGACGGCGCGGAAGCGCAGTCCGGCGGGCGTCTCGATCGAAGTGGAAGTGGATACGTTGGCTCAGCTCGACGACGCCTTGCGCGGTCAACCCGACATCGTGCTGCTCGACAACATGGACGTGACGATGCTGCGTCAGGCCGTGGCCGTGCGAGACCGTTCCGCCCCGAAAGTCCTGCTCGAAGCTTCGGGCGGCGTAACGCTCGAAACTGTCGCAGCGATCGCTCAAACTGGCGTCGAGCGGATCAGCGTCGGCGGCCTGACACACTCGGCCCCCGCCCTCGATCTCGCGTTCGATTGGAAGTCTCGACTGGAAGGATGACGTGTCCGACAAAAGTAGCAGGCACACTCCGTGTGCCGTCCGCGCTACCGTGATTCGCCGAGGAATTGGGTGAACGGCACATGGAATGTGCCTACTACTTTGACTTCTGTCGGACACGTCAAGGATCGGCCCCCTGAACGAAACCGCTGCGAAAGAAGAAGCCGTGAAAGAAGATGTCCTCATTAAGGTCCGTGAGAACGGGCCGCTGCTCGTCACGGGACCGGTCACGATGGTCGATCATCTCGGCCACAAGTTCGACACGGTTGTTGGAGCGAACATCGCTCTCTGCCGCTGCGGAGCCTCACTCAAGAAGCCGTTCTGCGACGGGACTCACAAGACGAGCGGCTTCGTCGGGAATGAGACGGCTCCTGCGGCGCAGACGCCTGTACCCTAAAAAGCTTGGGCTTTGAAAGTTGCTGTGAATGAGTCCAGTTTGGAACAGGTTCCAAGTCACGGCTCGTCTCAAGCAGGGAAGCAACTTCCCTCACACGCTGTTTCCGCCTTTCATTCGCGCTTCCCTCAATTCGCGCGGAAATTGATCCGCGCGAATTGAGGGGAGCGCGAATGAAAGACGGAATTCGGGGCTGTGGGCATCTCAACTCATTGGTCAGAGGCAGGGACTCGCTCGTTCTTAAACATGCGACCCCAGAACATTGGTTGCAACTTCACGGAAAGTCACTGCTCATGAATCGAATCAGGATCGCTTGTTTTGGGATGGTCGTGCTGGCTTGCGGAGCGTCGTGGGTACAGGCTCAACCGGCGACTGAAGCTGACGCAAAGTTGATCCGCGAGAAGCTCGTGTCACTGAACGTGGCGGTCGAGAAACTCAAGGTGGGACGCGACGACGTGCGGCCGGTGGCGGATGTCGAAGTCTTCGCCAAGGCGGCCGACTGGATCGTGCGCCACGAGGAGTTCTACAAACCGGACTATGCCAAGTGGACGATTGAGGCTCTCAATGTCGGGGCCGCTCGCGCGGAAGCATTCGCCAAGGGTGAGCGTCCGTGGTTGAATCGTGAAGGTTCGACGGTGTGCGGCTACTACTCGGAAGTTGATGGTTCGGTCCAACCCTACGTCGTGACGCTGCCGAAAGGCTTCGATCCGAAGGCGAACAAACGCTGGCCGCTGCACGTCGAACTACATGGTCGCGGCGACACGCTGAACGAGGTGAGCTTCATTCAGGCTCACGAAGCAAAGCCGCTCAAGGGGGAGCGTGACTACATCCAAGTCGATCCGTTTGGCCGCACCAACAACGCCTATCGTTGGGCCGGTGAGACCGATGTGTTGGAAGCGCTGACGCAGGTCAAGCGGGCGTTCCGCATCGACGACCGGCGTGTGACGTTGCGCGGCTTTTCAATGGGAGGCGCGGGGGCGTGGCATCTCGGGCTGCACCATCCGTCACAGTGGTCGTCGGTCGGAGCCGGGGCCGGGTTCTGCGATACGGTTCACCATCTCAGCCTGAAAGAACCGCTGTCGCCGCTCCAGCAGAAGCTCACCAAAATCTACGACGCGCAAGACTACGCGCTGAACGCCTTCAACGTGCCGACGATCGGTTATGGCGGTGAACTCGACAAGCAAATCTTCGCGTCCACGCGCATGAAAGAACGCGGCGAACAGCTTGGCGTTCCGATCCCACAACTGATCGGCCCGCAGACAGAACACAAGTGGCACCCCGAGAGCCTCCAGGAATTCATGGCCTTCCACGCCCAGCACACGGAAGCGGGGCGACCGCAGTATCCGGCCCCCGCCCGCGTTCGGTTCACGACGCACACGCTCAAGTACAACTCCTGCGAATGGCTGATCGTTGAGGAACAGATTCGTCCGTATGACGCCTCGGTAATTGAAGCGGAGGTCGATCCGAAGACCGGATCGCTGGCCGTGACGACGAAGAACATCTCGGTCATTCAGATCATGCGTGATGTGGCCGAGAGCGTGGTCATCGACGGCGGGAAGCCGCTGCCGTTGAACTCGGCGGCAGGCGGACTGCTCCCCGGCGTCTATTACGAGTTGCGAGACGAAGGCTGGGCGGTCTGGGACTACAACCGCTCGCACAAGTACGCGGCGCATGAACTCGAAGGCGACGACGTGCGGAAGCGACACAACCTGCAAGGCCCGATCGACGACGCCTTCATGCAGCCGTTCGTCTGCGTGCGACCGACGGGAACCGCGTGGTCGGGGCCTCACGCCGAGTGGGCCAAGTGGACGTTGTCGCGATTTGAGACCGAGTTCGACAAACGGATGCGGGCGAAACTCCCCGTCGTGAACGACACGCAGGTCACGGATGAACTGCTGGAAACGAAACATCTCATTCTGTTCGGCGACCCCGGCTCGAACGCGGTCCTCGCGAAAATCGTGGATAAGCTGCCGGTGACGTGGACCAAGAGCAGCCTGACGGTCAAGGGGACTCCGTACGACGCGGCCTCGCACGGCGCGGCCCTCATCTATCCCAACCCGCTCAACCGGAATCGCTACGTCGTGGTGAACTCAGGCCACACGTTCCACGAGCCGGACTTCAAAGCCTCGAACGCCAACCTGTTCCCCAAGCTGGGCGACATCGCCGTCCTGAAGTTCACTGCCACGAAAGACGGCTTCACCGAGTCGCCCGTCTTCGCCGACGTGTTCGACGTGCGATGGCGACTGGGCGATTAGTTCTGAAACATGCGACCCCACCGGGCTTGCCCCGGTGGTTCGCGGGTTTTTGCACTACTCCCTGAGTAGATTCGAGTGACTGGAGCAAGTAGTGCAAAGACCAACTTCCACCGGGACAAGCCCGGTGGGGTTTGCTTGTTTGAGGATGAGTGTTCCAGCAGAACGAACCACCTGACCTCTGATCGCTCTCACATCAATCATCACCCCGTTTACTCCGACGAAAACTCACCATGCCCCGATACGACGCGAAACGGATTGAACCCAAGTGGCAAGCCTTTTGGGACCAGCACCAGACGTTCCAGCTCGGTTCGATCGATCCCTCGAAACCAAAGATGTACGTGCTCGACATGTTCCCGTACCCATCGGGGGCCGGGCTGCATGTGGGGCATCCCGAGGGCTACACGGCGACCGACATCGTCTGCCGCTACAGTCGGATGCGAGGCAAGCAGGTGCTGCATCCGATGGGCTGGGATGCGTTTGGCCTCCCCGCCGAAGAGTACGCCATTCGGACGGGGACTCATCCGGCCGTCACGACCGCGAAGAACATTGAGACCTTCAAGCGGCAACTGAAGTCGCTCGGCTTCAGCTACGATTGGTCGCGCGAGTTCGCCACGACCGACCCCGACTATTACCGCTGGACGCAGTGGATTTTCCTCCAACTGTTCGACACCTGGTACGACGCCGAGCACATGTGGACCGGCCCCGATGGGAAGCAGCGGATCGGCCGAGGGCGGCCAATCTACGAGTTGCCGATCCCCGCCGACGTGGCCTCGCAGGGGCAGGAGGCGGTGCGGCGCTATCAGGACAAACACCGACTGGCCTATCAGCACGAGGCCCCCGTCAACTGGTGCCCCGCGCTGGGGACGGTCCTCGCCAACGAAGAGATCATCGACGGCAAGAGCGAACGAGGCGGCCACCCCGTCGAACGCACGCCGCTGCGCCAGTGGCTGCTCCGCATCACGGCCTACGGCGACCGCCTCGCCAACGAACTCGAAGACCTCAACTGGCCCGAGTCAATCAAGCTGATGCAACGCAACTGGATCGGCCGGAGCGAGGGAGCCGAGGTTGATTTCTGGATCGGTCCTGTAGGGTGGGCACTGCCCACCAATTCCGCCAACGATTCAAAGAGTGGTGGGCAATGCCCACCCTACGAAGAGTGGAAGTCCTCCCGCGCGAAGACTGGGTTTCCGAAAGAACCTTCGCCGGATGTGCTTCGCATCTACACGACTCGCCCCGACACGTTATTCGGTGCGACGTACATGGTTCTTTCGCCCGAGCATCCGGCGGTGGATCGACTCACCACGCCCGAACAGCGAGCGGCCGTCGATGCCT
>JAYTGQ010000070.1:0-7720 GCA_043733345.1 Schlesneria sp.
GGGAATAGAAGCCTGAAGCGCGAGCGAAGGATGTCGTAAAGGCGGACGAATTAGGCTCAGAAATCCTTCGCTCGCGCTTCAGGCTTCTATTTTCAACAGGCTGCTAAGCCCGCCTCGGAAGAACCGGGGGCTTACGCCGCCCCGCTCAGAAACCTCTTACTTTGTGCCGCGTGAGGTGTAGTAACCCGCAGCGTGAGCGAGGGCGATGACAAGAGTGGTTTCCCTTGTTTCCCTCGCTCACGCTGCGGGTTTCTTGATCAAAGTGAGTGCCATTGGGCTGACGCCACCCCGCTCCGAAAGAGGGTTTGGAAACTCGCGCTCGACGCCAGCTCACGACACCGGCACCGCGTCATCGATCACGAGCCGGGCCTTGCCGCTCAGGCGGGCACCCCAGGTCAGCAGGCCGGGCCAGCGACGCAGGAAGGGAACGGTCGCGGCCACCAGCTTGGGTCGCATCGCCCAGTGAGCGACTACGGTGGCGGCTCGGATGCGCGGAGCAAAGCAGCGCCGCCATTCGGCTTGATACAGGCGGCCGACTTCATCCGCGATTCGTCGTTTGTGCAATTGCGTTCGAGCGGCGATCAGGCGTCGAGTCAGCAGCCACGCGGATTGCACCGCCATACTAATCCCCTCGGCCACGACCGGGTGAGCCTCCCCCGCCGCATTCCCCACGACGAACAGGCCGTCTCGATAACACGGGCGGAGGCCGGGGTGAATGGGGCCAGCCGACAACCACGGTTCGTCGCGAATCGCCCGGTCGAGCACGGGCCGCAGCACCGGGCACGAGTCGAGAATGTGTTGCAGTACCGCCTCACCCGCTGATGCTCCGTCAGCCCGCTGCAACCGTTCGAGCCGTCCGCGCCGCAGGCAACACGACAGGCTCACCTGGTCGTGATCGCAATGGACCATGCCGCCGTATCCGTCCGCGAAACTCAGCAGCGGCATCAGTCCCGGCGGCAACGCCGCTTCGCGAAAGTGAGCTTTGAACGCCAACAGGTCATCGGGGCGCGAGGCGACCTGCTGCGGTTGCGTCACCAGCGGACCCAGCTCCCACGAACCGTGGGCGGCGATCACCAGACCGGCCCGCAACTCAGACGACTGCCGCGTCTCCTGCGACTCGATGCGACAGACGTATCCGTCGCCGTCGCGAGTCAGTTCCGCACAGCGCCACGGCTGTCGCACCTCGACACCCCGACTCGCCGCACGCGCCAGCAGCAGCGAATCGAGATGCTCGCGCGACAACGCCCGTCCCCACGGCCCGTCCCCCGACGAACTGTCACGCGATGGACCCGCACGCGAAAAGGGCCTCGGCAAGTCGGCCTGTACGCTGGCCCCACCGACAAAAATCGCAGTCCGGGTCACGGGAGGCCCGGCCAGCTCGGCGAACGCCTCCGCCAACCCCAGCATTTCGAGCAACGGCCAATTCGTCGCCGACAGATACTCGCCACAAACCTTCCGGCGCGGAAAGACCTTGCGTTCCACCAGTACCACCGACCACCCGGCCTCAGCCAACAGCAGCGCCGCTGTTGCTCCCCCCGGCCCGCCCCCCATCACCAATGCATCAAACGTCTTCGCCAGCGTGGTCAACCTCGTCCTCCCTTCCCCACTTCGCACCCCACCGAGTACGACCGTCTGATCAACTGACTTCACGAGTCATCACGCCGCCCCGCAACCTTACCGTCGCTAGAGCGGTTCCAAGTTTGGTGTAGCGGAACTCGTGAGAGTTCCGAACTGAAGTCTCACGACTTCAGCTACTTTTACCGCTACACCCGAGATGTAACCGCTCTAGAGCCACGGCGCGGGGCAATGTTCGTCAATCATGTCATGGTGCCCTGAACGTCCTCAACAACGCCGGCCACCGCGTCATCACCGAGTCCGACTTGTAGGGCGACGACGAGTATCGGTGAACACTCGTAGCCCATGCTGCCTACTTGCGTGGCCCGGCTTGCATCAAGCCGGGGGCCGCAGGCCCAAGAAACTTCAGTTCGACGTTGGAGAGAATTCAACGCCGATTCTTGATCGACGTTCTGCTTGAGGTTTCTTGTGCTGCGCACCCAGCTTGAAGCAAGCTGGGCCACCCCGCCAGGTGCAGCGCACGGCTATGTGAGTCCCCGTTCCATACGATAGTTCACGAACTCGACCTCGCGGCAGGTCACCACCTGCGGGGTCAACACTGTAAATCCTCGGGCCTCGAAGAACGGGCGGGCGGTGAGACTGGCTTCGACGAACAGCCGGGCTAACCCAAGTCGCCGAGCCTCAACCACAACGGCCGCCAGCAACTGCCGCCCGATTCCCTGACCTTGGTGGTCGGCCGACACGTACATTCGGTCGATATGCCCGTCCGATTCCAACTCCGCGAACCCGACCGGCTGGCCCGCTTCATCGGCCACTATGACGAACCTCCCCATGAACCGGTCCATCCAGACGACGGGGTCGATGTCGTCGGAGGCCCAAGCACGGATCTGCTCCGGGGAGTAGTCGCGAGCGTTGACTCGGCGGATGGTGTCTCGAAACAGAGCCAGCAATACGGGTGCGTCGTCCGATTTGTACAGCCGCAACGTCACCATTTGCATCACCTCCACCGACTCACCTGTTTGCAGAAGCCCCTTCCTGGCTGGGTGGCTCGGCTTGCTTCAAGCCGAGGGCCGCAGGCCCAAGAAACTTCAGTCCGACGTTGAAGGGAATTCAACGCCGGTTCTTGATCGACGTTCTGCTGGAGGTTTCTTGTGCTGCGCACCCAGCTTGAAGCAAGCTGGGCCACCCCGCGATTCTCGTGTCGCCCTTTGTCGATGTCCAGTTCGGTCGTTACGATGCCGGATATG
This sequence comes from Schlesneria sp., assembly GCA_043733345.1. Classification (GTDB taxonomy): domain Bacteria; phylum Planctomycetota; class Planctomycetia; order Planctomycetales; family Planctomycetaceae; genus Schlesneria. The sequence goes on from JAYTGQ010000070.1 coordinate 2,823, forward strand.
TCCGACACGTAACACGGCCAGGCAGTCATCGTGATCGGTGGATTGATTTCTGCCAAATACACTGTTTGGCAGATTGGAGATCACATAGATTATGAACTCGCCGCAGTCGAACAGTCCTGATTCACCACCTCCAGTCAGAGCTGTTTATCGCGAGTTGCCCAGAAGCGTTTGGGTGCTTGGGATCGGTTCGATGTTCATGGACATCTCGTCGGAGCTTGTTCACAGCCTGTTGCCGATATTCATGGTGAGCGTGCTCGGGGCGTCCATGGTCGCCGTCGGCATGATCGAAGGAATCGCCGAGGCTACGGCCGCCATCACAAAGGTGTTCTCCGGCGCGATCAGCGACTATTTCCGCAAACGCAAGCTTTTAATCGTCATCGGGTATGGGCTTGGTGCCATCACGAAACTCGTGTTTCCGCTGGCCACCGCGATTGGGTGGGTGTTCGCCGCACGGTTCATCGACCGCATCGGCAAGGGTATCCGCGGTGCGCCGCGTGACGCGCTGATCGCAGATCTCGTTCCCCGAGAGATGCGCGGCGCGGCTTACGGACTGCGTCAGTCTCTGGACTCAATTGGGGCCTTTGTCGGACCGCTACTCGCAGTCGCTTTCATGGCTTGGCTCGCAAACGATATCAAATCGGTGTTGTGGGTGGCGGTCGTGCCCGCGTTTATTGCGGTTACGCTGCTTGTCGTCGCGGTACGCGAGCCGAAGTCCGCTGCGCAGGAGTCCGGCTCACGGAGCCGTTTGACACTGGCTGATGCCAAACGCCTGTCGCTTCGCTACTGGCTCATTGTGGCTCTCGGGGGTGTGATTACGTTGGCACGATTCAGCGAGGCATTCCTTGTTCTCCGTGCACAAGACGTAGGGCTAACCCTGAGCCTCATACCGATTATCATGATCGTCATGAATGTAGTTTATGCGGCGTTTGCCTACCCGGCGGGTCTCCTCGCTGATCGCATTCATCCGCGAGTTTTGTTGATGGTCGGACTCGGGGTGCTGATCGCTGCCGACGGTGTATTGGCTGTTGCGACCTCGCCGGTATTAGCATTCATTGGCGCGGGATTTTGGGGGCTGCACATGGCATTCACGCAAGGGTTGCTCTCGAAGCTCGTTGCTGATGCTGCGCCCGACGAACTTCGCGGCACAGCCTTCGGTCTGTTTAACTTGGTCAGCGGCGGAGCCATTCTGTTCGCGAGCGTCATCGCGGGTAGCCTATGGAGCGCATTCGGCCCATCGGCCACGTTCATCGCCGGGGCGGGGTTTGCGGCGATAGCAGCAGTCGGGTTGCTTCTCTACCGCCCGAGGCCGCAGGCCGGTGAGCACGGGGCGAACACGTGAGGTATGGGTAGGTTGGCCCAGATGCCGAGTGTCACCGGCGGGAGGCTTCGCTGCCAGTGGCACCCGAGCACCGGCACTCGTCCGCTCCGTCAAGCTCCCGCGAGCCATACCGTGAAAAGTAGGCCAGCCACAGCAGCCCGGCCAGCCATTGAATGACAGTGATCCACAGGTAGACTTGATGTTCGGCGTAAAACCGGGCGCGGTCGATGGCGATGGCTTGGGTCGAGAAGTCCATCAGGCTCGTGAGTCGCGCGTGATCCACAAACAACCCGATCTGGCAGAGTGCCAGCACCGTCCAGAGCGACCAGCGCCAGTGCGAGCGATGTCGCACGGCATCGACGGCAACCATGAGCAGCCACACCGTTGTCAGAGCGTTCAGCCAACGAGTCACTTGCTGGGTGACGAAGCCCTGCGTCTCAGCCCCCAGCAATTCGGTGGCGATGGGAATGACGATGGCCGCGTAGAACGTCAGCCCGCCCCACCACACGCAGAGCAGAAGATCGACTGCGAAATGCCACAGCCGGGAGGACCAGTGGCGGTGACTCCCGGCTGCGGATGTGGTTGAGGTCAATGGCAGTGCCGAGTCGTTGGAAGCACTCGGGGCCTTGTCGTGGTCAGTCAACTTCCATCACCTTTCCATCGGTTCCAACCTTGATGTCGCGCGTCTTGCCGTCCTTCGACTTGCCGCGCACCTCATAGAACGTCTTGCCCCCCTCGCTCTCGGTCCACGCCGTGTCGAAGGTCACGTCGGGTAGCTTCTCCTTCGCGACCTTCATCACCGCTTCGGGGACTTTGTCGATGGAGACCATCTTGGTCTTCTCGTGCTCGCCGCAACCGGCTAGCCCGCCACAAACGACCAACAAACAGATCGCGATTCGCTTCATCACGCCATTCCTTTGAGAGTGCTTAGTTGTTGAGAATTGCCAGCCGTTAGAAATCGCTCGCGACCGGTTCGTTGTTCGCGCGCGTCGTCAGAGCCTGGTAGACACCATAGTCGAGCGAGTTACTCAGGTAGCCAACATGCCCGTCGGCAAACAGGAAATGCACGCCGCCGGTATGCAGGCTGTAGAACTGGTTGACGTGCGACCGCGCCGCGCCGGGACTGTATCCGTCGCCCGAGTGGCCGAGAATCAGACTCGATGCGTATTCGGGCGGGCCGCTGCCGACGCCATCGCTCGAATCGGGAACGATCACCGCGTTGGTGACGGCTCCCGTCCAGGTGGCCTCGCCCAACCGGAACGATCGCTCGCCGACGGCCAGCGTGTTCGACGTGCCATCCGTCACATCACGCAGATTCAAGTTGTCGTTACGGTAGAACAGGCCATCGCCGCTGACGCCCGGTTCAAACGTCCCGAACATCCCGATGTAATTGGCCGACGCGACCTCACAAATTGGCGCGATGACGACTCCCGTGCTGGGATTGCGTTGAATCGTCTGCCAACGGTCGGGAGCCGAGTCGGACGGACAGAGCATCGCCGCCAGTTTGTGGACTCGCGTGGTGGCGTTCGACGGATGTTCGATCCCCACGTTCAGATTGAGTTGGTTGTAAAGCGTGCTCTGATCAAGTTGTGGCAACAACATCGCCGCCCATCCCCAGCCGGGGCCGAGATCATTCCCCGCGTTGTCGAACCGCGAAATGTAGCCCGGCGGCATCACCAGATAACTGTCGTGGTAGTTGTGCAGCGCCAACCCAACCTGCTTGAGATTGTTGCGGCACTGAGTCCTCCGCGCCGCCTCGCGCGCCTGCTGCACGGCGGGCAGCAGCAGGGCAATCAACACGGCGATGATCGCAATCACCACCAACAGTTCGATCAGCGTAAAGCCGGATCGACGCACCCACGGTTTCGGACCAGACATGATCGTTCTCCTCAAAAAGAATCTCCGACGAACTTGTTCTGCCACGAAGTGTATGCGATTCGTTGGATACTCCAAAGGTGCCGGCCAACTCATCGTCGGAGCCTTCATCGAAAACTCACGGACGCTCGCAGGGTGGCCTCGATTGCTGCGGGAGTAGTCTCGTAGGTCAGGCTGTGGCTGACTCTTATCGGTGACCAGATTGAGTCACGCACAGCCTGAACCACGAAATTCAATCCGCAACGGCCAGCACCATTCTTGGTGAGCGAACGGAGGCGAGGCGGTCGAGGTCTCGTTCGGCGGCGGCCAGGCTTCCGGCACTCGTGCGGTGAGTCATGATGATGAGCGGGACGGTCGGGATTGCATCCGCGCTGGAGTCCACTTCGGGGGCTTCCGGTTGGATGATTGTGGAGAGGCTGATGCCGTGGCGGCCGAGGACGCCTGTCACTTCGGCGAGGACGTTTGGGCGATCCTCCACCGACAACCGCAGGAAGTAGCGGCTGGAGGATTCGTGGAGCGGGGCGAGTTCAAACGGCGGGGTCTCGCGCCACAGATCGAGATGCGCGAACGTGAGCTGTGCCCGGCCGATGGCGAGGTCGATGATGTCGGCCGTGACCGCGCTGGCTGTCGGAAGTTGACCGGCTCCGCGCCCCGAGTACCACACGTTTCCGACCACGTCGCCGTCGAGCAGGATCGCGTTGAACGGGCCGTGAACCTGCGCGAGCGGTCGGTCGGCGCGGATCAACGTTGGCCGAACGCTCATCTCCAACCGGCCCTTGTTTAAGCTGACGCGCGCGAGCAGCTTGATCGTGTAACCGAGATCCTTCGCGTGCTGAATGTCGGTTCGTTCCAGCTTGTCGATCCCCGAGACATGGAACTCGGACGACTTCACCTTCACGCCGAACGCCAACTGGGCGAGGATGCCGAGCTTCTGACCGGCATCGGTCCCGTTCACGTCGAGTGCCGGATTGGCCTCGGCATAACCGAGGTCTTGCGCCTGTTGCAGTGCCTCACTGTAGGACTGCCCGCGCAACAGCATCTCGGACAGGATGTAGTTGGTCGTCCCGTTGAGGATCGCCTGAATGCCGATGATCTGATTGGCGGCCATCGACTGACCGACGGCCGCGATGATCGGAATGCCTCCCGCGACAGCCGCTTCAAAACAGATGGTGCGACCGTGCTTGCGAGCACATTCAAAAATCTCGTCGCCGTGTTCGCACAGCAGCGCCTTGTTGGCCGTGACGATGTCTTTGCCCGCTTCGAGCAGTCTCAGCATCACTTCGCGCGCGGGGTGGATGCCGCCCATCAACTCGACGGCCACCTGGATGTGGGGGTCGCGGATGACGGATTCGATGTCGTTGGTGAGGACGCCAGCAGGAAGCGTCACATCGCGTGATTTGTTCAGGTCGCGAACGACGGCGCGACGGATTTCAATGCGCCGACCGGCTCGCTGGAGAATGCGTTCGGGATGCTCGGTCAGAATCTTCGCCACGCCGGTTCCGACGTTTCCCAAACCGACAATCGCGAGTTGAAGAGGCTCAGCAGGCACAAGCAATCCTTTCGGCAGATCGGTCCATCGGTTAATGGCCACATGTGGGGTAGGTTTGCGCAAGGCCGGGACGGCGAGCGTGCTGGAAGGGCTGGCCTTCCTGCGCACCCGGCCGGTGCTGCTCATGACGTTCGTGGTCGACCTGATCGCGATGGT
>JAYTGQ010000071.1:0-2776 GCA_043733345.1 Schlesneria sp.
GAGATCGCAGAGAAAGCGAGGAACACCGTCCCGATGAACTTCAAATCTCCGCGTCCTCTGCGCTCTCTGCGTTTCTAACCTCGGTGATTGCTCCCAAAAACGCTCGGAACTTAAAAATGCACAGCCCCTTAGAACCGGGCCTTGCGTTGCGAGAGATACCCGACCAGCGCGCGGTCGAACGGCAGACTCGTGTCGAGCGGCACGTAGTCGGCTCCCATGCCGAGGCACTCGGTCTTGTAGGTCTGCCGCAACTCTTCAACCGCACCGAGGTAGTCGCCGCGAATTCCAGCCGCATCCACCACGAGCCGCTCACCAGTCTCGGGGTCTTCAAAATCGGAGAGGCCCTCGAACGGGAAGTTGACTTCGGCCTCATCCAAGACATGGAACAGGATCACGTCATGACCGGCATGTCGCAACATGTGCAGGCTGTCGATGACCGGCTTCGGATCGCAGAGGAGATCGGAGAACAGCATCATCAGTCCACGATGACGAATCATCGAGGCGATGCGGCGCAGGTTACCCGCCACATCGGTCGCTCCCGTCGGCCGGGCCTTCGACAGCAGGGCCAGCATGTTGCCGAGTTGGCTCCGCTTGCTGCGAGCGGGAAGACACGTCCGCAGTTGCGTGTCGAACGTCATCAGCCCGATCGGGTCTTGCTGGTGAATCATCAGGTACGCGAGCGCCGCGGCCAAACAGGTGCAATAGTCGAACTTGGTCAATTCTTGGCGGTACGTGTAGCCCATGCTTTCGGACAGGTCCATCAGGACGTAGCCCGAGATGTTGGTCTCGGCCTGATATTTCTTCACGTAGAGGCGGTCGGTTTTGGCGAAAACGAGCCAGTCGATGTCCTTCGGATCGTCGCCTTGCTGATAGCGGCGATGCTCGCTGAACTCGACGCTAAACCCCTGAAACGGACTGGCATGCAGACCGGTGAGAAAGCCTTCGACGATAAACCGCGCCCGCAGGTCGAGCCGCGCCACAGTGCGGATAACGGACGGCTTCAGATACTGCTCGGCACCGGGCATGGGGTCGCTCGCACGCTGGAGATAGGCACTTCGTCTCGTTTAACCGCAAGCCAAAGGCGAGCGCGAAGAAGGCGTGGAGTTGATGAACTGAGAGCCTTGCCTCCGCGCTCGCCTTTGGCTTGCGGTTAAACGAGGAAGCCAATTCGAGCCAGTTCCTTACTTCACCACCGAGAATTTGTGGACCGTCGTGTGTCGATAGGTCTCACCGGGGTTGAGGCGAGTCGTCGGGAACTCAGGACGATTCGGTGAGTCTGGAAAGTGCTGCGTCTCCAAGCAGAATGCGCCGTGTTTGGGAGCGTTGCCGGTGGCAGGCGTCCCTTCGAGGAAGTTGCCCGTGTAGAACTGAATACCCGGTTCGGTCGTGAAGATTTCCATGACGCGCCCCGATGTCGGTTCGACGATCCTCGCGGCCGGACGCAGTTCGCCCGCCGTGCCATCGACAACGTAGCAGTGGTCGTAGCCGCCAGCTCCGTTGACTGGTTCCGTGATGCGAGTGCCGATTTTTTCCGGCTTGAGGAAGTCCATGCACGTTCCCGCAACGGCAGCCAACTCACCGCTGGGAATGCCCGTTTCATCGACGGGTAGGAATTGCGAACACGAGAGCGTCAGTTCGTGATCGACGATCAGACCGCTGCCGGCACCGGCCAAGTTCCAGTAGGCGTGGTTGGTCAGGTTGATGACCGTTGGTTTGTCGGTCGTCGCCTGGTACTCGATCTTCAACTCGTTGGCGTCCGTCAGCGAGTACGTGACGACCGACTTCAACTCGCCGGGATAGCCCTCTTCGCCATCGGGGCTGACGTAGGTGAACTTCACGCCGGTCGCGTCATCGTTCTGAAACGGTGCCGCCTTCCAAGACTTCTTCATGAACCCGACTTGGCCACCGTGCAGCGTGTTGGGACCGTTGTTCAGAAAGAGGCTGTACTCGGTGCCGTCGAGTGAGAACTTGCCCTTCGCGATGCGATTGGCAAACCGGCCGCAGGCACCGCCGAAGTACGGGTTGTTTTCTTGATAACCCGCGATGTCGGGAAAGCCGAGCGTCACGTTGGCAAGCTTCCCCTCGCGATCAGGGACTTCGACAGACTTGATGATCGCGCCGAAATTGATGAGTCCGACTTTCATTCCCGACCGGTTCCGCAAGCTGTACTGAATCACTTCGTCCCCAGTTGCGGTCTGACCAAACGGTTCGTTCTGCACGGTGAGCATGGGTTCTTCCGAGTTGGGGGTGTCAGTGGTCTCAAGTGCTGGCTTAGATCCCGCGAGGGAGCCGCTGGCTTTCGGAGCCGGTTTCGTCACTTGTCCTTCACAGCCGACGAAGTTCAGGCCGCAACCGACCAACATTCCCGCAACCAACATCTGTCGAAACGAAATCTGCATTGCGTGCCATCCTGTGAAGTCGAACTCACCCAAAACCGAAGCGGCGGTATCTTGGGTTGCGACCCGAACAGGGTCAAGCGAGCCACTCTGATCCGGCGCAGGGGGGGTGCAGTCGTCAATTGGTGGTCGTCTTTCTCATGTCCCCTCTCCCGCCCGACTTTGGGGGGAGAGGGTGAGGGTGAGGGGGGCTTTGCTTCAGGCCGGAACTCGCTGGAATCCATGCGGCTCGTTGCGGTGAGCGGTCAGTCACGCCCGCTTCCAGGGTCTCTCGACCGTTCGGCCCCCTCACACTAACAGCCTGTTGAAAAACTCGTGGGGTAGGTTTGTAACCTGCCCGTCCCTTGTTTCCCTGAGCCACGGGCAGGTTACAAACCTAC
>JAYTGQ010000072.1:0-18960 GCA_043733345.1 Schlesneria sp.
GATCGGCGACGAGCAGCCTCGCCGCGCCAAGGTCTCGTCTGTGACGACACTCGCCGAAGCGACGTTTTGTCACACGAACCCCGCCCGTTGGTTGGCGACAGGCAAACAACGCGCCTTTGAAACGCTGTGTGCTTCGTCGCAGTTGGCTCGCGGCTGGGGAGACTGCTTCGGCCACATGCTCGTCGCCACCGGTCGTGCCGACGTGATGATCGATCCCGCGATGAATGCTTGGGACGCCGCGGCCCTCCTGCCGATCGTCGAAGAAGCGGGCGGCCAGTTTCTGGACTGGTCCGGCACCGCCACGATCTACAACGGCAATGGGTTGTCAGTCACACCGGGGCTGAAAGCTGAAGTGCTGAAGATTGTTCAGAGTTAGAGCCTGTTGAAAACGTAACTTGGACGCCCTCGTCCGAGTGATTTCGAGTTGAAAACGGACGGACGAGGGCGTCCATCCTACGGTTCTTCAACTGGCTGTGAGAGCCGATTCAAGAACCCATCACCCTCGGCCCCCTCTCCCCGGACCACCGAAGCGGCGGTGCCCGCCGGGGCGAGTGAAGAAAGAAAAGGAAAGAGCAAGCATGAAGATCGCTGGCGTGCAGATGGACTTTCAGTTGATGGACGTGAGTGGAAACCTCGACCGCATGATCGCGAAGCTGCGCGAGGCTCGCGCGGCGGGGGCCACGCTCACTGTCTTTCCCGAGTGTGCGACCACGGGCTATTGCTTTACGAGTATTGAAGAGGCCCGGCCGTACGCGGAATTGATCAGCGGAGCAGCGACTCAGCGCATGGCTCGCGCGTGTGCCGAACTGGGCGGGCATGTGGTGTTCGGGTTGCTCGAAGCAGACGGGCCGCGCGTCTTCAATGCCCTCGCGCTGGTCGGGCCGAATGGGCTGGTCGCTTCGTATCGCAAGATTCATCTGCCGTTTCTGGGCGTGGACATGTTCACCGATTTTGGAGATCGTCCGCTGGCCGTCCATGAGGTGGACGGAGTGAAAATCGGGATGAACATCTGCTACGACGGCGGCTTCCCTGAGACAGCACGGTGCCTCGCACTGTTGGGGGCGGACTTGATCGTACTCCCCACGAATTGGCCGCCCGGCGCCGAGACCGCCGCTGATTACGCGACCAATACGCGCGCGATGGAGAACACCGTGTACTACGCCGCAATCAATCGCATTGGCGTCGAGCGCGGCACGCCGTTCATCGGTCGCAGCCGCATCTGCGATCCACTTGGCAAGACACTCGCGACGGCCGACGGGATCGAAGAAGTGATCCTCTACGCGGATATCGACACCGCCCGGTCTCGAAACAAGCACTTGATCCGCCAGGCGGGAACGAATGAAGTGAACCGCATCGCCGACCGCCATCCCGAGATGTACGGTGAGATCGTCAAGCCGCGCGACCTCCAGCGACCGGGGCGATAAGGCGAGCGGCACCCGAATACACCAACCCGAAGTGTGAACGAGGGCGAAGTCTATCGACGCGCTCGTTCACACTTCGGGTTAGTGCAGGTAAGACAACTCTTGCCGGTCGACTAATCTCCGGCCTTGGATAACGCGAACAGCCGTCGAATCGTTCGACGGCTGTTCGCGTTGTCAGATTGTTCGTGTCGAGTGAACTGAAGCGTTCATACCCGAGCGGGTTTGCCCACTGCGGTGTTCTGGCCCAGCATTTCAGACAACTCCCGAAGTTCGCCTAATTCGTTTTTGCGTTCATCGTCGGTGATGTCGGACGAATCACGGATCTCCAACATGCGGCTGCTGCGGACGAAGCGCAGGCCACGCAAGAGGAGTTCACGTTGACGGTCGGTCAGTTCCAATTGCAACAGGTCACTCATCGGATTGAGGTCCGCAGGACTATGAAAAGGTGAAGGCCGAGTTATTGCCCAGTGGCGAAGGCGTTCACGCGGGCAGATGTTAGCCGTGTGTCGAGTGGCTCTCAAGCATCTGCTTGGCAGAGGCTCGCAGACGAATCGGCCAGCACGCATGGCCACATCCAATCGACGCAGCGATCAGTGAAATGCACGCGTCGATCTGTCTGCCGTATGGCCACGGGGTTTCCGGTGCAGTTCAAAGGACCGACAGCGTGATACCGCTCGCGGGTGAGGATGGCACATTTCACACTAACCCGAAGCGTAAGCGAGGACGTGCGTCGCATCCTCGCTTACGCTTCGGGTTAGTGTCAGCTTCTCCCGCGAGCGGTATCTAGCGCATGCGGCTCGCTGAGGATTGCGTTTCAGTCGCACGGGACAGGATTCGGCTCGGATCACATCGGCCGCGAGGACCAGCAGACTTCGCCTGTTCTCGCGGTGCCTTGTGATCCGCAGCGTTGGCAGGGTTTGCGTGAACGTCATGTGGACCGCGACACAGGATTGTCAGTGAGCTGCCACGACTTTCCCGGCTTTACCGAGAACTCCTTCAGTCTCGAACCATTCTTGGTCGAATCATCCAGACGCGAGGTCGTGTCGCACGGGGTGATGCTCGTGCGGTTGAACCTCACGCGGTTCAAGACGAGAGATTGGCAAGCCGCAGGCCGTCAGGCTGCGGGTTCTTGATCATGCCGTAGAAACCCGTGGCCTAGCGGCACACGGCTCGTCTCGAGCATCTCACTCATGGCTGTGTGAGGGAGAAACGAGTCGGTCCTAGCATCCTGTTGAAAAACGTAGCTTGGACGCCTCGTCCGAGCGAAAACCAATTGAAAACGGACGGACGGGGGCGTCCATCCTACGGTTCTTCAACAGGCTGTTAGTCGTGATTTTTTTTGGCAGACACTTGAAGAGGCATTTGCGGATGGATCTTGTGGAACGAACTGCGAACTTGCCGAAATCTGCAACCATGTCAGAGTCCGGTGAAACGTTGGACCGGCTGTTGAGGGCCGCTTCGTTGGTTCGATTGAAGCTCAGCGAGTTCCTCGACCCGTTCGGGCTGACGGAGGTCCGTTATTCGGTGTTGGCCGCGATCAACTCCGCCGGTGCGATGGGGCTTTCGCAGTCGGAGTTAGCTGAGCGGCTCATGCAGTCCGAGTCGAACGTCAGCACGTTGGTTGAGCGGATGGCCCAAGACGATTTGGTCGAGCGGTTGCGATCTCACGCCGATCGGCGGAAGCGCGTCCTGTTGCTCAGTCCGTCCGGCGCTCGGCTGGTGGAGCGTGTCGAAAATGCCAAGGGCAATTGGGCCGTTCGGCAATTGCTCGGTGTACCCGCCGATGATCGGGACACACTGGGGTTGCTGCTCGGTCAACTGATTGCGAGCCATGAAGGGCGATCTCTTTTGAAGGGAGCGTCGTCAGCGTCCTCGCGCGGATCGGTTTCTTCACACAATGACCTTCCCTCATTTGATGATGAGGGTTCATCGAATCAGTTGAGTTGGTCCGAGGCCGCTCACGAGGAAGAAGATGGCGCGAGTGTTCAGTCACCTCACCGCGCCTTGGAACAGATGTTGTCGGCACTCGGGCTGGTGAATCAGTTAGTGAAGGACGAAACGTGATGAAGTCACCTCGCCACCGCATCGGGTTCGTCGTGCTGGCCGTCGTGGGAACGCTGATGGCAAGCGGATGTTCGCGCCCGTTCTGGCGTTCGCAGGCCGACTTCGACACCTATAACCTGCTCCAACGAAAACAGTTTGACCCGCGCTGGAATCTGCCGCGCACGACGGTCGAGGCCGACGCGCGCAGCCGCTTCTACGATCCGTTCGATCCCGACTGCGCCCCGTTGCCGCCCGACGATCCGGCGGCGAGTCAGTACATGGACGCGGTGCATGGGATGCGCGGCTACAAGAGTTGGCATGAGTTCGGCGAGTCGATGTCGGTCGAGAATCCGGCATGGTTGGCGAACTTCGGTCTCGCGCCGGCCGCCCCTTACGTGGACTACGGTCTGTCCGACGGATTGACCACCGTCAGCGCGACCTCGCCGGAGGGGATGAGTCGCTCGGCAACGACGGCTGCGGCCGAGATGGTCCCGACGATTCCAGATCTCTCACTGGAGCAGGCGATTGAACTCGCGAACATCAACAGCCGCGACTACCAGACGCAGATTGAGAATGCGTACTTATCCGCCTTGCAGCTCACGCTGGATCAGTTTCAGTTCAATGTGCGTTACCTCGGATTTGGTGCTCGTAAGCCAACGGGAACTTTGACCAACACGCTTTTGCCGGGGGCGGGTGTCGCTCGCGTCGATAGTGTCGGCTTCAGTTCGCGATTTGGAATGAGCCAACTTTTGCCGACCGGCGGGCAGTGGATCGTCGAGATGGCGAACAACACGTTGTGGCTGTTCTCGGGCGGCAATCAAACGAGTTCGGCATCGGTGCTGTCGTACTCGCTCGTCCAGCCGTTGCTGCTGGGAGCGGGTCGCAAGATTGTGTTGGAGAATCTCACACTGAGCGAACGCGAAGTGCTGTACGACCTGCGGACGCTCGCGCGGTATCGCAAGCTGTTCTTCTCGGCCACCGTGGCGGCTGGTCAGGGAGCGAATACGGGCGGCGGCGGTGGAGCCACTGTCAGCGGTGTGACCGTGGGAGCAACGACCGCTTCAGGGTCGGGAGCGGGCTATCTCGGATTGCTGCAACAGACGCAGCAGATTCGTAACCAGCGTGACAACATTCAGGGCCTGTACGTCCAAACAGAACGGCAACGAGAACTGACCGCGCAAACGCCGTTTCGTCGCTTGCAGCCCGGGGCCTTGCCGCAGGGGATCGAGTTCCCCGCGACGCTGACCGCCAAGATCGAGTACCTCGCGGGAAGCCGCATCCTGCGTTGGAAGGCGACTGATCCGATGACCGCTGCCGAGCAAGAGCAGTTGCTGGTGCTCAACGCCGATGCGGAGTACCGCCTCGCCGTGCGCGGGCTATTCGACCAGCTTCGCACCGGTGTCATCACGGCCGACATGCTGCAACTCGCCACACGATTGACTCAGCAAGAGAACCAACTCCGCACACTCGAACGGACCTTCACGGACGCCTTGGACAATTACAAGCTGTTCCTCGGGCTGCCGACCGACATGCAGGTCTCGCTCGACAAGACGATGCTTAAGCAATTCCAACTCATCGACCCGCGTATCAACGAACTGGAACTGGAGGTCTTGGAGTTCGCGAACATCACCGCGTCTGTCAGCGATGAAGATCCGCCGCTGGCCGAGTTGAGGTCCGCAGCGCGACGCCTCTCGTCGATGATTGAAGAAGTGCGGGTGAGCGGTATTCAGTTGATTGAATCTGATTTCCGAACCGTCGCACAGCACACGCCGCAACGACTGGCAAAGTTGAAGTTTGAGAAGTCGCGCGATTTGGTCGAGTTCGCTTTGGAACGCGATCACGTCATCTTCCGCACAATTCGTGGAGCCTTCGAGAAGGTGGCTGCGGAGTTGAAGCAAATTGAAGAGCGACTGACCCACGACGACATCAGTCGCGAAGATCGGCAGACGGCGTTGATCGCCATGCGTGAAGAACGCGAAGAGGTCTTTACGGTTGTTCAGAATTTGCGGGTCGTACAGGTTGGATTGCGAGCGGAATTGATCTCGCTTCCCGAGTTCGGCATGCCTTTGGAAACGGCCGTCGCGCTGGCTCTCGACAATCGGCTCGATCTGATGAACTCACGCGGTCGCGTCATGGATGCGCGCCGCGCGATGGAAGTCGCCGCGAATCAGTTGGAAGCGGTTCTCAATCTGGTCGCGGCGGGAGACATCGGGACTTCGGGGACTGGAAACCATCCGCTCGATTTCCGAGCCGATCGCAGTTCGTTCCGCTTCGGAGTCCAAATGACCGCGCCGATCAGCCAAGTCGCCGAACGAAACGCATACCGAGCCGCGCTGATCTCGTACCAGCGACTCCGGCGTGAATACATGCGACAGGAAGATCAGGTTAAGTTTGAAGTCCGCACTGATTGGCGGCAGTTAAGTGTAGCCCGCCTTAATTTTGAGACGAGCCGGAAGAATCTGCGCCAAGCGGCACTTCAACTCGATATTGTAGTGGAGAACGCCAAGAGTCCGAGTACACAGCAACAGGTCGGTCGCGGTGGCACTACTGCCAGCACCGGCAACACCGGTCTGAACCTGTTGAATGCGTTGAACTCGGTCCTGCAGGCTCAAAACGATCTCGTCCAAACGTGGGTCGATTACGAGCGCAACAGGATCAACATTCATCGCGACATGGATATCATGGTGATCGACGAACGCGGCCTGTGGGTCGATCCTGTCTACCAGGGTCTCTCAGGTGCTTCGACCTCCCACCCGATGAGTACACCTGCCAATGTCCAACCTGCCGAACCAGCCCCTCTCCCAGAACCCGCCGCATTCCTCCCGCTCGAACGAGACGGGTCCGCCGGGAGTGTCCGCCTCGTCGCCGGGTCGCGCACTCGCGCAGAAACGCAGTCCGTGGAGAGGGCGGATCATCGTGCTGGTGATCGCGCTCCTTTGCCTGGGTGGTGGGATCGTCTACTGGCCCGCGATTCAAGCGCAGTGGGTGCCGCAACACTCCGCGACCGAGGGGTTGGTTTTGGAGTTCGCCAAGAAGGCTCCCTTCCAGATCACGGTGACAGAGAAGGGGACGCTCGACAGTATGAGGAACGCCTCGCTGACGAGTAAGGTCGAGGGCACGACGACGATCATCAGCATCGTTCCCGAGGGGACGCAGGTCGAAGAAGGCGACATCGTCTGCGAACTCGATGCCTCGACTCTGATCGACAAAGAGACCCAGCAAGAAATTCTGGTCGTGAAGGCCAAGGCTCTACTGCAACAAGCGGACGAAGACCTCGGCATTCAAAAGACGCAGAACGAGTCCGATGCCGCCGGCGTACAGCTCAAGCTGGAACTGGCGAAGCTCGACTTAGAAAAGTTTGAGAAAGGCGAGTACCTCCAACAAGTCGCCGACATCAAGGCCGAACTCTCGACGGCCGAAGCGAATCTCACGCGCTCTCAAGAAAGCTGCGGGTTCATCCGGCGGTTGGTTCAGAAGGGCTACAAGAACCAGAACGACCTTGAGGCCGAAGAACTCAATCTCAAGGATGCGGGGTTCAAGATGGCCTCGGCGAAGACGAAACTCAACGTTCTGGAGTCCTTCACCCAGAAGCGAACGCTGGCCGAACTGCGAGCCGGTGTGACTGAGTCCGGCCGCGAGATTGAGCGCATCCGACGCAAAGGCCAAGCCGCGCTGGCTCAGTTCGAGGCCGAACACCGGTCTCGGGAACTGACGTTTGAAGTGGAGTCAAAAAAACTGGATCGGCTCAAGACACAGATCGCGGCCTGCAAAATCAAAGCACCTCAGGACGGGCAGGTCGTCTATGCCAACACGCGCGATGGTCGATCGAGCGATCAAGTGCTGATCGAAGTCGGCGGTACGGTGCGCGAACGACAACCGATCATCAATTTGCCCGACCTAGACTCGATGAAGGTCAACGCCCGCATCCACGAGTCGCGCATCTCGATGGTTCGCACCGGGCTGCCCGCCAAGATCAAGGTCGATGCTTACGCCGACATCGACTTCTTCGGTGAGGTCGATGCGGTGGCGTCCGTCCCCAGTTCGACCAGTTCGTTCAGCCGCGACATCAAAGAGTACGAAGCGGTCATTAAAATTCTGGATGACCCCGAGAAGGTCAACAAGCTCCGACCGGGCCTCACCGCCACCATCGAAGTCTTGGTGGAACGTCGTGACAACGTGCTGCAAATCCCCGTGCAATCCGTCGTCACCGTGGGAGCCGAACAGTTCGCGTTCGTCGTCTCTGGCAACAGCGTCGGTCGCACGCCAATCACGATCGGCCAGTCCAACGAACGCATGATCGAGGTGACGGGCGGTCTGAAAGAGGGCGATCAAGTCGTGATGAATCCGCGCTCCCACTTCAAAAAAGAGATCGACGTGCTGGAAGCCGAGCAGTCCGCGAAGCAGTCCAAGGTCAGCGAAGAGAACGCTCAGAAGGCGTCCGATCGGATGAAGGACAAGCCTCCCGCATCCGGCTCAGCAACCGGTCGCCCCGGCACCGACGAAGCTAAGTCGGGAAGCAGCCCCGCAGGCGGACGACCATCGGGAACCGGTGAAGGCCGACCGCCGGGAGCACCTTCCGAGGGAGGTCGGCCCACGGTTGATCCCGTCGCGCGGTTCAAGGGTCTCGACAAGAACAGTGATGGCAAGGTCACGAAGGACGAGGCCGACGAACGGATGCAGTCGCGTTTCGACACCTACGATGCTGACGGCGACGGAGGCGTCACGCAGGACGAGTGGACGGCAGCCATCGCCAAGTTTCGCGGCGGTGGTCAGCGGCCTCCAGCGGGAGATGCTGGCGGGCAATAGACCCAGCCGCGCGGAGGATCGAACCGACCACATCAACCCGAAGCGTGAGCGAGGATGTACGGTTCGACTCCTCGCTGACGCTTCGTCCGTTCCTCGCTCACGCTTCGGGTTAGTGTGGGAACGCTCGAATCGCTCGAACACTCTTCGCTGACTCACTCCCTGTTTTGAAACGGAACCATGTCCACGACCTACGCCGCGCGACTTGTCGATCTGACGAAGTTCTATCACTTGGGTGAGAACGTGGTGAAAGCGCTGCGGGGCGTCTCGGCCGATTTTCCGACCGGGGATTTCGTGGCCATCATGGGACAGTCAGGGAGTGGCAAGAGTACGTTGCTGAACCTGCTCGGGGCGCTCGATCGTCCCACGACGGGCCACTACATCCTGTCGGGCTATGATGTCGGCAAGCTCAGCGACGACGAGTTGTCCGAGATTCGGAACCGGCTCATCGGGTTCATCTTTCAGTCCTACAACCTGATCCCGCAGTACACGGTTCTCGAAAATATTCAGGTGCCGCTGCACTACCGCAGCGGGCATCGCACGATCGGTTCGGCAGAGATCAACCGCTGCCTCGATCTCGCCGCAAAAGTGGGACTCAGCGATCGCCTTGACCATCGGCCGTTCCAGTTGTCCGGCGGACAGCAGCAGCGTGTGGCGATCGCGCGGGCGCTGATCAACGATCCCGAGATCATTCTTGCTGACGAGCCAACTGGAAATTTGGACTCAGCCACCGAGAAGGAGATCATGGAATTGCTGACCGGCCTCAACCGCGAGGGCCGCACGATCATCATGGTGACGCACGAAACCAGCGTCGCTAAACGTGCCCGACACCAGATCGTGATGAAGGACGGAGTCATCGCCAGCGAAGGAATGTTCACCACGGATGCTGATTCCAAATGAAGGAGACTTGAAGTCCGGCTTTTCCGAAAGCCGGACTTCTCTTCGTAGTGCGTCTACTCGGAAGGAAGTCCGGCTAACAAAGCTAAGCCGGACTTCAGTTTCATTTCCACACCAACCCGAAGCGTGAGCGAGGAGCCGTAGTTCACCGTCCTCGCTCACGCTTCGGGTTGGTGTCGTCGAATCGTCCCTGCCCACTCCTACTGCCGCCTTCACTGAGTCCTCGACCATGCCGTTCGCCAACACACTCCGAGCCATCCGCCTCGCCTTGAAGAGCCTGCTGCTGCACAAGCTGCGGTCGGGTCTCACGATGCTCGGGATTGTGTTTGGAGTCTTCTCGGTGATTGCGATGCTCGCGATCGGTGAAGGGGCGAGCGCCCAAGCTCAACAGCAAGTGCTGGCTCTCGGTGCGACCAACATCATCGTGGTGACGGTCAAGCCGCCCGCCGATTCTCAAGCGTCTTCGGGTGGCAGCCGCGGCGGGTCGCGCGGCTTCTCGGTGCCTCAATATGGACTGCTCCGCGCCGACTACGACCTGATGACCAAGACCATCCCCACGATCACCGGTGCCGTGCGGATGCGTGAGATCATCAGCGAGGCCCGCTATCTCCAACGCATTCTCAACGTGCGGCTTGTCGGTTCGACGACCGAGTACGCCGAGATGAACCACCTCCCCGTCCTGCGCGGCCGGTTCCTCACGGACGACGATGAGACCGAGATGGCCAACATCGCAGTCCTCGGTGCGGAGACGGCTTCAACTCTGTTCCCGTTTGGAGACCCGATCGGTCAGACGATTCAAATTCGCACGCACCGGTACAAGGTCGTCGGCGTGACGCGGTCACGCACGGCATCGGCGGCGATCGGCGGCAGCCTCTCGGGGCAAGACTTCAACAAAGACATCTACATCCCGCTCAGCACCTTTCGCGTCCGCATCGGTGATGTCGTTTTCACACGACTCAGCGGGACGTTTATGTCCGAGGAAGTGCAACTCAACCAGATCACGCTCAAGGTGAAGGACCGCCACGATGTCGTCCCCACCTCCGAAGTCGTGCGCGAATCGCTCCGCAAGACGCACGGCACGAAGCTCGACTACGACGTGATCGTACCGCTCGAACTGCTGCGTCAAGCCGATCAGATTCGGCAGATCTTCAACATCGTCCTCGGGTCGATTGCGGCGATCAGTCTGCTCGTCGGCGGCATCGGCATCATGAACATCATGCTCGCCACGGTGACGGAGCGCACGCGCGAGATCGGCATCCGCCGCGCTCTCGGTGCCAGACAACGCGACATCATCGAGCAGTTCCTGACCGAGACGATTGTGCTGGCAGGTTCCGGTGGAATCATCGGCATCCTGCTGGGGCTGGCCACACCGCTGGCCTTTCTCGGGATCAAGCAGATCGTCCAGAACTTCATTCTCGATGGCGCGTCCGAGGTCTCGCAGATGGGCAAGATGTTCACCGAGATGGAACCGCAAATCGCGTGGTGGAGCCTGCCGGTCGCGTTCGGCATCTCTGTTGGAATCGGCATCATCTTCGGCATCTACCCCGCTCAAGCCGCCGCCAAGATGGACCCGATCGAAGCGCTGCGTCACGAGTGACATCAGCCGAGTCGCAGTGGACACGGGCTGTCGCCTCCGCTCGCACCGCCCTCTCCGGCAAGGTCTACGTCTCCCGCAGTCGCGACACCATCGCGTGAGTCGCCGGGCGAAAATCGCGATCTGGCGTGCGCTCCTCCTGCGTCGTCACACTCGGGAGGTAGAGTTGTTCGTGAGCCGGGACCAACATTTTGGCTCGGCTCGCACTTTCCGCAAATGTGAGTGCGTTGTTGCCTTCGTTTGCGGGATGGACTGTCACCACGGTCAGTATTCATCGCCTGATCGCCTCGCCAATTTGGAGTCGTTCCCATGAACCGTTTGAATTCGTCTGTCTCCGTGTTAGCAGGACTGGCTCTCGCCACGGCGATCGATGTCCCCGGTGTTGCCGCCGATTCGGTACGAGTCCCGATTCGATCCGCCAACGCGAAGACACGCCAGTTCGATCCGAACTCCATTCCGTCGCCGGCCCCGTTGTCGCCGACACCACTGCCTAACGCTCCGATCCCCGGTTTGCCGTCGATGAACAGTGCTCCGTTACCACCGCATCCGTCTCCTGACGAACCAGTGCCTGTTCCGTCAGTCCCATCGAACCGTGGTGGTGGAGCGATGTACAACGGGCCGCTGGGTGCTGAGTTTCAAGCCCCACCGCCGAAGAAGAAAGCATTCTTAGGCGACATGCCCGGCACATTTCCGCAACCGGCTCTGAACGGAGCCATCCCTCAGTTCGGTGACCAAGTTGCTCCCGGCTACAGTCCACAAGTTGCTCCCGGCACCAGTCCAGGGGCGACGGGCGTTCCGTTCGAGGGCAGCGATGGCTACGGAATTGCTCCACCACCGGGGACACTCGGCCAGACATACAAGCGTCGGTCGCGACTCATCGATGACGAGAAGCATCCGCGCGTCGGCATGGTCGATGTGCATCTCTCCGAAAACTACGAAGTGACCGCGAAGGGGATGAAGGTGAAGTGGACCGGGAAAGTCTGGCGGCTCGAATCCGACCCGCTCTGGCCCGGCCTGCCTCACATCATTGAAGTCAAGTCCGAATGGGGGCCGGAAGAGTCGAAGCAGAACCAAGTCCGTTCCGTCCGCCTCATCATGGGCCGCATCGTCGATCTCGAATTTTGAACCGCATGGCGGACGAATCAGCCCACAGTCCCCTCTGACCCACCCAAGTCTCCGTTCGAGAGACCCGGCGGCGGCGGCAGTCTCCCTCACTGCCGCCGCCGCCTTTTTCGTTGGTTCAACAGAAGCTCGTCACACCCACCCGAACCGTAAGAGAGGAACTCCTCCCACGCCCACTTTTCCGGGCCTCGCTCCTCGCTTACGCTGCGGGTGAGTGAGTGTGCGCCGTTGCGGCGAGTTGACTTCACCGAACCATCCACAAAGGCGACGCCCGCGATGAAGATCACTGCCGTTGAAACGCTTGTCTGCCACGCGCGTATGAGGAACTGGATCTTCGTCAAAGTGGTGACCGATCAGCCGGGACTCTACGGCTGGGGCGAGGCCACGCTGGAATGGCACACGCGGGCTGTGGTGGGAGCAGTTGAAGACATCTCGCAACTCATCGTGGGGGAAGACCCACGGCGCGTCGAGCATTTGTGGCAGATGATGTTTCGTCAGCACTTCTGGCACGGCAACGGCATCGTGCGGGCGACGGCGATCAGCGGCATCGACCTCGCGCTGTGGGACATCGCGGGCAAGATCGCCAACATGCCGTGCTCACAGTTGTGGGGCGGTCGTGTGCGAGACTGGGTTCGCACCTACAGCCATCTCGGCGGCGGCAAGATGGAGGACTTCTACGAGACCTCCGTCGATGACGCGAAGCAGTTTGGCGACTTGGCTCGCCGTGCGGTTGAGGACGGTTTTACCGCGTTCAAGGCGATGGCCGTTCCTCCCACGATGCCGCTCGAAGGTCTGCGACCGATCCGCCTCGCCGAAGCGGCCGTCGCCGCGATGCGCGATGCCGTCGGAGACGACATCGACATCATGGTTGATTGCCATGCCCGCCCGTCTCCGGCGATGGGTCTGAAGTTTGGCAAAGCCCTCGATCCTTACGGCCTCTACTTTTTCGAGGAGCCTTGCTGGCCCGAGTCGATCGACGGATTGGCGGCGATCAACGCGGCGATCACGACGCCCGTGGCGACTGGCGAACGGATCACCGACCTTGCGACGTTTCGCGAACTGTTCGAGAAACGCGGGTGTGAAGTTTGCCAGCTCGACATCACGCACTGCGGCGGGCTAACTGCCGCGCGCCGCATCGCGGCACTGGCCGACGCGCATCGCATCGCGCTGGCTCCTCACAACCCGCAAGGCCCCGTCAGCACCGCTGCTTCGTTGGAGTTCGGCTTTTCACAGCCGGGCTACATCATCTGCGAGACCGTTCACAACGATGTCCCGTGGCGTGGCGATGTCGTGACGGAAGGCTTCACGATCGAACCCAAGGGTCGCATCGTTCGGCCGAACACCCGCCCCGGCCTCGGTATCGAAATCAATGAGGCCGCCGTCAAGCAGCACCCGTTCGAGCAAGAGTTGTTGCAACGCGTCTTCTACCCGGACGGCAGCGTCGGAGATTGGTAAGGCGAGCGGCAAAATGATTCATACCTCACACGGCCATGAGTGAGTCGTTTCTCAAGTTCGAGTCTTGGTGAGCCGGGTGGCGTAGCAGCCTGTTGAAAAAGGGAGGGCGAGGCTCCCGCCGAGCCATGTGCGTGAGGAAAGTCGCTTGTTTCTCGCGGCTCGGCAGGAGCCTCGCCCTCCCGGCAGCCGTTTTTCAACAGGCTGTTAGGGCTGCCCCGTTGGGGCGGAAAGCTAAAACAGCGCAACTTCAAAACTCACGCTGCGGGTTGGTATCGGGACCGCTACCCGAAGCTCTGATTGATCGACAGTGACACCAGATGCCAGCCATCCGCCAGTACAAACAGCAGCACCTTGAATGGCGTCGAGACAATCACCGGCGGCATCATCATCATGCCCATTGACATCAAGACGGTGGAGACAACGATATCGACGAGCAGGAAATGAATATAGATGCAGAACCCCATCAAGAATGCCGTCTTCAACTCGCTAATAATAAATGCGGGAATGAGAACCGTGATCGGCGTATCGCTCGGGGAATGAATCGGCCCGGCTTTTGACATATGGGCGAACAGTGCCAAGTCGTGCTTGCGAGTTTGCCGCAGCATAAAGCCTTTGTGGATATCGGCTCCCCGGCGAAACGCATTGAGGCCGGACAGTTCCCCCTTCAAATAGGGCAATACGGCGTGGTCGTTCAATTTGGTGAGCGTCGGCTCCATGACGAACACCGTCAGGAGCAGCGCCAATCCGATCAAGACCGAGTTCGGCGGAATTTCCTGGGTCGAGAGGCCGCGTCGCACAAACGACAACACGATCATGACGCGAGTAAAGCACGTGAGGCTGGCCAGCGCCGCTGGAAGCAGAACGAGGCTTCCCAAAAACAGCGCCATTTGCAACGGCGGCGACAGATTTTGGAGGATGTTCGATTCGGCCAGTCGTTCGGCCACCTGATCGATGTTGGACATGGCTCAGTCCTTTGAGCAGGTACAGTCAGTTTTGAGTTGGTTCGTTTGCTGGAGCGTGTCTCACGACTGGCGGGATGCAATCAGTGGCGGCGGCTCGATGGGCCGGAGCATCTCGACCTCAGGCTGCGGTTCGTCGAGCACATCTTTGAACGAGGCAGGCAGCGCGATCAACGACTTTAATCCGGTGGCATCCGTCCCAGCGACGAGTTGCGTATCACCGATCTTCACGAGATACAGCACGGCGCGATTGCCGAGGGCGACGGTTCCTTCAATCTGCATGGACTGGCCGGTCGTGTTCGTCAGTTGCAGCCGCATCAGCCACGGTTTGCCGAACCAGAGCGATCCGGCACACAGGCCGAGTACGACGACAGTTCCGATAACCAATCGCAGCAGCATCGCGCCGGTGTCGGGCGGTGCGGGCCACTCGGGCTGATATGTCATCTCGGAATTGAGAACACTCGGCTCCGAAGTTGTCGCGGCGGACGAAGCGGATGTGTCGCGAGCGACTTCCTCTCGCCCGGCCAATCGGATTTGCGGCTCTTCTGCTTTGGCCGCGCCCGTCCCACACGCCGACAGCATGCACCAAGCGAACAGAACGATTCGCAGGTTGCGAAACATGGCGACCGCCTTCCTTGGCAGAGTGTCCAACGTCAGTGTGACGTGCCGGTAATCTCAGTGATGCGGATCGCGAACTGGTCGTTGACCACGACCACTTCCCCGCGTGCTACGCGGACGTTTTGCACGATCAGATCGATGGGATCTGAAACGAGTCGATTCAATTCGACGACCGACCCGATGCCAAGATTGAGCATGTCTTCCACGGACAGGGTGGCCTGCCCCAGCACGGCTTCGGCGTCGAGACGAACGCCGTATAAATGGTCCAGCGACTTTCCTGAAGCGGCCTTCGTCGGCGTGAGTTGCATGAATGCGGGAACCTTCGCAGCCACCATTGTCGAGTGGCTCTCCTGCGGATTCAGTTCCTTTTCCACTTCTGCCATGACGGCGTCCAACGTTTCTGTCATCGCAATCTTTCTCTGCTTCACAAGTCTTGGAATAAACCGGCGAGCGGTGGAACGACCTCTTGATACGCTGTGATCGGGTTGTTGTAAAACCCGGTGTGCGTCTATTAACAGGTTGCTCAGGCGAGCGGCAGGAAATAGCTTACCCATCAAAGCCTGACGCGCAAGCGAAGATGCTGGTAACCGAGTCTTCGCTTACGCGTCAGGCTTCAATCTCCGGTAAGGCAACTCAGGCCGCTCGCCTAACTGGCCCGCGCCACTTCCTGTGAACGTGGGCGACGACGGGCCTCGGTATCTATCAAATAGGCTTGTCGCGCACCGACTTGCCCCGGCCATCCGAGGTATCTGGGTTCGTTTCCGATGGTCGCCTGGAGCGGGTCGCTCACCCGCTGGTCGAGAACCACGAGATCACCCACGCGCAGATTTGCCAATTGCGGAGCCGAGAGTTGAACGCTGCCAAGTCGAACGACCACGTCGGTGTTCATCCCGCGTACAAGTGACTCCAATTGAACTCGCGTCGAAGCGTCGGGGACCGCGTTGCGAGTCCGTGGCGTGGCTCCGAAGAGCGTCTGCACGAACTCCAAGGGAAGCATCCAGCAGCATTGCGCCGTCCCGGCTGCCGTTTCGATCGACAGACGACAGACCGCAATCGGCTCCGACGGCTTGAAGGTCTTGGATCGACGCAACAAGAGTTCACGGTCCGCAGTTTGAAGCCGGATGCTGCGCGCTTCGTCTGCCCACGCTTCCGTCAGCCCACCGAGAATTGTGGTAACCAGAAATTCGCCGACCGACGCTTCACCTGCGGAAAGATTTCGCTCTGCGGGTAGCGCGGTCAGCGTCTCGCCAAGCAAGCTGCTGATCATCGATACCGCCAACGGATTGGGGATCGCAAAGATCGAGGGAGCTGCGCAGCCAGCCAGTGTCACTTGATACGCCAGCGTCCGATCGGGCCAGTCCTGCATCGCATCGACAGGCCAGTCCGTCGTACAGCTTTCAAAGCGAATCGTCGCGGGCAATGACAACCCCGTGAACGCTTCCGCCAGAAACGAACCCGCCTGCCGTAGCCACAGTGTGAGCTTCGACTGCTGGTCTGGATGCAGACGCGCCGGTCGCGTGAAGTCGTGTGTGAGCAGGGTCATTGGTAGTGAAACTCTTCAAACAAGATGTCTTGCAGCCGTTCGCGACCGTCCGTGAACAGCAGCGAATTGAAGTTGTCTTGAATCTCGCGCCGCAGCCGATTAACGCCCACCTTGCCTCGAATGTCTTCTGGTGTTTTGTCCGCGAGGTGAGCGGCCAGCCAAGTCATGAGGATTGGTTTCCGCAATTCGATCGCCGCCTTGACCTCTGCTTCATTCTCGGCGTCGGTCTGAACGGTGATCTCCAGCGACAGGTATTTCGCCAGCAACGGTTCATTGTTGTTGGCGACGATCCGCCCAAACGGAACGAAGTACGGGCCATCGTGTGGAACAGCGTCGCCCCCTTTGGCATCGCCGTGTCCGGCCGCGCCGTGCCCGTCATCCTTCTTCGCGTGATCGTCTGCCTTCGCAGCCGGTTTCTTGGCTTCCTTCTTAGCGGCGACCGGTTTGTCGTGGGCGGCAGCGTCTCCCTGCGGCGGCTTCACCGGCCGCCGGATCAGCGACCACTTTCGCAGCGCCGCCACTCAACATCTGTGGGACCGCCATTCCCGCCGCAGCCGACGCGAGTCCGCCCCCCCAACAGAGCTCTCTTTTTTACGTTCATGACTGGTCACCTCACCCAACTGGAAACTCGCAGCCGACGCACAGAGCAGCGGCTGAGTTCTCAGCACTCACGCCCCGGACGACGGACTCGGATCACTCCATCGGTTCATCATTGGCCACCGGATGTCAAACCTTGAGGGTTTCGCCGACTTTTTCGATGCGCGATGCTGGGTGAGCAGCAAAACCTGTCCTGCTGAAGATCGTGGCCTGACGCGCAAGCGAAGGTTCGGATGTCGAACGACCTTCGCTTGCGCGTCAGGCTTCGATAGGTAAGCTTTTTATTGCCGCTCACCTTATGCTTCGCGCGGCGTGGTTGACCGTTGATGCCCGCCACGCGAGGCATCCTCAAAAAGATCAGGGCAGAGAGGTTGGAAACGACCTCCCCTAAACGAGGGAATCAAATCACCATGCCGTCGGATCGCAATCAGTCCCGTGAAGAGATCATCGTGGCCGAGCATCTGTCGGACCTGCGCGGGCGCGTGCGGTTGCTGACGTGGTTGTCCGGACTGTCGTGGACGGTGCTGGTGTTGTTCGGCGGACTGCTCGTGTCGGGGGTACTCGACTGGCTGATCCACTTCGATGATTCCGGACTGCGGTTGGTGATCGGCCTTGGACTTCTGGGCGGTTCGGGAGCGATGCTGTGGCGGCAACTGATCTCGCCGTTGAGGCAGCCGCTGGGAACGACGTTCCTCGCCTCACGAATTGAACGTCGCTTTCCCGGTCTCCACAGCCGAGTCCTCAGCGCGGTCGAGTTTTTGCAAAACAAGCTCGACGCGAAGTCCGGATCACCTGAACTTCAGCGGGCCGTCGTCGGGCAAGCGCTTCGCGACTTGGAGACGATCGAACCGGGTGACATCGTCGAAACGAAGGCCGTCCAACGCGTGACGATTGCAGGCTCGATCCTATTGGCCTTTGTGGCCACCGTCGTGGTGCTGCATCCGTTGGAGGCGGCCACGTCGGTTCAGCGGCTGATGTTTCCGTTCGCCGACGTGCCGTGGCCGCGTCAGTTTGAGTTGCGGCTCGTGCGAAGCGACCTGTCGCCGGTGATTCCGGCTCCCGAACAGCCGCTGCTGATCGCGCGCGGTGACACGCTGGAACTGTACGTCATCAACGCGCGAGGTCGCCTACCCGAGCGAGTCTGGTTCGAGCATCGCCTCGGTAATGAAATCGAACCGACGCGCGAGGCCCTCCGTCTGACCACGATTCGCGACGAGAGGGGTCGCTCGCGCGAGGCGGCTGCGATCAGTTGGGTCGCCACGCGCGGGCCACTCGAATTCCGTGCGACCGGCGGCGACGACGACGCGATGTCATTCGTGCGGGTCGAAGTCGTCGAGCCACCGACGCTCGAAGCGTTGCAGGTCCGCATCATTCCCCCCAAATATTCGAAGCGTCCCGTCGAAGACCTTCCGCCGGGAGTCGGCCACGCGCAGGGGCTGCTCGGTACGAAGATCGAAGTCTCGGGGCAGGCCGACAAGCCACTCCAGTCGGCCAATCTCCGGATCGGCGACAAGCCAGCCGTTCCGCTGAGCATCGGCCCCGACGGCCAGTCGTTTGCAGCGGCGTTCGCGATCACCGAACCGGGCGTCACGGCGTACTGGTTCGAGTTGACCGACACGGCCGGCTTCACCGATCGCGAAGCGCCGCGCTACGAACTGCGTGGACTGGCGGATCTCGTCCCCGAGGTCATGATCGAATCGCCCGTTGGTGACATCCAACTCGCGCCGGATGCCGAACTGACGGTAAAGGTGCTCGCCAAGGATGACCTCGGTCTCCGCCAAGTGCGTCTTGTGTACCAACTCAACGAGGACGCCACACCAAAGTCGATCCCGTTGGTCGTGGTCGCGGGCGGCGCGCCTGCGACAGCCTGGCCGCTTTCTCCTTCAGCTTGTGAAGAAGCAGTCGCAG
>JAYTGQ010000073.1:0-7695 GCA_043733345.1 Schlesneria sp.
ACTTCCCGATCAGCCGCAGGGCGCTAGCCCCGGTTTGGATGACACAAACCGGGGCTAGCGCCCTGCGGCTGGTCGCAGCCTTTGGGAAGTTATTACGGCCCCCGTTCCTACAACCGCTGCGAGGTCCTCGCGCACGCTTTGAGTGGGCGTGGGAAGAACCGTTCCTGCCGCCAGCAATGTTGCCGCACACGGGTGAGGATTCGACGTTGGTCCGTGAGCGCCCCCCGTTTTCGGTGCCATTCAATTTTTTCCGGAAATGCCCGCTTGACGCCCGTCGCACCGACGACTACTGTACTACCTGTCTAGTACAGGAGTGCGAATCATGTTCTTCCGCATTGACCCCGACAACGGCGTGGCGATTTACGACCAGATTGGGCGGCAGGTGAAGTACGCCGTCGCCAAAGAGGCTCTGCGGCCCGGAGACCTCGTGCCGTCCGTGCGCGAGCTGGCAGTGACACTGGCGGTGAACCCCAACACCGTCGCGAAGGCGTATCGCGATCTGCAAAACGACGGCGTGCTGGAGACGTTGCGCGGCGAGGGACTGCGCGTCGCCAAGGCTGCGGCCGAACGCTGTCGCAAAGCCCGACAAAAGCTGCTCGCCGAACGGATGCAGGGGGTCGTGATCGAGGCCCAGCAAAGCGGACTCACCGAGGAAGAGTTCTTCAAACTGGTGAACGAAGTTTGGGAGACATCGTTGAAAACCAAGGCGGTTCAGAAACGGAGCATTCCGGAGGGGTGAGGCCATCCACACGTCGGGTGCGTGAAGTCTTCGGAACGCACCGTGATTCAGGCCACGATCTCGAACCGGTGCGTTCCGAAGACTTCACGCACCCGACGACCTTGCTCTCCATTCCAGAGGACCAATCATGACTGCCGTGTTTGAATATCAGATCGTGTCCAAGCGGTTCAAAGACCACATGGCCCTCGACAATGTGTCGATGCGGGGCGAGCGCGGGCAGGTGATCGCGCTGCTGGGTGAGAACGGGGCGGGGAAGACGACCGCGATCAAGATTCTGTTGGGGCTGCTGGCTCCCGACGGCGGGGCGTCGCGCGTGATGGGTCTCGATAGCCAGACGCACGGGGCCGAGATTCGGCGTCGCGTGGGGTACATGCCCGACCGGCCCGCCCTCTACGAATGGATGACCGTGCGCGAGATCGGCTGGTTCGCGGCGGGGTTCTATCCGCTCGGCTTTCAGCAGCGGTACGAAGACCTCGTGCAGCGATTTGGGTTGGACGACAAGCCGATCAAGGCGCTGTCGAAGGGAATGCAGGGGAAGGTGTCTCTGTCGCTGGCGATGGCTCACGAACCGGGCTTGCTCGTGCTGGATGAACCCACGTCGGGCCTCGATCCGCTGGTGCGACGCGAGTTCCTCGAAAGCATGATCGAGATCGCGTCGGAAGGCCGCACGGTCCTGCTCTCCAGCCATCAGATCGCCGAGGTCGAGCGTGTGGCCGACATCGTCGCCATCCTGCGCGGCGGCAAGCTGATCCTATGCGAGCCGCTCGATGTCCTCAAAGATCGCGTGAGCGAAGTGATCGTGACGCTGGCCGACGTTGAGACCGCGCCGCCGGAACTCGTCTCACCCGCGTTGCTGCTCCGCGCACAACGGCATGACCGCGTCTGGCGACTGATGGTGCGAGACCTCGACGACGCGGGCCGACTCGCACTGAACTCCGATCCGAATCATCGACACGTCGAAGAAAAGCGACTGTCGCTGGAAGAGATTTTTGTGACGTGCATGATGACGAAGGCAGATGGGTTCGCTCCGCATGAACCGGTCCCGACGGGGCTGTAACTTGGACGCCCTCGTCCGAGCGATTGCCAGTTGAATACAGACGGACGAGGGCGTCCATCCTACGGCTCTCGTTCTCATGCTCCACCGTATTGCAGTTCCGCCTCCCCGAGAATCGAGGTGTTCGATGACCACCACTTTCACAATCGCAACCGCGTCTCAATCGTCATGCCAGAACCGGGGGGCTGACGCCGCCCCGCTCGGAAGGACTTGAAGAGGGCTGACGCTCA
This sequence comes from Schlesneria sp., assembly GCA_043733345.1. GTDB lineage: Bacteria > Planctomycetota > Planctomycetia > Planctomycetales > Planctomycetaceae > Schlesneria. Next base: position 2,024 of record JAYTGQ010000073.1, read on the forward strand.
AGAAAAGGCGGGCATTGTCGCCCGAGTGACTATGCCCGCCACCTGAAAGCCCCCCATCCGTCAGCAAAGCGAGGTGTCCGATGACCACTGCTCCCGCAACCGCCTCTCAATCGTCGTTCGACTTCCGCCCGCTCGGCCGGATGTTTTGGAAGGAGTACCGCCAACAGAGAACGCTGTGGGTGGGCGTGCTGGTCTCAGGAATCTGTTTGCAGTTGATCGCGCGCATCCTGATGAGCGTGACTCCGTTTACGGAGATGCAGCCCTCAGTGGCGATCCTCTTCCTCTACATCATCCCGTTGTACTTGGTCCCTTTTTTCCTGATCGCATCGACCGCGATGTTGTTTGCTTTGGAGCGGGAAGAGCGGACGAGCGATTGGTTGTTGAATCTCTCCGCGCCGCCGTGGCCGACGCTGCTGGCGAAGTCTGGCTGTGCGATTGCGGGAGCAGTGTCGTTGCTGCTGGTGATGTGGCTGTGGGCGGCGGTGCTGTCGGTCGGTTCGGGCTTTGAATTCCAGGGCTTGGTGCATACCGGCCCGTCGCTGGTCTGGATCACACTGGGAATGCTCGGAACCTTTTCGCTCGTTGGGGCGGGGTTTCTGTTGTGGGGGACGCTCGGTTCCTTAACGAGCCGCCGCGTGGTGACGGCGGTTCCAGCGGCGATAGTCTGGTGGTTGGCTATCTATGCCGTGCCGATAACAACGTACCTGCATTTGTATTGGCTTCGATACGGACGACACGCATTTAATGGTTACCCGGCGGGTGAGGCGGATCGACTGCATTTGTGCTACGTCACCGCTTGCCTGCTACTGACGGCAGGATTGAACATTCATCTCGGATTGAGATGGTGTCGCGGGCAGTACCTTGATGCCTCATGGCTGGAAGGACTTAACGACCGGTTGACGGCGATGCTGCCTTGGAATCGAGGACGATCCTCGCGCGTGCCGGTTGCTGTTGAGAACGAACACTCGGGCTGGCGGACTTGGCAGCGGTTGGTTTGGCAAGAACGGCACCGCGAGTCATTGCACACCGGACTGCTGGTGATCGTCTGTGCCACGAGTGTTTTATTGACGATGTACAGCCTCGCGGATGGTGATGGAGCAATCACGTTTGCCGTCATTCCGTTGATCGTCGCTCTCCCGCTGGTGATGGGGGTTCTCGGCTTTCGCTTCGATGCGGGAGGCCAACAGTTACGGTTCCTCGCCAATCGCGGCACGTCTCCCACGATGATCTGGCTAGCCAAGCATGTCGTCTGGCTGCCGCGCGCCTGCTGGATTCCCACCGTCTGCTGGGCCGTGGCGTGTCTCGCGGAATGGGCCTTCATTCCGTGGAGCGGTTCACCATTTGACAATCAACACAACGCGGATGGGATGAGACATCCACTGGTTGGGATCACACGATTTCAACGCGAACATTTCTTCGACGTGGTGTGGTTCACCTTGATGAGTTACGCGGTGGGACAAGCCGCCGCGATGTTGTTTCGGCGGATGATCCTCGCCGTTGGTGCGGGGCTGATGGCGACCATTCTGCTGATCTGGTGGCAGGTGCTGGTGGTCTCTGTTTCGCTGCCGCGTTGGTGGGCGGTGGGAGGCATCGCCGTCTGGCTGTTGTGCCTCAGCGGCTGGTATTCGCACCACTGGCTGATCGAACGTCGAAGCTGGCCGGTCGTCAAGCGGCTCGCGGTCGGACTGACTCTGCCACCGCTGCTGCTGCTATTCGGCGCGGCGATGTTTCGGTGGCTGGAGATTCCGGGACTCGGCCCGTCCTCGCCGACACTGATGGCGTTGCTGTACCCGCGCGAGACCGAACGGCGCGAGTCGATCGTGGGTTCGGACATCTCACACGATCTGAGTCCGATTCGAGCCGCGGTCAAAGCGATCACGCAGCCGACCTCACCGGAGAGCCGCGCGGTGCGAGATCGCCTCGTCAGTGTCAACGATCGCTATCGCCCATTGTCGCAATTCAAGTTGGCTCCCCCGTCCATCACCAGCCTGCCACCCGACGCGAAGCTAGTGGATTTAGAGCGGACGGCGCGAGAGCGTTTTTGGTCGGTCAACGAGCAGTCGCTGGCGACGATCATGGAGGTCCTCTCCAAAGAGTTGCCCGCGTCGTACCGGACGCAGAGGACCGCGATGCCCTATGAGGATGCGACTCCGAATCCGCAATTGCTGCTCGATGCGGGGCGCCTGAGCATGGAGGATGACCATCCGCAGCAGGCTTTTCGTTACTACATGGCTGGCCTGCGCCTCGCTCGGTGTTTCGCGAGCCAAAACATGTTTTGGAATTGGGTGGCTGGGCGGGAACGCCAAGCGGAGATTTTGCAGTCGCTCGTCGAGTGGTCGAACCATGAGGACGTGACGCGAGAGATGCTCCTCGCAGCGATCAACCAGTCGCGCGATGAGCTGTCTCGATATCCAACTCTGCGTGAGGCGAGCGCGGCCGAATTCGTGCTGGGTTTCGACAGCATGAGATGGATGCGCCAACATTGGAACAATCCCGATGACCCTACCTCGTTGCGCTTTGCTAAGCGTGTCGTGGAACCGTTCCTCACGCACGAGTTTGCACGGATGATGCGGGAAAACGAACAACGGTTGTACTGGCGTTGGCATCTGTACGGTTCGCTGGAAGGGACGATGCAGATACCGGGCATCAATGCTCTTCAGTCCCTTGCCATTCACCGGGAGCAACTGACGCGGGGCGGCGAACCGGGAAGTGAGTGGCGTCACGCGGTCTTTCAATCGGAGCATTTCTCCCGCTTTGGCAAGGGCCTCACCGACATTGTCATGGCTGGCGAAGTCGTCAACCGACAGACGCTGCTGGCTCTGGCGCTGGTGTTGGCCAAGAAGGACCACGATGGTGCGTTGCCTAGCTCGCTGGACGAGCTGGCCGTGTATTGCCAAATCAATGGTCGAGATGATTCGAGGCGTGTGTTGCCCGTCATGGCGCTGAACGATCCGCAGACTGGAGCGATGTTCCACTATTTGGGGATGCCACGGAAAACGGATGAGCTGAATGAGCCAGACAGCCTCAACTCGGTGATCATCGTCACGTCGGCAGGAGCAACTCCGATGGGGCACGCCAACCGGGCCGCGAACACTGCCACGGACACCGGCATCGCAACTGTCGGCGAATATCCGGGCCTTTCCATCCTGTCCTTTGGAGGGCGATTGTCGCTGTGGTTTCCGCCGAGACCGCAACGTTGATCAGAGGTGGACTGGTTCCTGAGCAAGGTTGTGGGTTCTGAGCAGTTTGCGATCCAGCCCGGAGGGCGACAGAACATAGCCCACGGCGTGAGCCGTGGGATCAGGTCCAACAGATGCGGGTAGCCCGGAGGGCGACACTTTGTTGAGGCCGAGTGCGATCGCTCGCTGTGCCGCCCTCCGGGCTGAAACAGACGCTCGCTCACTCACCCCACGGCTCGCGCCGTGGGCTACCTTCTGCCGCCCTCCGGGCTAGCGAACCGTCGCGAGCAGCATTGAGGCTCGATAGAATCCCGACCGTGTCAGGTCCGGCGGCGACTGTTTAGGATTGGACGCGATGTCGTTCGATCTCAAGGGAACACCAGCATGATTCAAACGGTGGAAGGGGTGATCGACTCGAACGGTGTCGTTCGTTTGTTGGAACCTGTGGATGTGGGGCTACCTCGACGAGCACTCGTGATGATCTTGCAGGAACCGCCGGAGGGGGACTCGCGCGCGACGGCATTGCTGGCTGAGAAGTCTCTGGCTGTGGATTGGAACCGACCCGAGGAGGATCTCGCATGGGCTCACCTGCAATCGGTGAAGTAGTCCTCGTACCGTTCCCGTTTTCCGACCTGACGCAGTCCAAGGTTCGTCCTGCGGTCTGCCTGGCAAACGCGGGGCGAGGCGATTCGATCCTGTGTCAGATCACCAGCCAACCGTATGGCGATCCAATGGCGATTCGGATTGAGGACGTTGATTTCGCCAGTGGTGGTTTACAGGCGGTGAGCTACATTCGCCCCGCGAAGCTGTTCACAGGTGACTCAACACTGATCGTTCGTTCGGCAGGAACGCTGTCCCCTTCAGCCTTGGTTGCCGTTCGCAATACTGTCATCAATCTCTTACGTGTCGGGCATTCGTGAGCGTTTCGCCCATCACCGCCCTCTTCTTCGGTGGGCATTCTGTTGAATGAGGTCTCGCGATGTCGCTCGATCCACTGCCCCTGCTGAAGCCGCGCCGCAAGGTGACGGGCATCTCGGCCGTGTTGCTGCCGTTTTTGGAGAGTGGCGCGGTGGATTGGTCCGCGTTGGAAGAGCATGTGGCGCGGACAGCCGGGGCGGGGCTGACTCCGGCGGTGAACATGGACACCGGGTACGTGAACCTCATTGACCAGGCGACTCAGGACGAAGTGTTGCGGCGGACGCGGGCGGTGCTGGGGGGCAGCGGGTTTGTGGCGGGGGCGTTCGTGGCGGACCAAGCCGGGGCGGCGTTTGACTTTGATCGGTACGCCGCGCGGATGGAGGCGATTCAGGCTCAAGGCGGCACGCCCGTTCTCTTTCAATCGTTCGGCCTGACGAGGCAATCCGGTCCCGAGATCGTCCGCAGTTACGAGCGGCTCGGCGGCGTCTGCGACAGGTTCATCGGGTTCGAGCTGACGACGGACCTCGCGCCGTTTGGAGCGGTCTACGATCTCGAAACGTTTGCCGGGATGATGGCCGTGCCGCAGTGTGTCGGCGCGAAGCATTCGTCGTTTCATCGCGAACCCGAATGGGAACGGTTGAAGCTGCGGGATGCCCAGCGGCCCGACTTCGCCGTGTTCACCGGCAACGACTTCGCGATCGACATGGTGATGTACGGCAGCGATTATTTGTTGGGGCTGAGCAGCTTCGCGCCGGACCTGTTCGCCATTCGAGACACGTACTGGGAGGCGGGCGATCCGCGTTTCTATGAGTTGAACGACCAGCTTCAATATTTGGGCTACTTCGCGTTTCGATCGCCGTCACCCGCGTACAAGCATTCGTGTGCGCAGTTCCTCAAGCTGCGCGGCTGGATCGGCTGCGATGCGACTCATCCCCGCGCGGCGACACGACCGATGAGCGATGTCGAAGTTTTGAGGGAGTTGGGGCAGAGGATGAAAGTGGTCGATTGATACCTCGTGCGGCACAGTGTGAGACATTTCTGAGAACCGGGGGGCTGACGCCACCCCGCTCGGATGTCTCAGTACAGGCCGCGCGGAGTATCAACGACGGAGTTTCGGCCGCGTGAAGTAGAACTCATCCGAGAGACAAGCCCGTGCATCCATGAGTTTTGAAAACGAACAAGGAATCCTGTGATGACGACTCCGTTGGAAATCGACTGTCCGGCCGTGAAGGCGAAGCTCGACAGTGGCTCCGCGTTATTGTTCCTCGACGTGCGCGAGCCGGACGAGTACGCGACGGCTCATATTGAGGGGACGACTCTGCTGCCGATGAGCCAGCTTGCCGAACGTGTGGCGGAGTTAGGGCCGCACAAGAATGGCGAGATCGTCGTTCACTGTCATCACGGGGGAAGAAGCATGCGAGTGGTGAACTGGCTTCGCCAGCAGGGCTTCGACCATGCAATCAACATGGCGGGCGGGATCGATCAGTGGTCGCAGGTCATCGACACGAACGTGCCGAGATATTGAGAGCGAGTTGTAGGATGGGCACTCCTGCCCGTCCGTACTTCAACGCCAAA
>JAYTGQ010000074.1:0-7683 GCA_043733345.1 Schlesneria sp.
GTGGATGAACTCCCCCGCAGACGGGGGCGAGGGGACAAAGCCAAGACCAAAGCCAAAACGAAAACGAAGACCAAGACAAAGAGAAAGAGAAACCAATCATGTTCCGCTTCGCTCCCTATGTGTTGAAGAGTCTCTGGCGGCACCGCGTGCGGACGTTGCTGACTGTCAGCGGGACGGCCGTCGCGTTGTTTGTTTTCTCGTTTGTCGAGGCCGTACAGGAGGGACTCGACCGGCTGACGCGCGAGCAACTGGGCGACCGTTCGTTGATCGTGTTTCAGGCGAACCGCTTCTGCCCCAGCACGAGCAAGCTGCCCGAGGATTACTCGCGCCGCGTCGCAAAGCTGCCCGGCGTGAAGGAGGCGGTGCCGATCAAGGTCTACATGAACAACTGCCGCGCCAGCCTGGATGTCGTCGTGTTCAATGGCTTCCCCGCCGACAAGCTGCGGACGGTGCGAGACCTCACGCTCACGCAGGGCGATTGGGCCAAGTTCGAGCAGCAGCAGGACGCGGCCGTCGTCGGGCAGGCCGTGGCCAAACGCAGGGGCATCCAGCTTGGCCAGAAGTTTTCGATCGGAATGCTCAGCGTGACCGTGGCTGGCATTTTTCAATCGACAGTTCCGGCCGAGGACAACATGATTTTCACGCACCTCGACTTCTTGCAGCGGACCAAGGGCCTGAGTTCGGTCGGCACGGTGACGCAGCTCGAAGTGAAGCTGGCCGAGAGTGCCGACGTGAAGGGAACCATTGAGGCGATCGACAACATGTTCCGCGCCGGCCCCATCGGCACGAACACGCGACCGAAGGGCGTCTTTCAGGCCAACGCGGTGGGAGACCTCGTCGAGCTGGTCGGCTTCATCCGGTATCTGGGTTACGCCTGCATCGCGCTCGTGCTGGCACTCGTCTCGACGACGACGATCATGGGGGTGCAGGACCGCGTTCAGGAGCATGCGGTACTGCAAACGCTCGGCTGCACGGGCTATCGCATCTTCAACATGGTGCTGTCCGAGAGCGCGATCCTCAGCACGGTCGGCGGGCTGCTCGGCGTGGGCGTCGCGCTGGTCATGCTACAGGTTTCGGGGATGGCCCTCGGGACTGAAGGCGTGTTGATTGCCTTCCGTCCGTCGGTCGCACTGGCCGCACAGGGGCTGACCGTTTCCGTGGTGGTCGGCCTGCTGGCGGGAGTCCTCCCCGCGTGGCAGGCTGCGCGCGCCGACATCGTCCCCGCGCTGCGCGCAGCGTGAGCTGCCGGGCCGGCATCGCTTGAACCTGTACTACGAGCCGGTGCCCAACAAGGTTCGTCCACTGGCGACGCCCGCAATCAGGCCGCAAACACCTGCTGGAAGCCTCGTCCGTCCCACTTCGTAAAGGCCTGGCCCTGCCTGCTTGTGCGGCTTCTTTTGTTCGTGCCTTTCGAGTATTTCGTGGTTCACTTCTTCTGACCGGATCCGCAAGGCGTTGAGCATGGCCGCAATTACTTTTCGCGTTGGCAACGACCTCGATCTGGAGGATCTGATCGAGTTGTACGCCGCCACCTCATTGGGAGTCCGTCGGCCGTTGGAGGACCGCGCGACGATGGCTGACATGCTGCGTCATGCGAACCTGATCGTCTCTGCTTGGGAAGGGCCGTTGCTGGTCGGGCTGTCCCGCTGTTTGACCGACTTCAGTTTCGTGGCCTACTTGTCGGACCTCGCGGTGCGCGAGTCTCACCAGCGGCGTGGGATCGGTCGCGATCTGATCCAACGGACGCGACAGCAGCTCGGATCGCACTGCAAACTTGTGCTGCTCTCCGCGCCGCTGGCCGTCGATTACTACCCGCAACTCGGCTTCACCCAGCATCCGTCGGCGTGGACGCTCGACGCGCACGAGCCGCTACTGTGAAGCTCCTCTGTAGGATGGGCACTCTTGCCCGTCCGCCATTGGGATCGGTGCAAAACAACATCCCGCTTTCTTGAACACTATCCCTCCGCTCGGCGGGGAGGGCCGGGGAGGATGGTCAAGCCGATTTGCCACTCGCCCCCCTCCCTAACCCTCCCCGCCGAGGGAAGGGAACCAGAAGGGAACTCGGGAAGTTGTTTTGAGCCAGTTCCTTACCGCGACAGACTCGGACGGGCAGGAGTGCCCATCCTACAATCTGATCCGGCTCGAATGACGAGCGTCTGAGCGGCGCGGTCTCCCCAAGTTTGACGATGCTCGGACAGCATCAGGCTCAACGCGGCGGGGAGCGGAGTCAGCAGGAACGGGAGGTCGAAGCAATAGAACACGCTGCGGACGATGGCGTTGGAGATGCCGCACGGACGCAGTGTGGAACTCACCGTGCGAATCCCCAGCAGCCACTTCCCCGGCGTGACGCCGACGCGACCCTCGAACAAAACTTTCAAACCGCCCGCGACAAGTAGCGCCGCCACCCACAGACTCGGAAAGTCACGTCCCACGACAAACGGATGAACCTCAGGTCCACCATGGTGGTCGCCTTGTGCCCATCAAATCGCCCGGCAACATACCGGTCACTCTGACCTGCCGCGAGATGTTCCGTTGACGATCCGCAAACAACGCGGTGTTGGGGACGCCTCGCCTCATTGGAGTATGAGCCGGGGCGTTTTCGTTTGATGCGTCAACGTAGCCCTGTCGCTCCGCGACAGGAGGCGAGTCGCTGCTCAAGTCTACGATGACGATTCATCGTCCCCTGAGATCGGACGTTCTGTTCGCGCCCGCGCTTCCTGTCGCGGAGCGACAGGGCTACCTTGCGAGCGTCTGGCAGACCTGTTCTGGTGGACGACAGCCCCCCGCTCCACTGTTGGTCGATTGGAACCCCATTCATGACCGATTCTTCTTCGCCGCCGAGAATGCTCAGCGCCCCGTTGCGATTGACGGCGATGACGCTGCGCGGCCTCGGCCCGTACCTCCACGGCGCACGGCTGGAGATCCAGTTGGACACGGACACGCTCGGCCTGTTGGCTGTGGGACAAGAGCTAGTCGCCGAGGATTCAGAAGCTGTGGTATGCCTAACAGCCTGTTGAAAAACGATTATTGGGAGGGCGAGGCTCCTGCCGAGCCGCGAGAAACAAGTGACTTTCCACTCGCTCTCGGCTCGACGGGAGCCTCGCCCTCCCTTTTTCAACAGGCTGCTAACCTCAAATACAGCCTCAAACCAGAACCACCCAGCCCAAGATCGGAAGCGATGGCAATAGATCACGAGTTGACGTTCTGTTCGCAGGCTGCCGGATGGATGAACGAAATCCTGTCTGCGCGGCCCGAACTTCCATTCGGCCAAGTCAAAATTGAGCAGTCGGCGAGCGGTTCCAACAAGCGCCGTGACCTGACTGTCTACGACCGATCAGGTCGGGTGGCGATCACGGGTGAGGTCAAGCTGCCGTACATGGCCGACGGAGTTTCACCGTTCAATGAATCCGTCGTTGAGGACGCCATCAAGAAGGCGCTCAAAGTCGGCTCAGAGTACTTTCTGACTTGGAATGTCAATCGAATCGTTCTCTGGAAGACGGACCAGCCAGGTATTCGGTTGGAAGAGCGGTCCATTTACGATCAGACGTTGACTCGCGTCCGCGATGCCACAGACCTCTCTTCTCCTGCGTTCCAAGACGACATTCGCAGGGGTTTGATTCCATTTTTGGAGCGTGCCGCCGCAGCGTTTCGCGGTGAGGTACCACTGGATCGCAAGCCATTGGACACGTTCTTCGTCTCGGTACTGGAAGCCGGACTCGAACGCCCGATCCTGACAGTTCAGCACGCCATCGAGAGGAGGTACGCGCAGGACGGCCCCTTCAAGGTCAAACTGGATCGTTGGATGCGCGACACACAAGGCTGGCACCTTTCCGATGATGAGTTGATCCGCCGGGACAATCTGGAACGTGCCGCCAAGTTCTCGTGCTACGTCTTGGTGAACAAGATCGTCTTCTATTTGGCGATGCGTCGGCGTTGGACAAAACTCAAGCTCCTGCGTTTACCCGCCAGCGTTTCCAGCGCGAAACGGCTTCAAGAGACTCTGGTCAACGCCTTCACGGATGCGATGCGGCTCAGCCGCGATTACGAGACAATCTTCAAGGGCGACTTTGGTGACGAGCTTCCTTTCACCGCTGACGACGCGGTGCCCGCATGGCGCGACCTGCTCAATTCAGTCGAGCGGTTCGATTTTACGAAGCTGAACTACGACGTAATCGGCCCGATCTTCGAGAGGCTCATCAGTCCCGAAGAACGTCATCGTTACGGCCAGCACTACACCAAGCCGGAAGTCGTGGACCTGATCAATGCCTTCTGCATTCGTGACGCCAACGCCAACGTGATGGACCCGGCCTGTGGGGGAGGCACGTTCCTCGTTCGGGCGTATGCCCGCAAAAAATATCTTGCCGCCAAGTTCGGGACAGTGCTGACGCACACGGATGCTCTGAACCAGCTCATGGGGACGGACATCTCCGCCTACGCGACGCATCTGACAACAATGAACCTCGCCACGCGCGACCTCATCGACGATCAGAACTATCCGCTCGTTGCCCAAAAGGATTTCTTTGACGTGTCACCCGACCGCGTGGTCCTCACGGTGCCGCTCGGCTCGGGTGGGAAGCATGGACAGATGTTGCCGGTGTACATCCCTCCACTCGACGCCGTGGTTGGCAATCCGCCCTACGTGCGGCAGGAGGAAATCAGCATTCCGCCGACTGCCGAGTTCAAGGGCCGCATCAAGATCACGACCAAGGGCCTCGACCAAATCAAGAAGGAACAGAAAGCCTACAAGCAGCACTTGTCCGGCCTTGCCGCAGCCTTTGCTCCTGACATCGCTTTCTCGGGTCGCAGCGACTTGCACGTCTACTTCTGGCCTCACGTCGCCAAGTTCCTCAAGGACGATGCTCACTTTGGTTTTCTCACCTCCAGTGGTTGGCTGGATGTCGAGTACGGCTTTCGATTGCAGGAGTTCGTGCTGAAGAACTTCGCAATCCTTGCCATTTTCGAGAGCCAGTTGGAGCCGTGGTTTACCGGCGCGCGAGTGACAACCTGCGCCGCGATCCTGCGCCGTGAGAAAGATGCGACCAAACGACGAGAGAGCCTGGTCCGCTTCGTACAGATTCGCTCCCTCATGTCCGACATCTTTCCCGCCAGTCAAAATGAAGAACAGCGTCAATCTGCCGCCGAAGCACTGCGCGGACGGATCGAGAGCCTGACTGCGGACGTGATCGACCCACACTGGCGAGTCCGTGTTGTGCGGCAAGGCGACTTGTGGGATGCGGGTGTCAAAAATGCCTTGACGGTCGGCAAGATCGGCAGCGAAGCGGACGATGATGACGCTGAAGTGTCGGCGTCCACAAAGACGAAGGCCGCGCACGGTCACTATTTCGGAGGCAAGTGGGGCGTCCACCTGCGTGCGCCGGACCTCTACTTTGAACTCGCGGAACGTTTCACCAAACGACTTGTCCCCTTGAGCTTCATCGCCGAGGTTCGATTCGGGGTCAAAACTGGTTGCGACAAGTTCTTCTTCGTCCGTGATGTGACTCAGGAACATCTGGACCGACACCAGACACCGAAGGAGTTCAAAGACCGCTGGGGCATCCTGCCGATTCAGACGGATCGCATCCGGGTCGTTCGCGCGGGCGACGGCAGTGACCATCTCATCGAAGCACGGTATTTGGAGCCGGAAGTTCACAACCTGATGGAGACCAACGGCGTCCACGGGATCAAAATCGATCCCACTGAATTGCGGTTGCAGGTCTTCCTGTGTGGCGACACGCGGGCCAAGCTCAGAAACACTCAGGCCCTGAAGTACATTCTGTGGGGCGAGAAGGAAGGGTTTGACACGGGGAGCACCGTCAAGGGGCGAGCCAGCGACACGCGCGAGTGGTACGACCTCACGACCGATCGCCGCGGGGCAATGTTCTGGCCCAAGGCTCAGCAATACCGTCATATCGTTCCGATCAACGATGGCCAGTTGCTCTGTAACTGCAACCTTTACGACGTGTATCCGCTCGACGTTGATTCAACGGTGCTCTGCGGCGTGCTCAACTCAACGCTTGTGGCGATGCACAAGCACCTCTTCGGACGCTGGGCGGGAACGGAAGGCAACCTCAAAACCGAAGTCGTCGATGTCAAGATGATGCCCGTTCCCGATGTTCGTCAGGCGACGCGCGCCGTCGCCAAGAGGATCAGCGCCGCCCTGGATGCCATGACCAAGCGAAAGACCCGCAACCTCACCGACGAATTCTCGGACCCTGCCCGGCTCGCGCTGGACGATGCGGTGCTGGAACTGCTTGGTTTGGCAGACGCCACCGAGCGCAAGGCCATTCGCGACCGACTGTACGCGGAAATGACCACGATGCACCGGGCAATCCGCGACAAAGAACTGCGGGCCAACGAAAACAAGAAGCGGACCAAGCGTGGTGGCAGCCCCTCACCCGAAGCGCTGGCCGCAGAAATCTGGGACGCACTCGACATGTCATTGATCCGCCGCTTTCCCGAGGACTTCTACGGTGCCGAAATCAAAGACGCCGAGACTATTGAACTCCACGACGGAAAGGCCAAAGTTGTGCTCCGCCCCATCATGGGCTTGGTCGAATTGGAGATGGGTAGTCATCTTGTTGAATTGGGCAAGGAACAACGTGCTCAGTTGGCGCTGGCCGCTCACGAATGCGGTCGTCGCGGCCCGGTCGTGATTCCCCGTGACGCGGCAGCTTGTTCTGCCGCATTGCAGCACTACCGCGAGTACGCCGAACACATGCGCACCGAGTTTCACCAGCAGGCCGCAGAAAAGACGGCCAGTGAAAAGCTCGCCGCCAAAGTGCTAGCGATCCTTGAGAAGCGATTGGGGCAGTTTGGGAATCACGGCACTCCTACTCTTTCATAATCTGGAACCCACTGTTGCAGTGGCACCTCAACGCCAAGGAAGCCGCGCCGTGAGTCTGCAAATGCCGGACACTTCGCGTGGGTTGCTCAGATCGTCCACCGCTGGCCGTCCGTGTGGCACAGTTCGATCAGCGGGCGGTCTGGTCCCGACAGCAGACGCAGTGTGAGGGGAACAACTTCGGAGGCGAGCGATTCGCTGACTGGCTCGGTCGAACTTCCAACTGGCTTCAATTCGTCATCCGCTAGTCGGTACAGGCCGAGGCTCCACGGGAAGCGGTTGCGGATCAGTAGCTCGCGCGTTTTGACGGCCGAATAGAAGTCGAGCTTGTCTTCGCAGCGTTCGTCTAGGCTGGCAATTTCGAGGGCCAAGTTGGGGCTGCCGCACTCGTGTGTGCCGCAATGAATCCCGGGGTGGCCCAGCTTGCTTCAAGCTGGGTGCGAAGCACAAGAAACTTCAGCACGGACGTTGATCCAGATCGAGCGTTCCACTCCACAGATCGTCCACTCAAAGTTTCTTGGGCCTGCGGCCCCCGGCTTGAAGCAAGCCGGGGGCCGCAGCGCGGAAGTCTCACGACTTCCGCTACGGTAAGTTCTCATCTGCCGCTCGCCTGATGCAGCAGAAGTCCGGCTCACAGAGCTAAGCCGGACTTCTCAACACGTCAGTGCGACATCGAACGCTTGGGAGACGAGGGTCAGGAACCGGCGTGGAGGTGTCTCAGTCTTCAAACGTCACTTCTCGTGCAAACACGACTCGTTTTTCAGACGCCAGCTTGTCGCGCGTGAAGACCTCTGCCGTGATCAGCAGTTGCGTTTGAGTTCGCGTGGCGGGGCGAAACAGCC
>JAYTGQ010000075.1:0-7675 GCA_043733345.1 Schlesneria sp.
CCGGTGCGGCTGGTCGGCTTCGGCACCGAGACGTTGATGACGCAGGATTTCGTAGCTCTCGAAGTTTCCTTCGTGCCAGACGACCTCACTGTCCCCTTCAAACGCGAGGATGTGAGTCGCCACGCGATCAAGGAACCAGCGATCGTGGCTGATGACCACGGCACAGCCGCTGAAGTGGAGCAACCCCTCTTCCAGCGACCGCAGCGTTTCGATGTCGAGGTCGTTTGTCGGTTCATCCAGTAGCAACAGGTTGCCGCCGACGGTCAGCGTCTGGGCGAGCAACAAGCGGTTGCGTTCACCGCCCGAAAGGAGCTTGACCGGCTTCTGCTGGTCTTCGCCCTTGAACTTGAACTTGCCGCAGTAGGCGCGAGTGTTGATCCGCACTTTGCCGAACGTCAAATAGTCGGCTCCGTTGGAGATGTTGTCGTAGACCGACTTCTCGCCATCGAGCGACGCCCGGTTTTGTTCGATGTACGCGATCTTGACGGTCTCACCGACGGTCACGGTTCCCGAATCGGGCTGTTCCAGCCCCATGATCATTTTGAAGAGGGTTGTCTTCCCCGCGCCGTTAGGGCCGATGACCCCGACGATCCCGGCGGGCGGCAGGCGGAACGTCAGGTTCTCGACGAGACACTTGTCGCCGAAGCCTTTCGTTACCTTGTCAAAGATCACGACGTTCTCGCCCAGACGCGGGCCGGGTGGGATTTGCAGTTCGATCGTTTCGTCACGCGATTCCTGTTCTTCTTTGACGAGCTGTTCGTAAGCGGCCAGCCGCGCCTTGCTCTTTGCTTGGCGCGCCTTCGGGGAACTGCGAACCCATTCGAGTTCCTTCTCCAACGTCCGGTCTCGCACCGAGGACGCCTTCTGTTCTTTGCGGAGTCGCTCCTGCTTTTGTTCGAGCCACGACGAGTAGTTCCCTTCCCACGGGATGCCGCGTCCCTGATCGATTTCCAGAATCCACTGGCAGCTCTTGTCGAGGAAGTAGCGATCGTGGGTCACGGCGACGACCGTTCCCTTGTAGTCATGGAGATGGCGTTCGAGCCATGCCACCGATTCGGCGTCCAAGTGGTTTGTCGGTTCGTCGAGTAGGAGCAAGTCCGGCTGCTGCATCAGCGCTTTGCACAGGGCGATCCGGCGTTTCTCACCGCCAGACAGCGGGCCGATCTTGGCTTCCAACGGCGGAAGTCGCATGGCATCGGCGGCGATCTCCAGTTCGCGATCCAACTCCCACAGGTTCTGATGTTCGATGAGCTCCTGAACCTGGCCCTGTTCCGCGATCAGCTTGTCCATGTCGGCGGTGGGGTCGGCGAATAGTTCGTTGATCTCGTCGTACCGCGCGAGGAGCGCCCGCTTGGAAGCGACCGACTCGTTCAGTTCGTCCAGGACCGTGTGTTCGGGATCGAGGACCGGTTCCTGCGGGACGTAAATGCAATCGTAGCCGGGGGCCAGCTTCGCCGTTCCCATGAACTCTTTGTCCTGACCGGCCATGATCTTGAGCAGTGTCGATTTTCCCGCGCCGTTCGGCCCCAGCACGCCGATCTTGGCTCCCGGATAAAACGACAGCCAAATCCCCTTCAGGATCTCCTTCTTGTCGTGAGCCTTGTGGAGATCCTCAATCGTGTAAATGTAATGTTCGCCCATGGACGCGGACCCGGCATGACAGAGGGAAGGGGGGACAGGAGTCAGGTGACAGGGAGTCAGGGATCAGCAGACACCGTTTAAGGCTAGTCTGCCTGATCCCTGCTTCCTGATCCCTGATTCCTGCTGCGAGCGGCCCATTGTAGAAGCGACCGTTGAAAACGAAAGACACTCGGCAGGCGTCCCAATCGACACCAACCGATGCTTCCGATGTGCCCCGTTGACGCGAGGAATGAGATTCACGACAAACCTCGCACCGCGCACACCAACCCGCAGCGTGAGCGAGGACGAGCGAACGAAGTCGATGAGTCACACCTGCTCGTCCTTGCTCACGCTGCGGGTTGGTATGGCATCGCACTTCACTTGAAAGGATTCCGTCGTGAGTCGCACTTGGTTGCCTGTTCTCTGTGGTTTGTTCGTGTTCCTCGTATCGAACGCCTCGGCGGCGGAGGATCTGACCGATCAGATTCTGTTCCCGAAGAAAGAAGCCGTCGTTCGGATCGATGCTCAGACAACGGCCACCGCGCTGGAGATTCTCGCACCGTGCTTCCTGCGTGAGATCGAAGGAACCAAACTCCAAGTTCACACAACGAAAGGGCGAGGCTGGGTCGAGCGGAATCAGATGCTGACCTCCGAGGAAGCGATCACGTACAGCAAGTCCCTGATCGAACGGCCCCAGCCCGATGCGTACGGCCTGTTCGTGCGAGCAGCCTTGTTCAACCAGAACGAAGCGGCGGACAAGGCGCTCGCAGACCTGACAGCCGCGATCAAGCTGGACCCTCAATTTGCGATGGCCTTCACGAATCGAGGCTGGTTGCATGTTGAGAAAGGTGATCTCGACAAGGCTCTGGCCGACTTCACGGCCGCCACAAAGCTGGCTCCCAAGGAGGCTCTTCCCGCCAACAATCTTGCGTGGTTCCGCGCGACTTGTCCGAACGCCAAATTCCGCGATGGCAAGCAGGCGGTCACGCTGGCCACGCTCGCCTGCGAACAGACCGGCCACAAGCACGAAGAGTTCCTCGATACTCTGGCTGCGGCCCACGCCGAAGCGGGCGATTTCAAAGCGGCCGTCAAATGGGCGACCAAGGCGCTGGAACTCGACCCACAGAACGCAGACTTCGCCGAACATCTCCAGTTGTATCAAAGCGGCAAGCCGCTGCGGGATGAAGTGAAGTGAAGTCATTAGTCACTGGTCATTAGTCATTAGGGAAAGGCGAACGCGACTCACTCCCTAATGACTACTCCCTAATGACTACTCCCTAATGACCAGTGACTACAGCCCCTCCGAGACCTCGCGATGCCCGACTGGCTGCTCAATGATTTAACGAACGGTGCTGATGTCGCGTGGAGCATCGTCGCGCTGCGGTTGCTGATCTCCGCCGTGGGCGGGCTGGCTGTCGCGGGAACGTGCTATGCGTCGCGGCGACAGGCGCCCGTCAGTGTCTGGCCGCTCGCGGCGACTCTGGTGTTGCTGACGATTCTCGTCGCGATGACCGCGCTGGTGATTGGCAACAGTGTGGCGAAGGCATTCAGCTTGGTCGGTGCCTTGTCGATCGTCCGCTTTCGGACGGTGGTCGATGACACGCGCGATACGGCCTTTGTGATCTTCGCGGTGGTCGTCGGCATGGGGATTGGATCGGGGCAGTTCGGCGTCTGTTTGATCGGCATCCCGATTGTCTCATTGGTCGCGATCACCATGGCCACGAATGGCTCCAAGCTCGCGACCGCGACCGCTGCCACGGAACATCGTTTAGAAATCCGGATGAGTTCGGGCCACGATCCGGTCGAGCTGTTGACCGAGTTGTTTCAGCAGGAGTTGGCCAGTTATCGACTCACGCAGATCGTGACGGCGCGGCAGGGCTTGTCGCTCGACCTGCGCTACAACGTCCTGTTGAAGGTGCCAGCCGATCCGCTCGCGTTGGTGAAATTGCTGCAACAAGTGGAGGGCGTCCAGGCAGTCGAGGTCCGCGAGGCGTAGGGCTCAATCCCAGCCTCTGAGTTTGAATCCTGGACAAGCCCAGTGGGGTTTGGGGTGCGGTGTCACGCGAGACCCGCTTCTGATTCGTTCGCATGAGCAAGGTTGTTCCGTGACCACGTTATTCCGACCACGTTCAAGCTGGCGAATCCTCGTCGCTCTGTTGCTGATCGGTCTTGCCTCGTGTCGCGACTCGGTGGTCAAAGCCCCGGTGGCGACGAACGTGGTGCAGGGCAAGCAGCCTTTGTCCGCGGCTGAGGCTCCCCACGAAGCCTTCGCCACGAAGCCTGTCGATCCGAGTGACCTTTTCTTCGACAACGGCCTCGTTCCGGAGATTCGGATCGAGTTGAAGAAGTCGCAGGAGGCGAAGCTGCGCGAGGATCTGCGGCGTTACGTCAAATGCACGATCGTGGAGACGCTGCCCAATCCTGACGCTCCCGATTCACCGCATGAGACGACCTACACCGAGGTCGCGATCAAAGTGAAGGGAGCGGCGGGGAGTTCTCGCGAATTGGACGACAAGCCCGCGTTCACACTCAACATGAACAAGCACGCCAAGGAGCAGACCTTTCACGGCTTGGGCAAGCTCCACCTGAACAACTCGGTGCAGGACGAGTCGTATCTGTGCGAGTGGGTTTGCGCGGAGATCGCGCGCGACGCCAAGGTTCCCGCCACGCGCGTGACTCACGCCCGCGTCTGGTTGAACGGTCGAGATCTCGGTTTCTATGTGTTGAAGGAAGGGTTTGATCGGCCGTTCCTCACGCGGCACTTCGGCGACGCGAGCGGCAACTTTTACGATGGCGGCTTCGTGCAGGATGTCGATGCCGATTTGGAGAAGGACTCGGGGAAAGGTCCGGACGATCACAGCGACTTGCACGCACTCCAGGCCGCGTGTGAAGAGCCCGATGCCGCCGTCCGTTGGCCCGCGATCGAGCAGCAGCTCGACGTGGACGCCTTCCTCACATTCATGGCCTTCGAGCGGATGACCTGTCACTGGGACGGCTATACGCCGAACAAGAACAACTACCGCATCTATTTCGATCCGAAAGAGGGCCGGGCGAAGTTCCTGCCGCACGGCATGGACCAGATGTTCCAAGACCCCGGCTTCCCGATCTTGGAGTTCCCGCCGACGATTGTCTCCAGCGCGGTGATGCACAATCCCGAGTGGCGTGAGAGGTACAAGGCGCGCGTGACCGAGCTGCTGCCACTATTTGAGTCCCAGCGTCTGCACGAGCGACTCGATGCGATTGTCGCGCGATTGGCGCTCGTCGTTCATCGGCAAGGCGATCACTTCGAGCAAGCTTTCGCCGACCGCGTGCGTGAACTCAAGGAACGGCTCACCGCGCGAGAACCGGCGCTGCGCGAGCAACTGGAAGGAGGCGATCCGACGCCGATTGAGTTCGATGAATCGAATCAGATCGAAGTGGCCGACTGGTACGGAGCGCAGGAGACCGGTGATGCGGGGGTGGATGAAGTCGATCCCGAGACCGAGCAGAAGAAGTACTCGATCCAAGTCGGCGAGTCAGGGCAATGTGTGGCGTCATGGCGTCGTCGCGTCCTGCTCGCACAGGGCCGTTATCGCATTGAGGTCCGTCTGAAAACGGAAAGTGTCGAGCCGCGCACCGATGAACCAGGAAAGGGGGCGGGGCTCCGCATCTCGAGGGGCAAACGAGACAACTCGTTGGCGGGCGACACCGACTGGCAGACCGTCGGCTATGACTTTGAAGTGGTCGAGGCCCTGCGCGATGTGGAACTGGTCGCCGAACTCCGCGCGACCAAAGGCCGCTTGTGGATGGAGCCGAAGGGGGTGTTGAAGAGGATTAGGGATTAGGCACAGGGAAAACACGGGTCGGGCACCCGGCTGTTTCCCTAAGGAACTGGCTCGCAATAACTTCTCGGTTTGACGCAGTGATTCTGTGAGTAGTTCCAACTCACCGGCGGCTAGCGCCTTGCCGCTCACGGGAAGTTATTGCGTGCCAGTTCCTAACCCACGCCATCGCCATCGCTAACCAGACTACGACAGTCATTGTCGTTTTTGCCTTCTCAGCCCGGAGGGCGGCAGATGTTAGCCCACGGCGTGAGCCGTGGGTTGAGTGGCACAAGTACCGTGTTGTAGCCCGGAGGGCGACACTTTGAATGACCTTCGACAGCCTTCGACAGCCTTCGACGTGTCGCCCTCCGGGCTGGAGGAGCCTGTTGCCGATTCTCCCACGGCTCACGCCGTGGGCTACGATCTGTCGCCCTCCGGGCTGAAAAGTCGGAAAAAACAAGCACTTCCGCAGTCAGTTTAGCGCTGGAGGTTTAGGGAGTAGGCACAGGAGAAGCAGAAACAGAAGAATGCTTCCTCACCACTCACCACTCTCCTCACTACCTCGGTGTCGCTTCGCCAGGAAAGAGCCGTTGGCCGCGGAGCTGCTGCAACTCGTCGCGGAAGCGGCTGTAGGGGCGCAGTTGGACGAAGGGGTCTGAGGCTTCGAACACTCCGGCCGTTGGCAGCTTCAGCTTGGCCATCGCCAGTGCGCTGGAGGCGATGTCGAACTGGCGTTCGGGATGAAAGCGGCGGAACGGGAGCTTGACGGTGGTCCCGGCGGCGTCGAAGTCGATCGCGCGGATGGGCACCGACCAGCGTTCGGTCACGTTGAAGGTGTTGTCGAGGCGGGTGAGTGACCGACCGCCGGTGGCGAGCTTCGTTTCGGTCGCCAACTGCACATCGACGATCCCATCCACAGGGACGACCACACCGAAGCCGTCAAGCGGTTGGACGTGCAGCAGCAGGCCATCGATTTCGGCGTCGCGATCCCAGTTGGCGACGGTCGCTCGGATGTTGAGCGATCTCACCGCCCGGCGATGGTCGAGCGACACGAAGTCAGGCAGCACTTCAGCGCGAGCGATTTCGACAGGCACGCTGTCGGGTGTTTCGACCGGCAGCGGTGCCGAGTGTGAGAGCGAAGAGCTTGAAAGCGAGAGCCGCGCTTCCGGCAGCATCGACGCGGGAGGGACGGGGTTGTCGAGGGCGCGTCCGACCGGAGCGTACTCGTGGATCGGCACTGAGTTGGACGTGTCATTGTTGTTCGTGTCCTCATGATCCACGTCCTCGTCGGGGACGGGATCGGCCGGACGCGGCAACGGCTTTTCGTCGGTGAACCCGCGCGCTTCGACCCCCTCAATGAGTCGCCAAGCAAAACGGCTTTCAATCGCGATGCCGGGGACTTCGGTCGTGAGGACGAGTGCCTCGTCGTTCGATTTCGGTGAGAGGACGCCGCGCGGCGTGCGACCGTCGGTGAGTGACACCTGCACGGGTCTGTTCAACAGCGGCCCGCAATCGCGCAGCGAGGCGGCCGTCGCGAGAACGGGACTAGTGATGAGGAGGCAAGCCGCCGTGAAGCGGCAGAACGCAGGATGTCGCATGGTGGCACTCGCGGCGTGAGGAGGGAACTCCTCGCGAACGAAGCAACCGGGATACCGGAGCCGTGGTGGCGATGCAGGAACCGTTCATCTCAGGCCCGTGTTGAGACTTCGGTCAGACGCGCGAGACGCGGCTCGGTGAAGGCGATGGTGACGAACCGCAACGTTGCGTTGAAGAAAGGCCACGGGAGGCGGACACTCCTAGTGATCGAACAACTTGAGATTGCGGGGTTCATCACTAGCCCGACGCGCAAGCGAGGGCTTCACTTTCGACAAAGGTTTGCCCTCGCTTGCGCGTCGGGCTAGTTGTTGAACAACCCCGCAATCTCAAGTTGTCCGACCACTAGCAGCCTGTGGAAAAACGTAGGGGCAGCGTCTCACTGGCCCGTGAAAGCAGTTGAAAAAGGGGCAAGCCAGAGGCTGACCCGACGCTTTTCAACAGGCTGCTAGGCTCTATCGGAAAACGCTCGAACGAGTGTCCCGGACGCTCAAACCGTTCGGGACACTGCAAACAACCGACGGTCTCGATAGAGTTTTCCGACAACGCCTAACGAGGCTCCGCCTCAGACCGACGAGGATTGAGTGAGCGGCAAGGCGCTAGCCGCCGGTTCTTGTTGGGAAAGAAAGACCGCATCACACCGGCGGCTAGCGCCTTGC
>JAYTGQ010000076.1:0-7666 GCA_043733345.1 Schlesneria sp.
CCGCAGCGTAAGCGAGGGAAACAAGGGGAAACGCCTCATGTCATCGCCCTCGCTCACGCTGCGGGTTAGTAAAGTCAGTGCCATTGGGCGTCAGCCCCCCGGTTCCTCCCAAGAGGGCTTACGCCTAAGAACCGGGGGGCTGACGCCGCCCCGCTCAGAGGTCTCATCGCGGACCGCGCGAGGTATCGCTGCCTCTCACTTGAGATCGGGCAGCACCAGCCGTGTGCGGGGATGATTGGCGTATGGCCAGTCGGTCGGCTGGTAGGCGATGGCGAGCTCCGGTGTCTCGAAGCGCGGACCGCCTTGCGCGAGGCTGTGCATCAGGCGGTCGAGCGTTCCTGTGGTCAGCAGCGTCCGTTCGACGGGATAGACCGCTCGACCCGAGTGAACGGTTTCTTCAAACGCTTTCAGGAGCTGCGCGAAGTGGCCGAACGGGCGACCGTCTTGAAGGCGGATCCATGTGGCCAGTGGCTCGACGCGGCCCCTCACTTTGGCGGCGAAGGCGAACTCGGGCGTGAGTGCCCCGGTCATGGCGACGGCCGATTTCAAACCGTCCTTGTGTTCGAGCAGGTACATCGCGGCCCCCTTCTGCTTGGTCCAATCGGGATCAGACTTCGGCGGGCCGGGGAGCGTGGCCAGTGCGGTCTTGAAGAGGCCCAGCGACCAGCGACCTTCCTCTGCGGCGCGATAGATCGCATCGCCTTGAAGAGCTTGAACGGCGACGATTCCCGCTTCGCCTCCGCGCCGCCGTTCGATCATCGCCTGATGCGCTTCGAGGGCGTGAAAGCCGTAGATTTCGAGGCCGTCCCAACCGACGGTCACGACATTTTCGATTTCATCAGTGCGGCCCAGTTCCAGCGTGGGGAAACGCCATGCGACCGGGACCGATGATCCGGCGAGGAACGGAATCTTTCGCTCGCGCGCCAAGTCGTACATGAACTTCGCGTCGCTCCAGTTGTACGCAAGGTGCTTGTCGTTGAAGACCGGCACGACTTTGCCACCCCGTTGAAACGCGGCCGCGATTCCCTCGAAGAACCGCCGTCGCGGATACATCTGCTGCTTGGTGTCGGGCGTGAACGGATAGTCGCCGTGTTCGCCGATGCTCAACACGCCCGCGACTTGCACTTGATCGGTGCCGAGTGTGATCGCCTCATCAATCGTGCGGGAAATCTGGAAGCCATGCTTGTCCGCCAGCTTGCGGCTCAAATCCTTGTCGTCCACCTGATCGACGTACATCGAGACCAGCTTGAGATCGGGACCGACTCCCCCATCCTGCTGCCAGCCTTCGAGAATCTTGCCGACGAGCACATCGGTGTGGCTGTTTTCTCGATAGACCGTGACGACTGCCGCGACAGGCAGCTTCGGTCGCTCGGCCGCGTGTAGCCGAGTCTCTCTCACCAGCGCGGGCCAGAGTGCTGAAGCGACCACAGCGGATTTCAAAAAGCGGCGGCGGTCAAGAGTCTCAATAGCGGCCGGTCTCATGGTTTGGTCTCGCCGTGTGTCATCGACTTCATTCCAACCCACTGTTGTCGTCCGATCTCCGCCACCCGCGAGTCCTCCCACGTTTCGAGCGGGCTGTAGCGCGGGTGTTTTGAGTCCTTGTACGGGTCGTTGTGCTTCGTGTTGTAGCAGGCGATGAACGCCCAGCGCGGATGCTCGCTCTTGTTCTGGTCGGAGCGATGGAGCGTGTTCGCGTGGAAGAAGATCGCGGCACCCGGTTCGAGTTCACAGTAGACCAGTTCGAGCCGTTCCAGCGCGGCGGCGACTCGCTCGGGATCGGCTCCCGTTTGATCGCCGACCTTGCCGTGATCCATGCGCCCCAAGAGGTGTGAGCGTTTGAGGACTTGCAGGCAGCCGTTCTCGGTCGTCGCGCGATCGACGGCAATCATGCAGCTTCCCATGTCGGGGAAGAGACACCCGTTGCCGTACCAGTAACCGTAATCCTGATGCCACGCCCACGCGCCGCCGACGCGCGCCTCCTTCAGAATCATCTTGTGGTGGTAGTGATAGACCTCGTCACCGAGCAGTTGCTCCATCGCGGCGACGATTCGCCGACTGCGGACGATCGCGCCATAGATCGTGTCGTCCGGCAAGTCATTCCGCACGACAAGCTTCACCGCTCCCCCTTCGCCATCCGCGCGACTCCCCGCGTCCCGTTCGAGGGCCAAGTCCGCCTTGGCGATGTTGCGGAGCAGTTCGATCTCGTCCGCGTCGAGCAGATTCGGCACGACGATGTAGCCATCCTCGTGGAAGCGGGTGAGTTGCTCGGGGGTGATGGTCAGTGTCGTCATCGGATGCCTCGGATTGAATCTGGATCAAGCATCGTTCAAAAAGTGAGGTTCGTTTGTACTACTAGGTTTCAAAATGTTGTCGAGCTGCGCGCATGTTGGTCGCCTGAAAGTAGCCTTCATCGCTCGGCGTGAAGGGAGCCGAGCGCGAGTCCAACATGGAATGGCATCATCATCGCTCTACACCCATCGGCTTCCTTCACGCGGAGCGAGGAAGGCTACTTTGGTTTCGAGCAGTTTTAAGTCCGCCCCGCCAACTGCAACAGCAATTGTTCGAGCTGCAAGCGTTCGGGAAGCCGGCTCCCTCCCTTGAGACCGGCTTCGGTTTCGAGGAGGACATTGAGAATCCGTTCGGCCTTCACCCGGCCGATGCGACGGAGGTAGGCCGAGCTGGCACCGACCGCTTGAGGGAAGACTCCCGCGTCGCGCAGGGCTTGGTCGAGTTGTCGTGATCGCGAGAGATCGGTCGCCTGCGCGAACTTCTTGAAGACATACGAAATCCCGCCGAGCAGCTTCGGTCCCGCTTCGCCCGCGACGAGCAACTGATCGAGCGCGTCGATCGCGAACGCCAGATCGTTGTCGCGCACGGCATCGGTCATCGCCCACGTCGTCTCGGTCCGCCAGCCGCCGACGAGCGTCTGCACGTCCTTGGCCTCGATCTTGCCGCCTGCTCCAACATACGAGGCCAGCTTGTTCAGTTCCTGGTCGAGCAACCCGAGGTCTTCGCCCACGAGTTCGATCAGCAGCGCGGCGGCATCGCGCGCGAGTGTTTGTTGGTACGAGTCGCGCGCCGTGTCGAGCAACCACTTGGAAAGTTGTGCTCCCTTCAGCTCGGAACACTCGACATCCAGGCCCTCCTTCGCGACGAGCTTCGCTAGCCGAGTCGTCTTCGGCCACGTCTTCACATCGAGCACAAGCACCGATTTCTTGGCGGGCTTCTCGACGTACTTCTCCAGCGCCGCGCGGTACTTCGTGACGAACTCATCCGCGTCCTCGACGACCACCAACCGGCGGTCGCTCCACATCGAGATCGTTCGCAGTTCGTCCGTGACCGATTGCAGATCGGCCTCTTTGCCGGTGAACTTCGAGAGCGACGTGTCATCGTCGTCGAGGACGAGCTTCTTCAGGATGGCGAGCGCCGCCTGCTTCAAATGCCGCTGCCCGCCCGATAGCACGGCGACGGGCGGGACACTGGCGGGAGGCTGCTTGAGAAACTCGACGGCATGCATGGTGAGGATCGCGGCGGGAGTCGAACGGAGACGCGGGCTTCGCCCGTTGTCGTATCGCGGCGTGGGTGCCGAACGGTCGCGATTAGAACTCAATCGGGCTGCGATTTGGAGTGCTCCGGCATCACTGTCGGACCAAAGTAGAAATGTCACAGGGTTGGCCTAGATAGACATGTCACATTGTGATTTCGGGGGGCGGCCCCGATCCGCTCCGGTTGGTTTATTGGCGTTTATTGGTACTTATTGGAGCTTTCGCCAATAAACGGCTATAAGTCGTGCCATGAACCCCATGGACAACCCCTTTTCGCCCGGTGCCGGATCACCTCCTCCCGAACTCGCGGGGCGAGACCCGATTCTGGAGCAGGCGCGCATCCTGCTGGGGCGGATTCAACAGAAGAAGTCCGAGAAGAGCATGTTGCTCACCGGGCTGCGCGGTGTCGGCAAAACCGTGCTACTGAATGAAATCGAGCGTCTTGCCGAGGGCGTCGGCTATCGCACCATTTCAGTCGAGGCCCACGAGGACAAGCCGCTCGGGCCGTTGATCGCGCCGTATCTCCGCACTCTGCTCTACGATTTGAACCGCCTCGCAGGGATGGGCCACAAGGTGAAGCGAGGGCTGGCCGTCTTGCGGAGTTTCGTCGGCGCGCTGAAGGTGACGATCAACGATGTCGCGATTGGTTTGGACATCGAGCCAGAACAGGGGTCCGCCGACAGTGGCGATCTGGAGATCGATCTGCCCGCACTATTCGTAGCCATCGGCGAGGCGGCAGAAGAGCGAAAGACCGCTGTGGCTGTTCTGATTGACGAAGTGCAGTACTTCAACTCGAAGGAACTCGGTGCGTTGATCATGGCCATGCACAAGGTTCAACAACGTCAGCTCCCCATCGTGTTGCTGGGCGCGGGCCTCCCGATTCTGCCTGGGTTGGCGGGGGAATCAAAGTCGTACGCCGAGCGGCTGTTCAGCTTCCCGGACATTGGAGCCTTGTCAGCAGCCGATGCGGCCAAGGCTCTGCAAGACCCGGCTCAAGCCAAGGGAGTGACGTTTGAAGCTGCCGCGTTGAAAGAGGTCTTCCGGCTGACCAAGGGATATCCCTACTTCATTCAGGAGTGGGGTTACCAAGCTTGGAACCTCACCAAAGCCAGCCCGATCACGAAGAGAACGGTGACGGCCACCACCGATCTCGTCATTCCGCGCCTCGATCAAAACTTCTTTCGAGTCCGATTCGATCGACTCACGCCGAGTGAGAAAAACTTCCTGCGCGCGATGGCGGGGCTGGGGGCGGAGGCCCAACGCACCGGAGACATCGCGCAACTGTTGGGTGTGAGAACGACGAGCCTCAGTCCCGTGCGCGCCAGCCTGATCAAGAAAGGGATGATCTACAGTCCCGCTCACGGCGACATGGCGTTCACTGTCCCGCTGTTCAACGAATTCATGATTCGAGCGATTCCGGAGTTCATCCCGGCAGGGGTCCGAGGGAAGAAGTCGGAATAACTTCAACGCGGTTCGAGTGAGCGTCGCTTACCGCCCCTGAATAAACGCCATCACTTCGGCTCGGCTGGCTGGGTTGGTTTTAAAGAGGCCGCGAACGGCGCTAGTGATGGTGACGCTGCCCGGTTTGCGGACGCCGCGGATCGTCATGCAGGTGTGAGCCGCCTCGATGACAACGATGACTCCCTTCGCGTCCAACTCCTGCTGCATCAGGTCGGCGATCTGGTGCGTCATCCGTTCTTGCACCTGCGGGCGATGCGAGACCTCTTCCACCACGCGCGCCAGTTTGGAGAGGCCGACCACTTTGCCTCGCGGGAGATAGCCCAGATGAGCCGTCCCCATGAACGGCAGCAGATGGTGTTCGCACATGCTGTTGAAGCTGATGTCGCGGACGAGGACCAGTTCGTCGTAAGTCTCGGAAAAGACCCGTTTCAAATGGCGAGCGGGATCGAGTCGCAGTCCCGCGAAGAGTTCGGCGTACATCCGCGCGACGCGGCCCGGCGTGTCGAGCAGTCCCTCGCGGTCGGGGTCTTCGCCCACAGCAGCGAGGATTTCGCGAACGGCTCGCTCCATGCGCGGCAGGTCCACCGGTCGTTCGACAGGCAGCGCTGTAGTGGTGGTAGGCGCGCAGTGGACGCAGTCGTCAGTCTCGGGCGAAGAGTCGTTCAAGGTGCTGTTTCCAAGAGGCGGTTGAAGCGGCGGCGTATCGTAGGCCGGGTCCAAGAGACCGTCAAACCGCGTGTCAACGGCGCGCAAGATGTGGCTGGAGTCGGCGCTTCGCCGCCCCCAGTTTCGGATGGTGCCAGACTTCGCTGGGGGCCGCGAAGCTCGGACCTCAGCCACACCCTCGAAAATCCGGGAAGCGGCTTCGATTCAATTCCTGTGACGAAGAGCGGCTTCAACGACTGTTCCATCAGGCGGCTAAGGAACGGGGCCGTAATCACTTCCCGAAGTGAAGCAGGCTGCCATCAGCCGCAGGGCGCTAGCCCCGGTTTGGACGACACAAACCGGGGCTAGTGCCCTGCGGCTGATCGGGAAGTTATTGCGGCCCCGCTCCAAAACGAATTCATGGCCCTCGGTATCCGTCTCAAGATCATACGCCACAAAAATCGTGTCGCCTTTGAACGTGCAACCGAAGATCGCGGGTCGCCCCGTCGAACGGCGGGTTGTTTCGGTCTCGATGTCATTAAAAGCCGATTCCACTTCATCGGGTGTGAGACCGTGTTCGGCAAGGTGCTCGGCGTTACCGCCAGGGTCATCAACCCACAAGAACATTCTTCCCACCGGAGTCTTCCAACCTGGTCTTCCCTGCGCCAGTGGAACCGAACACGAGCACCTTCAATGTCGCCATCAGCGTTAACTCCCGATGTAGTGTGCG
Organism: Schlesneria sp.; assembly: GCA_043733345.1. GTDB lineage: Bacteria > Planctomycetota > Planctomycetia > Planctomycetales > Planctomycetaceae > Schlesneria. The sequence goes on from JAYTGQ010000076.1 coordinate 6,382, forward strand.
CAGCCTAACGACCAAGTTAAGCCGCACGGACAAGCGGCACGATGAACGACAGACAATCAACGAAGCCCGAAACCTTCGCAGGCCGAACACCCGCCGCTTGTCCGTGTCGGCTTGAACCGCGTGTTGGGCCTTTGCTTCGGTTACAGCGTTAGATACCAATCTTCGTTTACTGTGACTTGTTCCACGACTTCTGTAGTGATCCCCAAGTGAAGCTCCTTTAATTTCTCGGCCAACTGATCGCCGTCGATTAGATCGATTGGTGGAGCACCATCCCGCGTTGCCTCTTTAACCGCATCGCGAGTGAACGTGCCCGTGGTAATCAGGAGGCCCTTGTCAGCGCGACCGACCATTGCACCGCGAAAATCACGAACGTGACCGGCCGTCACTGAACCTTGATACTTCTTGCACTGCCAAATCACATGAAAACTGAGTACACCGCTGATTTGAAGAATGCCTTTCCCATCAATGCCGCCATCGCCGGATTTCCCCGTAACCTCGACGTGCATGAATCCACACTCGCGAAGAAGCCGCATCACCAATCGCTCAAACGCCGAAGCGTCGATCTTTTGCGTGAGGATGTGGTGAAGACGTTCACGCCACGATTGAGCTTCCGCCGGTACATCATCCGCGTCGAGTTCAACATCTTTCTCGTCCCGTTCACGAGTTTCGCGTTCGGCGCGGTCCAATTCACGTACTGCGCGAAGAATGTCCTGATGATCGATTACTTCAATTTGCCGCTTGTCCGGCGCAATTGCCCAAATGCCGCGTGATGAGTTTTCAATCAGGCCGTATTTCTTGAGATATGTGCGAGCCCAGGCAAGGCGATACTGCAATTCGGTTTTACTGCTCTTTTCGGGGTTGTGCTGTTGGTTGACGATTTCGGGTGGCAACGCCAGAGATTGTGCGACCTTTTCGTCGATTTCCTCGATCGAGCCGGAGCCGCCCAAGTCAATGAGAGCTCTGAAGAGGGGCTGCATCAGTTGATCGAAGGTCGGGACTTTGTTCATGGAGATGGCAACTTGAGAGGCCCAACAGTGAATTGACCCGCGCGCTGGATAACTCGGCCAAGCTGTAGACGAGGGTCTTCTCTTCACGCGACGCAACATCTCGTGCGCCAAATGGTTTGTCAACGAAAGCGTGGAGTTGTCTGTTGTGTTGGGCAACGTGATAGCCCGCACGCTGGCTAACAGGCTGTTGAAAATAGAAGCCTGAAGCGCGAGCGAAGGATTTCTGAGCCTAATTCGTCCGCATTTACGACATCCTTCGCTCGCGCTTCAGGCTTCTA
>JAYTGQ010000077.1:0-2762 GCA_043733345.1 Schlesneria sp.
TCCCGCCGCTCCGCCGACGGGACACGCGGAAACGGTTGCCATTCCACTGCAACCCCCACTTGAACCAAGCCCCGTTTTCCCACAAACAGCCAAGCGGGGTCACTTGTAGCCCACCTGCTCGTGACGCGGCAGTTCGTCCAAGCTGCGAATCCCGAAGAGCGACAAGAACCGGGGCGTAGTTTGATAGCTCACGTCGCGCGGTTTGTCCGGTTGCCGCTTCACCGCGATTAACTCGCGCCGCAGGAGTTGTCTGAGAATCGCCCCGCAGCCGGGCTTGCCGAGTTCTTCGATCTCACTGTCCGAGATCGGTTGCCGATAGGCCACGACAGCGAGGACTTCAATCGCCTCTTGCGACAGTTTGACTTCTTTGGGCCCCTGCCCGTAGACCTTGTTGCGAATGCGTTCAAAGTCGTCTCGCAACGTCAGCCGATAGCCACCTTCGCCGAGACGAATCTCGTAGGGACGGCCCTCCGCCGCGTAGAGCCTGTTGAGTTCATCCAGCTCACGTTCGATGAACTCGATTGAGAACTCGCCACGCAGGACGCCGCTCAATTTTTTTGCCGTCAACGCCTCGCCTCCCACGAACAGCAACGCTTCGAGAATCTGACGTGGCTGAACGGCAGGAGGCTGCTCACCGGAGTTCGTTGTGCGGCGAGTGGGCAGTTGGTGCAGCTCTTTCGCAGCCTCGGCTCGCTCTGCCTTGGTGGCAGTTGGTAACAGCGGGTTGATGGTGTCGAGATGTTCAGCGGAAATCGTCGCGATGACGGGGGGCTCCGTGGGCGAGAGCGTTTTGTCTGCCAGTGGCTGATCATTCAGACCGACATCGGGCAGCTCGGCATCCGAGGCTTCGAGAACTTCGATCGCTCGCAAGTAGGCTTGCTCCAGTTCATCTCCCGACCAGTCCGCTTCCTCCGGTTGTGACTCATCGCCTTGTGGTTCGTCATCGAGGCGATCCCAAAATGAGGGATCTTCATCGGACGCCGCATCTTCCAAAGGTAGAGACATCTCGATCCGGCTCCTTCCGCCATGAGGCTGAATGTTCACGGAGAACGCACATGAGAAATCTGAGAACTCAGAGCCCGAAGATAGCCCTGCCCACAGAAAGTGGTCAAGACCGCTCAGCACGCGCCGAACTGTGTTAGGCAACACCGGCGAAATATCGTACCCGCCCATCGAAGCCTGACGCGCAAGCGAAGTCGTTCTTCGCTTGCGCGTCAGGCTTCGATGGGTTAATCATTTGCCGGGTGTTGCCTGATGTCATAACAGCGCAATCGCCACGGAGAAGTAGATGACCACGCCGAGAATGTCGCTGAGTGACGAGATGAGAGGGTTCGACATGATGGCCGGGTCCATGCCGAGCCATTCAAAGAACATTGGCAGCAACGCCCCCGTGACGCTACCCATCGTCACCACGAGTGAAATCGTCAGCCCGACCACGCCGGCCTGCATCCACGTCCGGCCGAACAGCAACTGAAGTGCTGCCCATGAGAAAACCGCAAGGCTGAGGCCGAGAATTGCACCGGTCAGTAATTCGCGATAAGCAATCCGCCACTTGTCGCGTCTGCTGAGAGTAGTGACCGCCATCGTGCGAATGACCAGTGTTGCTGATTGCGATCCCGTGTTACCGCCGCTCGCCAACACCAGCGGCAAAAACCAATCCAGCCAGTTCGTGTTGGTCTCGCCGCTGCTGTCCATTTCTACTCCTCCGAACGCACGGACTGCAGTTGCGGTTCCGAGAGCCATCACCGATAGCACCAGCAACCAGACGCCGCGTTTCCAAGCAATGGTCAGCAGCGGCGTCGAAAGATAGCTGTGTTCGAGTGGTTGGATGGCCGACTGTCGATAGGCATCCTCGATCGCCTCTTCCTGCACGACATCGAGTACGTCGTCGTGCGTGACGATTCCGACTAAACGACTTTGCTCATCGAGAATGGGGAGCGCCAGCAGGTCGAATCGAGCAATCAACTTCGCAACGACTTCCTGATCGTCCTCGACATTGGCCGAGATCAGATCGCGTCGCATCACGTCCGCCAGCGCGGCTCCTGGACGTGCGAGAATCAGTTGTCGCAATGTAATCACACCGTGCAGATGGCGGGCGTCATCCACCACGAAGACGTAGTAAATCGTCTCCCGATCCGGAGCCTGCTGCCGCAATCGATTGAGGGCTTCCCCGACAGTGATGTTCTCCGGCAACGAGGCATACTCGGTCGTCATGATCGAACCGGCGGAGTTGTCCGGATACGAGAGCATCTTCCGAATCTCGTCGCGTTCCGCTTGAGCGATCAACGGCAGCAGTGCTTCGAGCTGTTCTGCGTCCATGTGCTCGAGCAAATCAACCCGATCATCGGGCGACATGGCTTCAACGAGCTGACAGAGATGCTGCCGATCAATCGAACCCACCAGCTCGATTTGTTGATCCGGCTCAATCTGTTCGAAGATTTCAGCCTGGCGCTCGATGCCGGTGGAAGACAAAACACGCCAAGTGTCTGACGGTTCCAGTCCCAGCAGAACTTCCGCAACGATGACGGGATTCAGTACTTCACAAAACTGCTGCAAACCGAGTTCGTCGTTCTCGAAGAGCATCAATCTGAGATCTGGTTGCAGCAGCGGGTTATAGACTCGCGAGCCGCCCGATGTGCGGATGCTGCTCATGTGCTTCTCCTCAGGCGACCGGCAAGACTTGTCAGACCCACACCAACCCGAAGTGTGAACGAGGGCGAAGTCGATCGACATCCTCGTTCACACTTCGGGTTAGTGTCTAT
>JAYTGQ010000078.1:0-7656 GCA_043733345.1 Schlesneria sp.
GGCTTCAGTGGTTTAACCGCAAGCCAAAGGCGAGCGCGAGAACGCGGTGAATCGCCCTCATACGCGCTCGCCTTTGGCTTGCGGTTAAACGAGGCGAACACCGCAATTTCAAGTTGTCGGACCACTACTCTATCCAGGACGTTTTGATGGCGAAGGCTCACTCGGACAGCGCGCGTCACGATGAGGACGCGCACTCGTCAGCGTCGCCGAACGGGCGTTGGTTCTGGCCGAGTGTCCTCGTCTGCCTGTTCGTGCAGGCGATGCTCGCGGCGGACTGTGCCCGGACTTGGACGCCGACGCACGATGAGTTCTGGCATCTGCCGATCGGCCTGCGGATGTGGACCTCGGGGAAGTTCGACGACGATGTCATCAACCCGCCGCTCGTTCGGATGTGGGCGGCCGTGCCGCTCGCACTCGGCGGCGCTCAGCCCGGTGATGCGGGAGCCAAGCCCGACGTGGGTGACATCGGCGATGCCTTCTGGGCAGCGAACTCAGACGTGAGGTTCTGGTTTCTGTGTGGTCGCCTGATGATCGTTCCGCTGGCGACACTGACCGGGTTGATCTTGGCTCTGTGGGGGCGTGCTTGGTACGGCGAGCAGGCGGCGTTCCTCAGCGTCCTGTTGTTTAGCTGCTGTCCCACGGTGATCGCGAATGCGGCCATCGTGACGCACGATCTACCGCTCGCGGCAGCGTGGATCGCGACGTTGTTCACACTTGTCCGGTTTGCCGAACGACCTTCGTGGCGCGGCGCGTTGCTGTTCGGAGCGATCTTGGGGATCGCTCAACTGACCAAGTTGACGGCACTCGTACTGGGGCCGGTTTGTGTTTTGGTGTGGTTCGTGCTGCGCTGGCCGGTCGTCCGTGGTGCGGCGAATTCCAGTCTCACCACACCCACCCGCAGCGTGAGCGAGGATGCTCGGGGCATCATCATGGAATCATCCACACTCACGCCCTCATCCTCGCTCACGTTGCGGGTGGGTGTGGAGTCTCACGCCGAACGTAACACGCTCGCGCGGCAGTGGCTCGCGGCGCTGGCTGTCGCGCTGCTGGTCATCAACGCGAGTTACCTCTTCCGTGGAACCGGGACGGCATTGAAGGACATCCCGTTTACGAGTGGCCGCATGGTGGCAGTTCAACGCGCAATGGCAATCATCGACTGGTGTCCGGTCTTGTTGCCGCGCGATTACATCGCGGCGTTCGATCGGCTGGCCGTGGACCTCGAACGGAAGCATCCCGTCTATCTCGATGGCGAATGGCGCGACCGACCGTTCGCGCGGTACTACGCGGCCGCACTCAGTTACAAGCTGCCGTTGTCAGCGCTGGTGCTGATTCTCGTCGCCAGTGCCACCCTCGCGTGGCCTCGCCCCAACACGCTTGATCGGCGTCGCGCAGTCTGTCTGCTGATCGCGGCAGCGATCCTCCCGGTGTTGGCCAGTGGCTCGGCGAATCAAATCGGGATTCGATACATCTTGCCGACGTTGCCGCTGCTGCACCTGTTCGCAGGACCAGCCGCACGCTGGATGAGCGACTCGCGACAGCGCGTGGTCTGGCTCATCGTGTGGGCCGCGACGCTGACGGCTCCGCTCGCCTTGCGATTCCATCCGCATCACCTCGCCTACTTCAACGTCCTCGCGGGAGGACCGGCACGCGGCGGCTGGCATCTCGTCGATTCCAACATCGACTGGGGTCAAGACCTGCACGGACTGAAGGCGTTCATGGACGAACGGCAACTCCATGAGATCGGTCTCGCCTACTTCGGCACCGTCGTACCGGGACGCATCGGAATCAACGCCACTCCGCTGCCATCGCGGTTTCCTCAACCCGGCTGGTATGCGGTGAGCGTCAACTTCGTCCACGGTCGCCCTCACGCCCTCCGCGACCAGAACGGCGACCGCACGCAAGTCGGTATCGGTGAGTTCGGCTACTTCCGCTTCTTCGAGCCAGTCGCGCGCATCGGTTACTCGATCGACGTGTACCATCTGACCGACCGCGATGTCGCCCGCTACGCGCACGCCCTGCGACAACTGAACCACTCGGCCATGCCACCGTGAACTCGATCCCGTCTGAACAGTCTCCCGCCGCGCAACGAGTTGAGGGGCCTGTTTAAAAACGTAACCATCAATCCCACCAAAACCTCGGATGAACCGAAAATGTGGGGGTAGCCGAACTCGTGAGAGTTCCGCGTTTTCTGAAGTCTCACGACTTCAGCTACCCCAAAACTTAGGGCTGACAAGGCACTAGGTTCTGTCCGGATGGGCACTGCCGTGTGGTCTTGAGTTGGGGTCGGCGCGGAGGGGTGGGACGCACGCGCGGGGGCAGGTGCTGGATTGGGGGCGGGGCGAGAAGATGAGGGCGGAGCGAGGAGTTGGGCTTGGTGATGAGACCGGCTTGGCCTCTCTTCCGCCTTCGATGAGACCCTTCTTGGACGCGGCTGACAAGCTGGACCAAGGAGGGTCTCAGGTCGTTTACACCGCAGGGCCGTGACGCGGACAGGTCGTTTGAACTCGTCCGGCAGTCGCTGTGGCAGAGCGACGATTTGCCGTTCCAAGACGCGCTGACGGCCGAGCCGCTGCGGCTGGCGTTTGAGGCCGTGGGCGTCTCGTTTGGCGAGGGCGAGGCCACCTGCGTTCGCTCCAGTCGCTCCGCCACCTGCGCTCTCTCTGGTGACCTCGCCCACGCCGCAGACTTTGGAACCAGTTCTCGTCCCCTTCAACCTGTGACCTATGTCCCCGAACGACTGTTACCCTTCTCCCCGGTCTATACAGCTTCAAGCTGGGTGCGAGCACAAGAAACTTCAGCACGGACGTTGATCCAGATCGAGCGTTCCACTCCACAGATCGTCAACTCACCGTTTCTTGGGCCTGCGGCCCCCGGCTTGAAGCCAGCCCGGCCACCCCGCCGAAGCAGGCGGGGCCGACGACGCTGCTCGACCGGTTGACTTTCACGTTCAAGCCGAGTGAGTTTGTCGGGCTGATCGGGCCGAGCGGCGCGGGGAAGACGACGCTGCTCGACGCGCTGAACGGTCTCCGCCCGGTGACTTCGGGGGATGTGCTGCTGAAGGGCGATTCGCTGTATGAGGCATACGCCCGGCTCAACCAGAACATCGGCTACGTCTCGCAGGACGACATCATTCACCGTGACCTGACGATTCATCAGGCTCTGACGTATGCGGCTTGACTGCGGCAGCCGCCCGATAGGAATACCGACGAACTGAACCATGTCATCGACGACACGCTCGAAGCGCTCGATCTGATTCATCGTTGTCAGGTGAAGATCGGGATGCTCAGCGGTGGCCAGCGTAAACGTGTCAGCGTTGGCGTCGAGCTACTCAGCCGACCGGGCGTGATTTTTCTGGATGAGCCGACCTCGGGCCTCGATCCCGGCACCGAGTCGAAGCGGATGAAGTGATTCCGCCGACTGGCCGATCAGGGACGCACCATCGTCTGCACGACGCACGTCATGGAGAGCATCGACCTCTGCCACAAGATCGTGGTTCTAGCACTGGGCGGTCGGCTGGCATATTTCGGCCCGCCGCAGGAGGCGAAAGCGTTTTTCGGCATCGACAAATTCTGCGATCTCTACGACCGCATGGAGGAGCAGACGCCCGAGGGCTGGCAAACTCAGTACCGCCAGTCAAAGCCGTTCGCGGAGCATGTTGCGCCGGTGGAGCAGGCGTTCTTGGGCGAACAGCCTGTCGTGGCTTCTGAGCGGGGCGGCGTCAGCCCCCTGCCTCTTGGGCGTCAGCCCCGTTCGTCGTGCGAGAAAAGAATCAGGGGCCTTACGGCCCCCCCTCAGCGGAACGCCGTGGGACGCGAATCACAGGGCATTGTCGGGTGCAGTCGTTCATTGGTGGTCAACTTCTTCCGGCCCAAAGGGCCACGCACGCGTTCACCCAGCCAGGGCCAGCGGCCCTGGGAGCAGTTTGTGATTGGAATTCTCGCCCCAACGGGGCAATCGTTCGCCTGACTGAGGAACGGTCGCCCCGTTGGGGCTGGCGATTCCTCGGGGCGGTTTCCAAGGCCGCTGGCCCTGGCTGGGCGAATTGCTGGCCCGGGGCCGAAAGATCATGACCACCAATGAACGACTGCACCCGGCTTTGTGTGTGGTCTGCGTCAGTGTTTGACGCTGATCGGCCGACTCGCGCGATTGCAGTGGGCGATCGCACGACGCTGGGAGTGATGTTGGCGCAGCCGCTCGTCATCACCGCCTTGGTCTGCGCGGTCTGCCGCGAGATGCCCACGATCGACTTTCTGCTCGTGGTGTCGGCGCTGTGGTTCGGATGCAGCGGCGCGGCACAGCAGATCGTCAAGGAACGAGCGATCTATCGCCGCGAGCGGTTGGTCAACCTGCGGCTGGATGCCCTGAACAAATCGGCGTGGTTCTTTCGCTCGGCACGTCATCCCGGTAAAGTTCACAGGCATCCGCTCCCGTAGCTCAGATGGATAGAGCGCAGCTTTCCTAAAGCTGATGTCGCAGGTTCGACTCCTGCCGGGGGTACTGATTGAGTTCCTGAAACCCCTTGTTTTGCAGGATTTCCAGCGAAACAAGGGGTTCCTCATTTTCGGTTGCGGACGTGTGCGAGGCGTTTCCAAGGCATTCCGACGTGTACTGCGCCGCTTTCTGCGCCGCCTTGGCAAAGTCCTCATCGCGGACTTGCAGATAGTTCTCCAAAGCCACCTTCGGCGTGTTGCCCAGCCATGCCGTCACGGTTTGGAGCGGGTACTCCCGTGCCAGTTCCGTTTCGCGGGAGCTTCGCAAGTTTTGCATCAGGCGGGGCCACGGATCGACGCCCGCCTTGCGGAGAATCTTCTCGAACACCGTGCGCAGGTTTTTGGAAGAGCTTCTGTCGTTCGTGGCGATGACGAACTCGCCGCCGTCCGGTTCGAGGTAGAACTCTTCCAGCACTCGACGGACTTCCGGGAACAGCGGGACTTCGCGAATCCCCTTCCCGAAGTTCTCACCCTTGGGGGATCGGACCTTCATTCGTCCACGATCAAAGTCCACGTCGGCCCAGCGCAGCGCGAAGAGTTCAGACGGACAACGCAGTCCACCGAATCGGCACAGTACAACGATGGCCTTCCATCGCGTGGTCGGGCAGGCGTCGAGAACGTGTTGAACCGTCACCCGGTCCACGAACGACATCCGATCCGGCCGCTTGACCAGTTGTGACGAGATGCCCTTGAACGGGTTTTCAACGATCAACCTCGCCTTCACCGCCGCTCCGAAGAACAGCTTGGCATTCTTCAAATGGCCTCGCGTCGTGTTCTCCGCCTTCCCTTTCGAGCTGAGCCACGAACGGAATTGATCGGCGTCGTGAGGCGTGATGCCGGCCAGCACCTTGCCCGCTTCAATGTATTCGATCAGCAGTCCCTTGGCCTGCCGGTAGTGGATGAGCGTCCCCTGCGCCGTGTCCGTGCGACCGGCGATGAACTGGTCCACGAATACTCCCAGCGTTGCCACGGCGGTCTTGTGTCTCGGTTCGACCAACTCGTGAGCGACCAGCTTGGCGTGAAGATCGTCGTCCAGTGTGGACAGCCACAGCGACGTTTCGCGGTCGGGCGAGTTGCCCATCATCTTCGCGGAGAGCAGCGACTCCAGCTTGCCCTTGAACGAGTCGGCGTCGCGTTTCGTCACCTTGCCGAGTCGGATGCCCACGACTCACGTTCCGCCGCTCGCTCGGCTTTGTCTGAGGCACTCATTGAGCTACCCCACCTTCCAGCTTCCGCAGAGCTTCTAGCACGGCCGCCGGGCGGTAACGCACCGAGCGACCGATCCTGATGGCGGGGAGAGGGTGTGAGGAAATAAGGTAGCTGAACTCGCAAGAGTTCAGATTCCTCGACGAAATCTGAAGTCTTGCGACTTCAGCTACGAAAAACTCACAGCCTCGGAGCGTGCCGTTCGCTGTCATCGTGAAGATCGTCCGCTCGCTCAGCTTTGTGAAGCGGGCCACTTCACGAGCCAGCCAGAGTTCGTCCAAGTTCGGAGTCGGGTCAGTCATGGGCCTGCCCTCCCTTCGCCGTGTCGATGCCGCCAGTCGTGTCGATGGATACGATCAGCGGCTCGATGTCAGCCCCGCGGAAGCGGACAGAGCCGTCTGGTAGGACGTAGCGAGGCTCCGCCTCTGACCATCAGCCGGAACGCGCTAGCGTCCGGTTTGAAACGGCAACCGGACTTGACACAACCACAACAACTTTCAGACCTCAAGAGCGGCACGGCGCTAGCCGCCGGTGGAAACACGGAACCGGCGGCTAGCGCCGTGCCGCTCACTGAGACCAACCCCACAGGTTAGCTTAGATGACGCACTAGAATGCCGACCGAGACGTGACCGAGCGGAAACGGGTGAGAAGGGGATCGATCATGACTGCCTTACTGGAGCGAATGGAACCGATCGCCCCCACAGCGAATGAAATGAAACTGGCCACCGAATCGGTGTCTCGGCTGGCCCGTGCCGTGAAGATCCGCCGTCAGAGCGTCCGCGTCCAGATCGAATCGGATCAAGAGGCCATCGCCATTCCGATGTCCGCGTTCCGGCTGTTCGCGAACATCCTTGCCGAGATGGCCAAGGGGAACGCCGTCACGCTCATCCCGATTCATGCGGAACTCACCACGCAACAGGCGGCCGACTTGCTGAACGTGTCGCGACCGTACCTCGTCCGGCTGATTGAAGAGGGGACGCTCCCGGCCCGCATGGTGGGCACGCACCGCCGCGTCCGCTACGAAGACTTGATGCGATACAAACGGGTGAATCGTGAAGCCCGGCTCAAGGCGCTGGAAGAACTCTCGGCGTTGGATCAGGAACTCGGCTTGGGCTACTGAGCGTGATGCACTTCACCGCCCTGTTCGATGCCTGCGTGCTGTATCCAGCGGAACTCCGCAGCGGGTGCAGTCGTCAATTGGTGGTCTTCCTCCGGTCCCCTCTCCCCCGTCTTCGGGGGAGAGGGTTAGAAGCCTGTTGAAAAAGGGAGGGCGAGCCGTGTGCGTGAGGAAAGTCGCTTGTTTCTCGCGGCTCGGCAGGAGCCTCGCCCTCCCGACAGCCGTTTTTCAACAGGCTGTTAGGGGGCCGAACGGTCGAGAGACATTGGGATTTGCGAACCAAACTGAAGGGGATCGGTTTCTGTGTTTCCTCCCGCGAGCAGAAGCCCCCCTCGCCCTAACCCTCTCCCCCGAAAGTCGGGCGGGAGAGGGGACCAGAACAGGACCACCAATTAGCAACGGCACCCCTGCGCAGCCTGCTGATGTACTTGGCATTGACGGACCTGTTCCGTGTACGCTGGACCGAGCGGATTCACGAGGAATGGATCAGCGGCGTCCTGAAGGATCAGGGCCATCGCCTTTTTCAAGGTAGGGTGGGACCAGCTCGCTTCGAGCGCCGGCCCACCATCAGGAAACGTCGAGAATTGCTGGTGGGCCGGCGCGGCGAAGCGCCGCTGGTCCCACCCTACATCCTGCCCAGCTTCATAAAGGCATTGGCCCTGCTGAAGGATCGTCCCGACCTGACGCGAGACAAGCTGACCCGTGTTCGCGACTTGATGAATTTCCACGTGAGCGATGCGCTGGTGACGGGCTTTGACAAATTGATTCCGTCGCTCACCCTGCCCGATCCCAATGATCCGTGTCACAGAAATTAGCCGCGCGGCGCTAGCCCCGGTTACACGG
>JAYTGQ010000079.1:0-2758 GCA_043733345.1 Schlesneria sp.
TCCGAGAGTGGCCAACAAAACGTAGGGTGGGACCAGCGGCGCTTCGCCGCGCCGGCCCACCAGTTTCTCCGCCAACGAGTACGGAGTGGTGGGCCGGCGCTCGAAGCGAGCTGGTCCCACCCTACGTTAAAAACGGCGATGGCCCTGCCCGTTGAGGGATTCCGTGGCAAGCGGACTTGCCCGTCAATACGATCCTTGCAGACTATCTGTCTGTTTGCCGGTAGAGATCCGTCGCTCGGATGATTCGGACTGATGTTGCTGGAGCGATCCGTCATGCCTACGTATCTGGTCCCATCAAACCGAGTCGCGCAGCGGCAAGTACGCGGTTCGCCTGGCTGAGCTGGATGAGACTCGTCTGTGCGGGGTTGTTCACCGGCTGGGCGGTGGCCGACGAGGACGCCCCCAAGCGGTTGCCCATCCCAAACGCAGAGGCGCTGCGTGCGGCGGACAAGCAGGTGCGAGACATTTTTCAAACCGAATTCGCGGCGGCGAAGCGGCCAAGCGATAAGTCCGCCTTGGCAGAGCAGCTCTTACAACACGCAAAAAATGACGGTGACGATGCGGTCGCTCAGTACGTCCTCTTCGACGCGGCCCGCACGCTGGCGGTCGAAGCGGACGAATTCCAACTCACCTTCAACGTGATCGACGAACTGGTCTCGCGATTCGAGTTGAACGAGTATGAATTGAAAGCCGCCGCGCTGACGACCGGCTCAAAGGAACTTCGGTCTGTGATTGCGCAGCGGGGATTCTGTGAACTGATTGTGGAATCGGTCGATGCCGCAGCCCGTGAAGAGCAGTTTGACGCCGCCGCGAAATTGGTCCCGCTGCTGTCGGTATCGGCTTCCAAGATCAAGGACGCCTCGGTGCGCAAAGAGTTCCTCGCACGTCATTCCGAGCTGAAGCAACTTCAAACTCAGTGGACCGCAATCACCAAAGCCAAGTCCACCTTGGAAAAGACTCCCGACGACGCAGTGGCGAACGGTGCCTACGGCCGATACCTCTGCTTGCTCGCGGGCAACTGGGAGAAAGGCTTGCCGCTCCTCGCGAAGGGCACGGACCCAACGTTGTCCAAGGCCGCGAAACAGGAACTTGAAGAACAGGCCACGCCGGAAGAACAACTCAGCCTTGCCGACGCTTGGTGGACCGTCGGGCAGTCCGAGTCCGGAATCGCAAAACAAAATCTGCTGCTGCAAGCGAAGGCCAACTATGAGAAAGCGGCCAACGAGTTGAAGGGTCTGTCGCGCACCAAGGCCGACCAGCGCATCGATGTGATCACCAAGCTCTATCCCAACGAAGTGCAGCGTCAGGTTCAGAACGCCCGAGGCAAAACGTTTGGAGAACTGAGATCAGGCAGCCTATCGGGAGAGAAAGCCAAACAGACCGACAAGCCAACCTCGAAACCTATGAATGGAAAAGGCGTTCTCGCCTTCGGAAAATTTGACCGAGAAGTGGCTCAGTCGCTGCTGAGTATCGACGGTCGTGTCACCGTGGGGATCAAATCGACCGAAACCGGCAACCTGAGGATTGTGTCCAAAACGACTCCTCTTCCAAACGCACCATTCGCACTGACCTACCTCATCGTTCATTCGCAGGCGACCCGCTCGGATGCCCTCGGCAAGGACGATTACCTCAAGATTGCCAAGCTCAGCAATCTGCAAACCCTGCATTTCAACCTCAACGGGAAGCCGCTTCCGGACGAGTTTTGGGATGACTTCAGGTCATCGGGTTCGATTGTCGATCTGTCGCTATCCGGTGCGAGGGCAACCGACGCGGCCATCGCGGCGATCAGTAAACCACCTCGATTGAGATCGCTGGAACTGGGAAGCACGTTGATTACGGATGCATCGCTGGGACAGATTGCATCGTTCCCGGCTCTCGAAACCTTGGGAGTGAGCCGCACGCGCGTTACGGGCGACGGGCTGAAACTGCTCGCAAAGTCTCCGGTGAAACTATTGCGGGCGGAAAGCCTCGGACTGAAGGACTCGGACATCGAGTCCCTGTCCACGCTGACACGCTTGGAAGAGTTGACTCTGTCGGACGACACCCTCACCGGTGAAGGTTTCCGAAGCTTCAAAGGCCGCGGATCCTTGAGATTCCTCAACCTGAAGAGCGCAAAGCTGAGTCCTCTCGGCGTGCAGCGGATCGCCGAAATCTCAACTCTCGCGTCACTCTCACTGCGCGAGGTTGAGTTCGATGAAGTTCTGTTTAAGTCACTGTGCGGACAAGGTCGTATTGAGACTTTCAACCTCGTCGATTGCACGGTTCCTGAAGCGGCGCTCCGCCACTTGGCCGCGACCCCGGCCTTGAAGAGCGTGAACTTGCGCGGAGCCAAGATCACCGGTTCGGGGTTCAGGGGGATCGCTCCGCTGTTGTCCGTGACCAACGTCTTACTCGGCAAGACGGAAGTCGATGATGCCGGGCTGGCTCACGTCGTGCGGGCATTTCCAAACGTGACCACACTGTACCTTGATGAAACGGCGATCACGGACGCGGGTATGAAGCACCTGCGATCCTTGGCACGCCTCGACAACCTGGTCATCGGCCGCACGCGCGTGACCGCCAAAGGCCTGACAGAATTGGCCACGCTCCCCAAGCTGAGGTTTCTGGGACTTCCGAAAACCGTCACGGCCGCCGAGGCAAAGACGATCGTGCCGCAGTGCAACGGTTTTTCGTCCTATTAAGGAACAGGCACGCAATAACTTCCCGTGAGCGGCAAGGCGCTAGCCGCCGGTGAGTTGAAACTACCGGCGGCTAGCGC
>JAYTGQ010000080.1:0-18833 GCA_043733345.1 Schlesneria sp.
TCGCAAGAATTCAGCCTTTTCGGCACCTGCGAAGCCCCTGAGTTCTTGCGAACTCAGCTACAAAACGCGAGTGCGCAACTTCAAAAAGCGTGAGCGAGGACGAGGGCGATTCGACGTTAGGAATCCCAACATCGTCGCTGCAGGTTCGTGATCGGACTGGAATCATTCACTCAAACCCAAGGAACCCCGCCATGTTTGAATGGGTCTTCGATTACCAGCTCTTCTATTACAAATTTCTGGTGAACTGGTGGAACACGCTCGGGCCAGTCGGGTACACGTCCATTTTAGTAATCATCGGCGTGGGGGGGTGGTACGCCATGCGCCACGGTCCGCATAGCCAGTTCTGACGCAGGCCCCCGTAAAAAAACACGCCCGATCCATTCCGATCGGGCGTGCGTGTTGATGGTCACCAAATTTCACTGACGGTGATGCCGTGGCCGAAAGGAACAAGAAGATGGCAGACAAGAAGATAGGAGAGGAAGATCGGAGAGGAACCATCTGGACCTCGCTTTCATCTTCTTGTCCACCATTTTCTTGTTGAGGTCTTCTGACGGCCGTTCGTGGAAGAAGTGGACGAGTGACAAGCTTCTCCTGCAGCCGGGATCACTTGGTGACAGTGCGGAAATCTCCGCGCCCGGCGAAGAAACAAAACGTGAGTAGTACAGACGGTGATGCCGTGGCCGGTCACGCAATCGAATCGGCCTGACGGCATCACACTTTCGCCGCGCACTCGCGAACATGCTTGAGGCACGCTTCGATGTCTGGCAGCGGGTTCTTGGCGTTCTCTTCGTACTCGATGGCCAAGCAGTATTGGTAGTCCAGCCCCTTGAGAGCCTTCAGCAGCGCGACGACATTCAGGTCGCCTTCGCCCGCGATCTTGAACTGCTTCTCACGCTTGCCGTCCTTTTCGATCGTCTTCACGTCCTTGAGATGACAGCCGAAGACGCGCTTGCCGAGTCTCTGCACGGCTTCAACCGGGTCTTCATCACTGCGCAAGAAGTGCCCCGTATCGACGCAGGCTCCGATCTTGGGATGCCGGTCTTTCACGGCGTTCTCGACCTGAGAGATCTTGCCGTAATTCTTGTCTTCGGGTCCGTGGTTGTGGATCGCGATGGCGATGTCGTACTCGGCGACCAGCTTGTCAAGCAAATCGAACGTCGCCTTGTCCGGCTTCGGGTCGGCGCTGAGCGACTTGATCCCCATCGCCTTGGCGAACTCGAACTTCTCGCGCGCGGCGTTCTCGTTCTCGTCGAAGCCCAGCACACCGTAGGAGAACAGCGTCACACCGAACTTGGCGAGCAAGTCCTTGTGATCCTGAATCTGCTTGGGAACCGCCGTCATCGGCACGTGATTCGGATACGCCTCCCAATACTTCAAGCCGAGAGCCTTCGTATGTTCAAGAGCCTCTTCCGTCTTCTTGAACTCGCGCAACGAATAACTTTGCAGCCCCAACTTCAACCCCAGATACGGATCCTTCGTATCGGCAGCCATTCCCAACGACGGCACCGCCAACGCCGCGACACCCGCAGCCGTGGCCTTCAAAAAATCGCGACGATCAACAACAAACGACATGTGTGACTCCTGAGTGCGATTGAGGAACGAACCAATGGAACGGGCGAGAGAATAGCGATGTCTCAGGCGATCCTCTATCGCTCGTGAGGCGTGATTGTGTGACCTTCCAGTCCGGCCTAGAATGCCGCCGCTCTACGACGTTCTCATCCGAGGAGACCACCATGCAGAGAGAGCTGACGATCAGTATCGATGAACAGGTCTACCACGATCTGCATCAGGCGGTTTTGCCCGGACAAATCGGTCAGTTCATCGAATCGCTGGTCCGCCCCCGTTTGCTCACCGCCGATCTGGAAGCGGGCTACCGAGCGATGGCCGCAGACGAGGAACACGAGGCGGAGGCGTTGGACTGGAGCGAAGCACTCTTGACGGATGTCGCCGATGAAACGCGGTGAAGTCTGGTGGGTGAACTTTGACCCGGCCGTGGGCGGTGAGATTCAAAAGACTCGTCCCGCCATCATCGTCAGCAATGACATCGCCAATCGTTTCCTGAACCGAGTTCAAGTCGTGCCGCTGACCAGTCAAACCGACAAGGTCTACCCGAGCGAAACCCTCGTCACGCTGAATGGACAGGATCGGAAGGCCCTCGCCAATCAACTGACTACGGCCAGCAAGCTGCGTCTGACAAGCCTCGTCGGACACCTGAGCGCCGAAGACGTACTCAAAGTCGAAGAGGCAATTCGCATTCAGTTGGGCCTCTGATCACTGGTTGTGTGAGATCTCCGTCCGCCGTCACAGTGCATCATTTCGAGTCCGAAGTTCCCGCAGAAACTTTTCGAGAGCCG
Source organism: Schlesneria sp. (assembly GCA_043733345.1). Lineage (GTDB taxonomy): Bacteria > Planctomycetota > Planctomycetia > Planctomycetales > Planctomycetaceae > Schlesneria. Next base: position 2,355 of record JAYTGQ010000080.1, read on the forward strand.
ACCGTTGAAGGGAGTTGATCGCCACGCTGGAGCGGACGGATTGAAGCCGCTTTAGTCCCTCTTTGATCGACTCGACCTTGCCCGTTTCCAGTAGTGAATCAAGTGGGGCCACCCCGTCCCGACCATCAACGAAGGCAAAGTGGTCGCTGAAGTCTTCGCGTGAGAGTTCGCCACTGCAGACTCGCTGCTCTGAGTCGCGTTCCCGCTTTGGGGTCGGGCGTTCCAATTTCAAAATTGGCCGACCATGCGGTGTCCGATCATCACACGGGTCTTTCGGCCAATTTTGAAATTGGAACGCCCGGCCCCTGCTTCATCTTCATCCGTCGTATCACTTGTCGTCGGGATACTCTTCGCCCCACTCGATGCAAGCGTGACTGAGAAGATGTGCAGAAACATCATGCAGACCGCGATCTGCCGCTGTCGTGGCACGGATTGCCAGAACAACTTCTCCGCCACTCGATGGTTGACCGGGCGACCATGTTGGTTTGAAGCGGAACGACCGATTGCGCTCATCACGCCAATCATCGCTGTTTGCTTGTCGCCATCCGCCCAACCAGATGGAACTGCCGCGTCCTTGTTCGCAGATGAACGTCTCTTCGTCTCGTGACGAGATCGTCAGCAGGCGTCCCTGTAGTTGCACGGACAACTTCTTTGCTTCAGGCAGACCCATTGTCTTGTCACTGATGAAATACTTCCGTCCGCGCCAAGTGATGCACTTCGCGTCGATTTCCTTCGGTGGGGTGGCCAGAACGGGGGCCAACGGGTTCTTCCAATCGTCCCCGAGTCGGTACGCCTTGTAACCCGGCTTCAGCCGCAATGTGAGTTTGTGAACGTCCAACTGCCCTTGATGTGCTCCTACACCGACTGCTTGGGAACAGGGCACGATATGTGAGCCGAAATTTGACAACTGAGATGCACGACCCTTCCATGAAACAAAGCGAAGTTCATCAAGATCGGCTTGGACGGTGACGCGATCGTCATCTTGTATTACCTCAATTCGCAACTTGTAACGTTTGTTATTGAGCAGCTTACCCGGTCGAGTTGCTGCTCCCGTCGAAACGTCGATCGCATTGCATTCGCGCCCATCCACCAGATGGAGTCCACTGACGAACCCACCCCATCCGCTCAAAATCACGGAACAGGAACTGATACCAATGGGAAGCACAATGAACGCCGTCTCACTTCCTGTTTGCCGAGTGAACTCGCAGTCCAGTTCGTAGCTCCCACGGAGCGCAACCGGGACCATGAATCGGGCGTCTGATGCAGGTTCACAGCGAATCGCTTCGCCGTTTCGCTGCCACTTACCAACTTGAGCATGTTCGGGCAGCTTGACCATCTCCAACAGATCGATCCATTTTCCGACTGGCAGCTCGTTGGCTTTGCTCGTCTTACTTGCGGTGTTGTTTGCAGGCTTGGGTTGGCTCGACGACGTGAGAGTCCGTTGGGACACTGGCTCTAAGTTGGCTGCGAGTTCATCAAGTCGCTTGGTCACGCGCGCCTTCACGAGCGGACTCTTCGCGTTCGGTTCGTGGCGTTCGTACCACTCGTGGGCGCGGCGTTGAGCGGCCAGTTTGGCTTCGCCCGTGGCCGATTGAGCGACTTCCCACCACGCATCGGCGGCGGACAACTGCCCGTCAACTTCCGACGGCGACTTCGGTTCTGCTGTGGCTGCCGACTTCCACTTCGCATCGCTGCCGAGGACCAGCTTCGGCAGGGACAGCTCCCAATTCGACTCGTACACCGCCAGCCACAGGCCGACTGCGAAGTTGGCCTTCGGGTCGTCCGGCTTGCCCGTCAGAGTCTTTTGGGCCTGCGTTTGAGCGACGAACGCCTGCTCGCGTTCGCGCAGCGTGCCGCGCACTTCGGTCAGCGATTTCAACAGCTTCGTCGCCGTGATCTTTTTCGCCTGCTTGTCGGCCGCGTCGAGCAACTCGTTGGCCGCGCGATACCGATTCTCCCGCGCGGCCCGTCCGACCAGCGCGACGACTTCGTTCAACACCGGCTCCAGTGTGGTCGATGACTTGCAGGCCGTCATGAAGTCGGTGACGTGCTTGGTCCGCTCGGCATCGGCATCGACTTGAAAAGACTCGATCAACTGCCCGATCGCCGCGAGGGATGTCGGAAAATCACCGGCCTCGCGCAACAGAGGTAGCGCCGTCACCAGTACGACGTACAACTCATCCCCCGCCGTAGCCGGGTCGCCCGCCATCTCCATCAGCTTCTGCGCGGCCAGTTGCTTCTTCGCGGGAGTGCTCGCCTTGGACAACTCGAACGTCTCGTCGAGCAGCTTGCGAACCTCGGCCTGTCTCGCCGCAGTCGGCACAGCAGACTTGGCCGGTTCCGTGTCTTGAGCGATCGCGGTCACGGACCATGCCGCGAACAAGACGACTGGCAGACTCCATCGCCTCGTGCCTGAAATACAACAACGTTGACGACCGTAGTGCATGAGAGTCTCCCTAGCGATGAATACTCGCTGGGTGCGGCTTACTTCAAGCCAGGGGGCCGCAGACCCAAGAAACTTTGAGTGGACGCTCTGTGGAGTGGAACGCTCGATCTGGATCAACGTCCGTGCTGAAGTTTCTTGTGCTGCGCACCCAGCTTGAAGCAAGCTGGGCCACCCCGGGTGATGTCGGCCGGGCGGTGCTGGTGCAGCCGCGTCACGAACTGGACTCCCCGTTCTCGCAGCAGCGCGAGCATGAACCAGCCGCCGTAGTAGCGGTCGGCCAGGATCAGGTCGCTACGGGTGAGTTCGTCGCCGCGTCGCAGCTTCTCGAACAGCGTGCGGAAGAGGGCCGTCTCGCCGGTCTCATCACCAAGCCCAACCCCTCGCTCCGCCCTCATCTTCCCACGCCGCCCCCAATCCAGCACCTGCCCCCGCGCGTGCGTCCTACCCCTCCGCGCCGATCCCAATTAAAAACCGCACGGTAGTGCCATTCGCTCCTACGCCATGCTGATTCGCAGCCGGCGGATACGCTTTTCGCAAAGCGGGTTCGGGCGCGAGCGTCATGGTCGTGCCGTCGAAGAAGTAGACCCGCTGGTACAGCAACGAAGGAGTGGTCGCGTCGATGAGCGCTGGACTGACTTTCCGCGTGAGCCATTGGGCCGCTGGAAGTGGCAGTCGCTAGCGCGCTGGGACATCGCCGCCGGAGAGGGTCTTTTCGGTGATGCGTTTGTTGTTGGGAAGAACGCCGGGCATCGTTTCCGGCATCATCTTGTCGGCCGCTTCGAGCGACTTAGGAGCGGCGCATCAATAACTGTCGTAGCCGAAGTCGTGAGACTTCGGACCGAACTCTCACGAGTTCGGCTACCCAAGACACTTATTTCTGCGCCGGTCCTTATCCGGGCACATCCGCTGATAAAGCAGCATCAACAACAACACGCTGTTAATAAAGACGGCGTCCCCTCTCAGGGGATATTCCTGATCGAGTTCCTGCCAATTGACGAGCGATTGCACCCGCCGAAACGCACGCTCAAACTCCGCCACTTGCTGCGGACTCGACGACACACTTCCAGGCCAATTTGACTCCTTTCAACGGGAGTCAATTGCTTTGCGTAAACCTGTGCCAATAGTGAAAATCTAAATTCAGTGCCATGGGGCTGACGCCACCCAGCTCACCTAATTTAGACTTCTGTCGGTTACGTCAAAACAGCGCAACTTCAAGAATCCTGAGCGACGGTCTGTACGATCCGGCTCCCTTGGCTGACACGGCCGGTTGGTGGGGGCGTTCACCTTCGACCGCGCTACTTCTTCTTGCCGCCTCGTTCTTCGCGAGCCTTCTTGGCCGCTTCGCGTTCGGCTTCGTTCAGTTTGCCATCGCCGTCTTTGTCGAAGCGTTTGAGGATCTCGTCTTTCATCTTGCCGTCGCCGCCGGGTTTGCCATCGCCACCAGGTTGTCCGGGGCGACCGCCGCGTTCTCCCATCGCCTTTTTAGCGGCGGCGCGTTCTGTCTCGTTGAGCTTGCCATCTCCATCCTTGTCGAATCGCTTCAGCACTTCGGCGGGAATTTGATGGCCGTTCCCTTTGCCTGGTGGACGTGCTCCCTTGGCCTTGCCTTGGCCGGGAGCCGCATCGGCCACCGAGCTGAGCAGCATCGTCAAAGTCAGCGCAACCAACACGAAACCGGTGGATCGAACCATGATGAACTTCCTCTCACGCGAACAGGTGTTGGGCCTCACCAGCGAGGCCACCCGGCGTCAGTGATGCGCCGCGTGGAGAGCAAACACGGCTCGGAAGAGAAAGTTTCGTTGACGGGAGAAACCGGTTCGCGTTGGAGGCCAGCCGCGTTGGCCTCGCGGTAACACCTGTCACGGTTCCCGATGAGACGTTCTTGGTGAACAGGGTGGCGTCAGCCCCATGGCACTCACTTTACTTCAGTAACCCGCAGCGTAAGCGAGGGAAACAAGGGGAAACGCCTCATGGAATCGCCCTCGCTCACACAACGGGTTAGTAAAATAAGTGCGATTGGGCACAAGCCCCCGGTTCCTCCAAAGAGGGCTTACGCCCAAGAACCGGGGGGCTTACGCCGCCCCGCTCAGAAACCTCTCAATCTCCGCCGCGCGAGGGGAGTCGAGCAGCGCTACGATTGCGGGGCGAGTGACTTCGCGCTGCGGGACTGTCCCATGTGTTCGAGACACGCGGCAATCAGTTGGTCTTTTTGAATCGGTTTGGTTGCGAAACCGTCGAAGCCCGAATCGAGGCAACGTTGACGATCCTCTTCCGTGGCGTGAGCCGTCAAGGCAATGATGCGGCCCTGATAGCCCGCTCCCCGAAGTGTGGATGTGGCGGTGTAACCATCCATTTCGGGCATGGAAATATCCATGAGGATCAGGTCGTACTCGCGACTCGTTCGCTGGGCCGCGAGTGCGTGTTCTACAGCCAATCGACCGTTTTCGACGACTTCCACACTCGCGCCGTTCTTCTGCAACAGGAACGAAATCAGCTTCTGGTTTGCGGGAACGTCCTCTGCAAGCAAGATTCGCCCGCTGAGTTTGGGGACGGGGGAGGCCGCCGAGGGGGGCGAGACGACGATTTCGGGAATGGCGACGGCCCGTTGAGTCAGTTCCGGCCCCGTCAGCATCAGGGAATTTGCAGAGAGTTCGACAGCGATGGAGAACGTGAACGTGCTGCCGATTCCCGGTTGACTCTCAACGTGAATGTCTCCTCCCAACATGCGTGCCAGGCGCTGCGAAATGGACAGCCCCAAGCCCGTTCCGCCGTAACGGCGCGACATCGACGAGTCGGCTTGAGAGAACGGCGTGAAGAGTCGTTCCAGCTGATCGGAATGAATGCCAATTCCGGTGTCGGCCACAGCGAATCGAAGTTGTCCCGCTTCCGAGTCGTATCCCAAAGTCAAAGCCACACCGCCGAGTTCGGTGAACTTGATGGCGTTCCCCACGAGGTTGACCAGAACTTGGCGGACTCGCAGTGCATCGGTGGCGACACTGGCTGGAATGGGATAGTGCGCTTCGCAACGAAGCGTCAGCCCCTTCTCTCCGGCACGCAGGTTCATGAGTCGCAGGACATCCTGAGCCAAGTCGAGCGGAGAGACCTGAAGTTTTTCGAGCGTCATATATCCGGCGTCAATCTTGGACAGATTGAGGATGTCATCGATCAACTCTTGGAGATGCCGTCCGTTGCTACGAATGATCTCCAGCGTTTCCAGTCCGCTGAGCTGTGCCCGTGCCAAGTCGCCCTCATCCGACAACAGATCGGCGTAGCCGAGAATCGCGGTGAGCGGGGTCCGCAACTCGTGACTCATGTTGGCGAGGAACTGACTCTTGACCCGCGCCCCCGCCTCGGCTTCGTCTTTCGCCTTCGCAAGCTCTTCCGATTGCTGGATCAGTCGCGTCGTTTGCTGTGTGATCCGGTCTCGCGATTGTTCGACCTGCGCCAGGTACTGTCGATTCTCTTCTTCGGCTCGCTTGCGCTGCGTGATATCCGCATACGTGCCGATCATGCGGAGCGGCTCACCGGTCGCTGTGCGGCTGACGACCATGCCTCGGTCGAGAATCCACTTTTCGACGCCGTCGTGGCACTGGATGCGATGTTCGTTGGAATACGTGGCGGTTTGGCCATTGAAGTAGGCTTGCAGGTCGCTCAGCACGCGCGGCAGATCGTCCGGATGAATGTGACATTTCCATTCGTCAATCGTGTTCGCAGTGGTGCTCTCGAGGAGTTCCACAATTTCCAGGAACCGCTTTGAGAACACGACTTCGCCGGTCTGAATATTCCAATCACGGACTCCGTCACCTGCTCCTTCCAGCGCGAACTTCCAGCGTTCTTCGCTCGTGCGCAAGGCGTCTTCCCCCTGCTTGCGCTCGACGGCAATCCCGGCCAGCTTGGCCGCCATTTCAATCAGACGAATCTCCGATTCCTTCGGGGAGCCGACCTCGGCAGCATAGACGGCGAACGTCCCCAGCACCTTGCCAGACTCACCACGAATTGGCTCGGACCAGCAGGCGGCCAGCCCAGCGCGGGCGGCCAGTTCCTTGTAGGCCGACCAGTACGGGTGCGTCTGGATCTCTTCGACAATGACGCGTTCTCGCGTGTGAGCCGCCGTTCCGCACGAGCCGACTCCGAGTCCGATTTCGACACCATTGATCGCCTCACAGTAAAAGTGCGGCAGCTTGGGAGCGGCCGCCGTGAACAGGTGTCGTTCCGATTTGTCGAGCAACAGGATGGAGCACCTGCGGGAGGGAAATTCCTCTTCAACACCCTTGGCTAGGGAGTGGAGAATTTCTGTCAACGACTCGCCGCTCGTCAGCAACTCCAGCACTTGCTTTCGAATCCGTTCACGGTTCTCGGCCACTTTGCGTTCGGTGATGTCGGTCGAGATGCCGCAGACCGCGTACGGCGTCCCGCTCGCGTCGCGCATCGGGAATCTCACGGAAAGATAAGTGTGGAGACCTTCCGCGTGGGACACGGACTCTTCCGATTGCTCCTGGCGGTTGTTGCGCTGCACTCGCTGATCCCGACGAAAAAACATGTCGGCGATCTCGTCCGGGAACAGGTCGAAGTCCGTCTTGCCGACGGCCTGTTGCTGACTCTGCTGGAACACCCGCGAGAACTGTCCGTTGATCAGCTGATACCGACCCTCAAGATCCTTCACATAGATCACGGCGGGAGTGTTATCGAGAATGGCTTGGAGTTGATCTTCGCTGGCCCGCAATGCTTCGGCGGCTTGTCGCGCCGCAGTCACGTCGCTGATCGAACCGGCCATGCGAATGGGAACGCCGTTCTCGTCCCAGACGGCCTGTCCGCGTTCCAAGTACCAGCGGTACTCGCCACTTTTGGTTCGCAAACGATGCTCGATGTGGTACGGAACCCGGTCTTTCAGATGCCGCTCCACAGCCTCCCAGGTGGCCTCGAAGTCATCTGGATGAAGGACATCCGCCATGGCCGACAGCCAGACGCCAAACTCCTCATCACCATAGCCGAGCAACTCTTTGAAGCGGGTCGAGTAGAAGACGTAATCCGTTTGCAAATCCCAGTCCCAGATTCCATCGTTCGTGCCGCACAGCGCGAGCTTAAAACGCTGATCACTGACTCGCAGCGATTCTTCAGCGGCTGTGGCCCGCGCTGCTTCGGCATTCGCCGCAGCCCATTCCTCGCGCAGACGACCGGTCACACGGCCGAAGTCTCCAATCATGCGCCCCAGTTCATCCTGCGCTTCGATGGGCGTCGCGTCGTGACCGCGCCAGTCGTTGGCCATGACCAGATCGGTCACATCACGCATTCGGTCCACCGTCCGAATGACGGCCAGACAGAAGCCGATTCCCAAGTAGACGGCAATCGCAACCGGCAGCAATGTGAGGCACAAGAGCAGGTCACGACGAAACGCCGCCGCTGCGGAGCGACCTCCCACCAAGCGATCGAACGCATCCATACATTCGGCCAGCAGCGAGAACGTGTCACGCACCGCAGCATGATTCAGTTGTTCGATCTCAGCGCCGGTGGGCATGTCCTCCGCGCCACGCATCACGGCGCGCATGGCGCGTTCCGCCGCAGTGAGTGACGTGCGGCATTGGGCCAACGGTTGTTGGAGCTGCTTGGCCAGACCCGATTCGGTCTGCACGGACGTGAACAGTCCTTCGCGAATTTGGTCCAGCGACAGTCGCATATTGAAGAGTGATTCGGTGGCCTCGACATCGAATTGCAGCGTGGCTGCCTCTGGAGTAGTTCGTGAGTAGAACAACTCGCCCAGCCGCTGCTCGGCTTCGATGAGTCCCGGCAACAACCGCGTCGAAGCAATGGCGAGATTCTGACTGTCTAGGCGAGTGTCTGCTGTGAGCCGTGAGACATCGGCGATTTGTCGGAAGACCGTGAGCAGGTCGCCAATCAACTCGGACAACACCGGAGGACTGTCAAAGCCACCCTCGCGGCCCGGCGGCAAGTCTCTCAGCGCCCGCAGCTTGGACTGAAACAATTCCCACCGAGCGCATGACGCCAAGACACGACGAGTCGGCTCATCGGCGTCACCGCCTCTTTTCAGCTGACGATCCAACCCCTCACGAACCTGACCGACCGCCTCTTTCAGCCCTGAGACATCATTGTTTGGCAACCGCAGCACCGTCCGCCGATGGTCACACAACGTTCGCCAAATCGGCACCATCATCCGCAGTGCGCGACTACCCGCCTGGGCTTGTTGTGAGACTTCCACCTTCTCGGTCAATGTCGAAATATAAAGGCCCGTGACCAGTAACAGCGGGAGCGCAAACAATGTCCCCGCCACCGCAAACTTGCGTGGATAGGACAGACGATTCATCAGCCAAACCGCCGGATCAAACAGGCTGCGCAAGCCAAATTTCACACGATGCTCCCGGATGAACGGCATGCGTGGCCTCAAGGAATTCGCGGCACGATCCCCCCGAAAGCCGAACCGATCTCGGATCAACTCTGGAAACCAACCGAGATCAATGGAACCGCAATCACTCCGCGCCGATCATCTCCCACTGCATCGACTGCTAGCGGACACGGCGTTCAGAAAAGTGTCACTGCCAGACAACAGTTCAAAAAGGAGACATCGACTTCAGCGATGGAACCGTCCGTCGCGGTCATGCCGGTCATAGCGAATGCCCGAATTCGACGAATCCGGCGCGCGGCAAGAGTTGTCTGACCGCCGATCAAAGCCTGACGCGCAAGCGAAGGATCGGCGGCCGAGCGTCCTTCGCTTGCGCGTCAGGCTTTGATGGCAAGCTATTTCCGGCCGCTCGCCTAATGAGTGACGTTCCTATCGACTCAGCCAACAAACCGGCCGGCCGGCAGTGGACACCGGAATCAGTTCAAGCCCGAGTGCCGCAGCAGCGCCGTCGCGTTGGGTTCGCGACCACGGAAGGCGCGGAAGATTTCCAGGGGGTGACGGCTCCCGCCGAGCGCGAGAACCGTATCGCGAAAGCGACGACCGGTGGCTGTCACCGCCGCTTCATCGTCAAGGCCCGCTTCTTCAAACGCGCTGAAGGCATCGGCGCTCAGAATTTCAGCCCACTTGTAGCTGTAGTAGCCCGCCGCGTAGCCGCCACTGAAGATGTGCTGGAACGAACAGAGCGAACGGTCTTCGGGTAACAACGGCAGAACACTCGTCTGTTCGCTGAGCCGCCGATTCACCTCGTGCGCGGTCTCACTGCCGTGCGGATCGAAGTCGGAATGGAGCGACATGTCGGTCAAACTGAACAACAGTTGTCGCAACATCATGGACCCCGCGCGATAGTTCTTGGCAGCGCGGACCTTGTCGAACAGCGCTTCCGGCAGCGGCTCATTCGTTTGATAGTGACCGGTCAAACTGAGCAGCGTCGGGCGGTGATAGCACCAGTTCTCCATGAACTGACTCGGCAGTTCGACCGCGTCCCACTCGACCCCGTTGATCCCGGCCGCATCGGCGTCATCAACTCGCGTCAGCATGTGTTGCAGCCCGTGCCCCATCTCGTGAAACAGAGTCTCGACTTCACGGAACGACATTAAACTCGGAGTCGCTCCATGCGGCGGCGTCTGATTACAGACGAGATGCGCCACTGGAATTTGCGTCCCGCTTGTCCCCTCGCCCCCAGCTTTGTGGGGGAGAGGGTGAGGGTGAGGGGGGCTTTCATTTCTGGTCCCCTCGCCCCGGCTCTGCGGGGAGAGGGTTAGGGTCAGGGGCTCTTTGATTTCTGCTCCCGCCCGCACCTTCCTCCGCCCCAAGCAGTCGTCCATCCACGCCCCTCCGCGTTTGTTCTCCGGCCGCGAATACGGGTCGAGATAGAACGACGCAAGATGTTCGCCGCCGTCTTCATACACGCGATAGAACCGTGCGTCCGAGTGCCACACGCTGACGTTGTCGGTCGCCTGCTGAATCGTGATCCCGAACAAACGGCCGAGCAGTTGGAACAATCCGTCCAGCACTTTCTCAAACGGAAAGTAAGGCCGGAGTTCGTCGTCCGTGTACGAGTACCGTTCCTCGCGCAGCCGTTCGGCCCAGAACGCCACGTCCCAGACTTCCAGCGGCGACGCATCGCCGCGCGCGGCCTTCAGCGCTTGGATGTCGTCCAAATCTCGCACCGCCGCCGCCCACGATGCGTCGCGCAACTGAGCCGCCATCTGTCGCACGGCCTCGACGCTGGGAGCCATCTTCCGCGCGAGACTCACTTCGGCAAAATTGTTGAAACCGAGCAACCGCGCCTTCTCTTGACGTAGCGCTAGCAGTCGCGTGATCAGCGGCCCATTGTCGAACGGGCCTGACGATGCGCGGGTGACGAAGGCGCGATAAAGCTGTTCGCGCAATGAGCGGTTGCGGCAATGTTCCATGAACGGCTGAAACAGTGGCATCTCTAGCGTGATGCGCCACGGCCCCGCTTCCGGCGTCGCGACTCGCGCGGGGCCTTCGCTCGGAAGTCCGGCTTTTCTTAAAGCCGGACTTCCTGGTCCGCTCCCCGTCGAATCCTCTCCGGCGTGAGCCGTATTCCACGACTTGGCCGCGAGGTTTCGGAGCGTACTTGGCCAACCGACCGCATCCGCCGAATCGGTCACTTCCAACGAGAACGCCTTCGTCGCGTCGAGGACATGATTCGAGTATTCGGTTGAGACTTGAGACAGCTCCTGCTCAATGGCATTGAACCGCTCACGCTGTTCGCCGCCGAGCGCGATTCCTGACAGCTCTGCACCCTTGATCCGATCCGCGATGATCCGTTGCTGAGCCTCATTGAGTCGCGACCATTCCTCACTGGCTCGCAGTTCCTTCAAGGCGCGGTAGATCGGCTCGCTCTGACTGGCTCGCAGACCAAACTGAACGACTTCAGGCAGCGCGGCCTCATACGCGGCACGCAACTCGTCCGAGTTCAAGACGCCGAACAAGTGCCCAACCGGCTTCCACCCGTACTCGAACGGTCGGTCCAACTCTTCCAACTGCCCGATCGTTCCTGCCCAAGTGGGGACCAACTCTCGCTCGATCACCTCGAGCTTTGCCGTCGCCTCTGCCAACAGATGCGTGACTGCCGGAACGACGTGTTCGGGCCGAATGGCGGCGAAGTCGGGCAGGCCAGACGAAGCCAGTAACGGGTTATTCGTGAGCGAAACAACATCGACCATGACGGGAGATTCCTTGTGAGTCCGGACGCAAATTTTTCGGTGAGCAATTCCGTGTGAATCGAGCCGCTGCACCTTTGTCGGCAGAGCCAAGCGCGGGCGGGAGTGTAGACGGATGACCGAGCGGAATCATCCTGACAACCGGCACGATGCGACTGCGTGTGGCCGCGACCGCGTTGAGTCTCAGCACCGGCTGGCGAATCGTCGTTGCAGCAGAGTATCTTGATGGAGGCCCGCCACGGATGCCCGCCTCGGTTCCTCCCCCCTTCCCTCGCTTGGAGTCTTCAATGGTTCTTCGCCGCTTCACACCGCGTCACTGGTCTCAATTGTTGGCTGTTGCTGTTCCAATCGTGTTGGTGGCGGTCGTCGCCTCGCATGAGACCGGTCCCGTACTTCAAACGGTTCAGGCCGAAGATGCCAAACCGGCGGCGGCGGCCACTGCGGCCGAGACCGATCCTGACTACGCCGTCCCCGATGGCTCTCCGAAGGAAATTCTCGCTTTCATTGCGAAGCTGCAAAAGAAGCAACCAAAGTTTGCCAATCGCGAAGAGGCGATCGATCACGCGGTCAAAGTGCAGCGAGCCATCATCGTGGCCGGCGACAAGATCCTGAAGCAGGAGCCGGACGAAAAGTTGGTCACACAAGCGGTCGAGATGAAACTCGGTTCGCTGATCATGCTCGCGGCGAACGATATCCCCGGCGCTGGCAAGGAAGCGCTGGATGCCGTCGCTCTGATGAAGCAAGACGCCAACCAGATCGTTGCCAAAGCTGCGGCCGAGAAGTGGCTGACGGTGCGCATCTTGAACGCTCAAGAACTGAACGACGCCGATCGCAGCACGCTGGCCGAAGAAGTCCTCACCAACGCCGAGAAGAAAAAGTTTGCTCGCTCGGTGATGGGCGAAGTCATGCAGCTCGGGAAAGTGCTGGAGGCTGTGGCCACTCCGAAAGAAGTCGCGGCCTACTACAACAAGATCGCCGACTTGGCCGAACATCAGGGAACGCCTCAGATGCGCGACACGGCGACGCGGATGCGAGGGACCGCGCGGCGCGCCGCCCTGCCCGGCAACACGATGGAGATCGAAGCCAAGCTGCTCGACGGGCATGCGTTCGACTGGGCTTCGTATCGCGGCAAAGTGGTGTTGGTCGATTTCTGGGCAACGTGGTGCGGCCCGTGCATTGCTGAACTTCCCAACGTCAAAGCGAACTACAAAAAGTTCCACGAGCAGGGCTTCGAAGTGGTCGGCATCAGCCTCGACCGCAGCCGCGAACCGCTCGAAAAGTTCATCGAAAAAGAAGAACTCCCGTGGGCACAGCTCTACGACGAAGAGATTCAAAAGGGAACCGGTTGGAATCATCCACTGGCTCAGTTCTATGGCATCTCCGCCATCCCCGCCGCCATTTTGGTCGATCAAGACGGCAAGGTGATTTCGATGAAGGCCCGCGGCCCGGAACTGAGCAAGCTGCTGGAAAAACTCCTCGGCAAGGCGGAGTGAAGCGGTGGGAGGAGAGATGTCCCATCCACCTGCGGAGCGTTGCCCGTGCGGTTTATACTCCGCGCGGTCAGTGATGAGACATCTGAGCGGGGTGGCGTAAGCCCCCCCGCTCGGAAATGTCTCACTTTGTGCCAAGTGAGGTATAGCACGATCAACCTGAAGGCAATCCCATGAGTACAGCGATGATCGATCCAGCGGGGTCGCTGCTGATTCCAGATGGTGTGGGTCAGCGACAGGGCTTACTGCCAAACACCAAGGTACGAATCGTTGAAATGGGCTGCGGTATGTTGGTTGTTCCCGATGATGGGGAGCCAATGCCGCAGGAGCTGGCAGACGAATTGGCTGCGTGGCAGGCAATGGGGGCGACAGCTTGGAATCAGTTTCCGTCTTGAAGTGATTTGATGTCCGAGGTCGGGTGTTCGCGACTAGCTCACCACCGAGACAGGCTCATTGGTCTCTACACAACACAAGTTGGATGGCCTTTCCAGACATGCTGATTATGCCCCTCTTCATCCGTGCCCCGACTTTGCCATCCGTGCTCAAGACCTTGTCTTTCAAAACTCGAACTAGCACGGATGGCAAAGCCGGGGCACGGATGAAGAGGGACACAACAAACACGGTTGGAGTGGCGATGCTTCTGGAGTTGTGTAGAGACCAATGGGGCAAGCCCGGTGGGGTTCGCTTGTTTGAGGATTAGTTTTACGAGAGACGGAAAGACAATCATGTTGCGTTGGTCCTGCATTGCCGTGTTGTTCGTCGCCTCAACGGCCTGGTCAGCCGAGGACGCTCCACCCAGTGCCCTCAAGCCTGCGAACGTGGTCGATCCGGGGCACTCGTCGCATGGCGAGGCGTTCGACGAGGGGCCGCGTCGGGCGGCGTATTTGATGGGGACGACCGGCAACGTGTCGTTCCCGATCACGTCGAAGGAACCGCAGGCGCAGGCGTTCTTCAATCAGGGACTCGGCCAGTTGCACGGCTTCTGGTACTTCGAGGCCGAGCGTTCCTTTCGTCAGGTCTGTGCGCTCGATCACTCGTGCGCGATGGCTTACTGGGGCATGGCGCTCGCCAACGTGAACAATGAGAAGCGAGCGAAGTCGTTCCTCGCCGAAGCAGTCAAGTTGAAGGGGACCGCCAGCGAACGGGAGCGGATGTACATCGAAGCCCTCGACGCCTGGTACAAGGCCGAGACGGGTGACGAGAAGAAAAAGAAGACGCGTGCCCAGAACTACGTCAGCGCGCTGGAGAACATCCTCTACAAGTTTCCCGACGATGTGGAAGCCAAGGCACTGCTCGGGTTGACGCTGTGGCAGAGCCGCTCGGACCTCGGCCTCAGCACGTACTTCGCAATTGACGCCCTGCTGAACGACGTGCTGGCCGTGAACCCGCTGCATCCTTGCCATCACTATCGTGTCCATCTGTGGGACACCGACAAGGCGTCACTGGCGGTGAACTCGGCGGCGAAGTGCGGTCAGTCGGCACCGGGCATCGCGCACATGTGGCACATGTCGGGACACACGTTTGCCAAACTCAAGCGGTACGCCGACTCCGCGTGGCAGCAGGAAGCCTCGGCCCGCACCGACCACGCCTACATGATGCGCGACGGCATCCTGCCCGACCGCATTCACAACTTCGCGCACAACAACGAGTGGCTCGTGCGAAACCTGCAAAGCGTCGGCCGCGTGCGCGAGGCGATCTCGCTGTCGCGGAACACGATCGAGTTGCCGAGGCACCCGAAATACAACCAGTTTCCCGGCGGCGGCAGCGCCCACTACGGACGGCTGCGGTTGTTCGAGACCTACACGCAGTACGAGTTGTGGGACGCACTGATCGCCGACGCGAACACACAGTACCTCGCCCCGACCGACGATCACGCCGAACAAGTCAAACGCTTCCGTGCTCTCGGGCGAGCCTACTTCCGCAAGGGTGACGTTCAGAACGGGAAGGCTCAATTGGCGATCCTCGAACACCGCTTGAAGCGACTCCAACAGGATCAAGACGAAGCGGTCGATCTGGCGACTGCCAAGGCGCGGTATGAGGTCAAGGACGCGAAGGCCATTGAGGCCGCGCAGACTCAAGCCAAGCAACCGACTTCGGAAAAGATTCGCGTCCTCGAACGAGCCATCGACGAGTTGCAGGGCTACGTGTTGCTTGCCGACGGTAAGCCAGCCGAAGCCCACGAGCGACTCATCAAGGCGACCAACGTCGATGAGCTGTACCTCGCCGAAGTGTTGCGACTCGCGGGCAAGAACGACGAGGCGCTGAAGGCGCTGCGCGACCACGCCAACTCGCACGAGTACGAAGTCCTCCCGCTGGCGCATCTCATCCAGATGCTGTGGCAGTTGGATAAGAAGGACGAGGCGAAGCAGTCGTTCGAGAAGCTGCGCGCGATTTCGGGGCAGCTCGATTTGGATGCCCCTCCGTTCGCGCGACTCACACCGATCGCCGTCGAACTCGGTTTCGGTCAGGACTGGCGCGTGAAAACGCCCGCGAAGGAAGACACCGGCAACCGCCCGAGCCTCGACACCCTCGGCCCAGACACCTGGCAGCCGTCGCCCGCTGCCGATTGGTCGCTCCCGGATGCCGATGGAAAGTTACGAACGCTCGCCGAATTTCGCGGGCGTCCCGTGGTCGTGATTTTCTACCTCGGCTATGGCTGTCTGCACTGTGCCGAGCAGTTGCAGGCGTTCGCTCCGAAGACGAAGGAGTACGCCGACGCGGGCATTTCACTGATCGCCATCAGCACCGACAGTCTCGACGATCTGAAGAAGTCGCACGAGCGATTCAAAAAGGACGGCACGTTCCCGTTCCCGCTGGTCTCGGACGATTCGTTCACGGCGTTCAAGCTTTATCAGGCATTCGATGACTTTGAAAAGGTGCCGCTCCACGCGACGTACTTGATCGACGGTGAGGGCCGCATCCGCTGGCACGACATCGGGGCCGAGCCGTTTCAAAGCGTGGACTTCCTGCTGAAAGAGGCCCAGCGGCAACTCAACCCCAGCCACATCGACCTTCCCGTCGAGCCGACTCTGCTGGACATGACGCTCCCGGCCAATGCGCTCTCCCCGCGTAATGTCTTCCCCTTGCCAGCGCCTGCCGCCAAGCCAACCGCACCCGGCCCGATGAGCAAGGAGCCGGAAAAGCGAGATGTCGCCGGTGGGTAGGGGAGTGTCGAGCTCCCGCTTATTCCGATGAATTTCCGAGCGGGGCGGCGTCAGCCCCCCGGTTCTTGGGCGTCAGCCCGCGTTGTACCTCGCGCGGCCAAGATTGAGGCAATTGGCTCGTTTAACCGCGTGGGCAACGCCCCGCGCGTCGAGCGATGTGGAACGCTGTTTTGCCATCAACGCGCGGGGCGTTGCCCACGCGGTTAAACGACTCAGTTCCGGCCGCGCGGAGTTTAGAAGAGCCAGGGGGCTGACGCCGCCCCGCTCGGAA